>CAYYKV010000054.1:0-16720 GCA_964468605.1 uncultured Occallatibacter sp. | reverse complement strand
AGGGCGGAGCGCACCTGATCCTGCAAGTGCAGGTGTCGGAGGCGGTGAATGCCGAAACCGACAATACTGTGCAGGAAATTCAGCAGGACCTGAAGAAAGCCAACCTGACTGTTTCTCAGGTGGTTAAACCGGATCCCAACAAGCCGGATGTCATTCGCATCGAGGGCACGTCTCCAGCACAAACCGACGCTGTTAGCTCGTTGCTCGGCACCGCCAAGTATGCCAATGAGTTCGACCTCTCCGGCGGCTCCGACAACAACTGGACGTTGACGATGAAGCCGCTCTTCGAGAGCGATCTTGACAAGCGCACGGTCGACGAGGCCATCGAAACCATTCGCGACCGCGTGGATTCGCTGGGTGTGAGCGAACCGCTGATTCAGGAGTACGGCCTGGGCGCCAACCAGATTCTGGTGGAGTTGCCGGGTATCAGCGATCTCGATCAGGTGAAAAGCGTCATCCGGTCCACAGCCCGGCTCGAAATTCATGCGGTAGACGGCGGCCCGTTCTCGACCGAGGACGCAGCCCTGCAAAGCGTGAACGGCGCGCTTCCGCCCAACGATGAAATTCTGCCCTTTTCTGGTGATCTGGGCGGTTCGAACGGCACCTCGTATTACGTCATCGAGCGTTCCTCCATCGTGGCTGGAAGCGATTTCCGCTCCGCCGATCCGGGCGTGAACTCAAACACCGGGCAAAGGCAAGTGAATTTCACCCTCACCGACGAAGCCGGCGACAAGTTCTGGGACTATACCAGCGCCAACATCGGCAAGGACATGGCCGTGGTCATGGGCGGTACGGTGCGCGAGGTAGCGGTCATCAAGGGTGCCATTCGCGATCAAGGCCTCATCGAGGGTTCTTTCAACCAGAACGAGGTCATGGAACTCTCCAAGCTATTGCGGACCGGCGCGCTGCCCGCGTCAATGAATTACATCGCGGCCAGCACCGTGGGCGCTACGCTGGGCGCCGATTCCATCCGCGAAGGCGTCACCGCAGCCATTGTCGGCATCGTCGTCGTCATGGCCTTCATGCTCGTTTACTACAAGGGCTCGGGTATCAACGCCGATCTCGCACTGCTCTTCAACCTGATTATTCTGCTGGGCATTATGGGACTCTCCGCCGCGATTTCCGGCGCTTCCGGGGGCGGAGGCCTGGTGCTCACGCTCACCTTGCCCGGCATTGCCGGCGTTATCCTCACCATCGGTATGGGCGTGGATTCAAATGTGCTGATCTTCGAGCGTATCCGCGAAGAAATTCGCGCCGGCAAGGCGGCTTCGGCGGCTGTGGACCAGGGTTTCGCACGCGCCTGGGTCACCATCGTTGATACCCACGTCACCACCATCGTCTCGGCGGCGATTCTGTTTATCTTTGGCACCGGTCCGGTAAAGGGCTTCGCCACCACACTGACCGTCGGTCTTGCGGCAAATCTGTTCACGGCCGTCTTTGTCTCGCGAGTCATCTTTGAGGCGCACCTGAATAAGTTGAAAGCCGGCGAGATGGTTTCGATATAGAGCCAGTGATTTGGCAGTAGGGAGAAGACAAGAAGTGGAATTCTTTCGCAACCCGAATGTGAACTGGCTTGGATGGAAGTGGTACTTCCTGGCCTTTTCAATGATCTTCAGCGTCGCCGGCATCGTTAAGATGAGCTGGAATTGGGAGCACCCGGTCGGGGGGATGCGCAGCCCGGTTCCCCTCGGTGTGGATTTTCGCGGTGGCACGCAGGTGGATGTGCAATTCACCAACCCCCCGGACATAGATGCCATCCGACGCGCAGTCGAAGCGGCAGGCGTGAAGGACGCGGTCATTACTAGCTTCGGGCCGGCAGCCGACCATCAGGTGCTCATCAGCCTGCCGGAAGAAACCAATGAGGCTGCTCTTGACACGGGCCGCGAGGAGATCGAATCGGCCCTTCAGGCCCATTACAACAATTACTTCAACCCCAACACGGGGGTAAAGGTCGATGTTGTTGGTCCCACGGTCGGCCGTCAGTTGGAAAAGCAGGCCACGCTGGCCACGCTCTACTCCATGCTCGGCATGCTCATCTATCTCTGGTTCCGCTTCCAGTTGATCTACGGCGTGGCCGCGGTGGTGGCCTGCTTCCACGACACGCTGATCACGGTGGGCGCCTTTGCTCTCACTGGACGCGAGATCAGCCTCACCGTGATTGCCGCCATCCTTACCCTGGTCGGCTATTCGATGAACGACACCATCGTCGTCTTCGACCGCATCCGCGAGAATCTTCGCCTCAGCCGCCGTGAAAGCCTTACCGACCTGGTGAATCGCAGCATCAACCAGACTCTGAGCCGGACCGTGCTCACCTCCGGCCTGACTTTTCTTACCGTGCTCTCTTTGTTTATTTTTGGCGGCGAAGTGCTGAATGGCTTCTCCTTCGCGTTGGTGGTGGGCATCCTCATCGGAACCTACTCATCCATCGCAATTGCTGCCCCCATGCTGGTGGCCTGGCAGGAGTACCGCGCCGGAAAAGGCAGGGCCGCTTCGCTGCCGGCAGCCAGAAAGTCAAAAGGTTAGAAACTATGGCCGCGCGGCGTGATTTTTGCATCCATTCTCAAGGGGGATCCACTGCTGACGGAGGCCCGCTGCAGCGGCCTGCGAGCGCTTCCCGCGGCTACTTCGGGCACTTGAAAGTTGCACCAGTTTTGCAGCGCTCTTGGCAGCGGGAGTGCACTTCTGATAAGGTTTACTCGCTCCATTGTGCGGATTTTCCCGTCGGGAACAATTCCCCCTCCCGTGGTGTCTAAAATAGGAGTAACGATACCCGATCTCCGAGGCTGGCTATGTTTGAAGACTCCACATTCGAATCTGCGAAAAGGATCAAGACCAAGAGCGGCCGCTGGATGCTTGTGACCGGCGGCATCAATGCCGCGATCCTGGTTTTGCTGATCCTGATTCCGCTTATCTACCCCGAAGCGCTTCCGGACGCGCTGATGGCGACGATCTTGACCGTACCGCCACCGCCACCACCACCTCCGCCACCGCCTCCTCCGCCAGAGGTGAAAGTGGTGCATGTGCAGTCGGAGATGATGAACAATCAGCTCACTGCGCCCACCAAGATTCCGAAAAACATTGAGATGGTTTCGCAGAAGGAAGCGCCGCCATCGAACTTCGGCGTGGCCGGCATGGAAGGTATGGGTAGCGGCGGCGGCGTCATGGGCAGCCTGTTTGGCAGCGGCACTGGCCCGCAGGTAAAGGCCGCCCCTCCCAAAAAGGTGAACATCTCAGCGGGTGTAGCGGTGGGCATGTTGATTCAGAAAACCATACCTACCTATCCGCCTATTGCCAAGGCGGCCCGTGTACAAGGCACCGTGGTCCTGCAAGCCGTCATCTCGAAGCAGGGAACAATTGAAGACCTGCGCGTGATCAACGGCCCGGCCATGCTGCAGCAGGCGGCGCTGGATGCAGTGAGGCAATGGCGCTACAGGCCGTATCTGCTCAACAATGACCCGGTCGAAGTCGAAACGACCATTAACGTAATCTTCACCCTGGGTGGGTGATGTAAATTCCGCTCCCTGCCGAAGCTTTGGCGGGGAGCATCGCTTTTTAGCTCGAATGCGATTTCCCGCAGGGCCGCATTCCTCGGAACTCAACCCCCCGCCGCGTCGGGCTCAATGCAGTCAAAAAGAATCTCCTTAGGAGGAACGATTCAGTGATTCTCGCTCAGCTCGCACATTTCGCTTCGCACACCGTCAACAGTCTTGCCTTCCTTCAGGATGAGGGCCAGACAGTTGGCTTCAGCCCCCTGCAGCTCTGGGCTCACATGGCATGGATGGCCCGCACCGTGGCCATCGTCCTGTTTATTGAGTCGGTCTGGTCCCTGGCCGTCATGATCGACCGCTACCTCTATTTCTCGGCCGCCCGCAAGCAGTCGCGGGAGTTCGCGCCCAAGGTTGCCGGCGCGCTCAAGGAGAGCAAGCTCGAGGAAGCCATCAAAATCGCCGACCGCAACAAGAAATCTCATTTGGCTGAAGTTGTCACGGCGGGTTTGCAGGAGTTCCGGGCTTCGTCCGGCACCGCTACCGATGAAACCATCGCCAGCGCCGGCCGCGCCCTCGAGAGGGCCGAAGCCATTGTGCATGCCAAGCTCAAGAGGGGTCTCTCGGTTCTGGCCACCATCGGCTCCACAGCTCCGTTCGTAGGGTTGTTCGGTACCGTCGTCGGCATCCTGCACGCATTCGATGCCATCGCGACGCAGAAGATCGCCGGTATCGGCGCCGTCGCTGGCGGCATCTCTGAGGCTCTGGTCACCACGGCGTTCGGCCTCCTCGTAGCCATTCCCGCCGTCATGGCCTTCAACTACTTCACCGGCCGCGTCGAAGCTTTTGACGTGGAGATGGACAACTCCTCCAGCGAGCTGGTGGACTACTTCATCAAGCAGAGCCACAAGCGCTAAGAGCGAAGTGGCTTGGCTCGAGCGAGCGTCTTGCCGGGCGGAGGACCTGAATCTCTTCCGCCCAGCCCTTTGATCCTCGCGCGGGTCGCTTGACTTCAGGCTAGGCCGGAGAGCATCCGGAAAGAAAATTCAGACGTACGGAGTCCCGATTATGGGCGTAGCAGTTCGCGACGAAGGCAAAAAGGTTAACTCCAACATCAACGTCACTCCGATGGTGGACGTGATGCTTGTGCTGCTCATCATCTTCATGGTCATCACCCCCATGCTGCAGAACAAGGTGGCCATCAACCTGGCCACGGTGGAAAATCCCACCAACATGCCCGACGCCGACAAGGAAGACGCCATTGTCGTCGCTGTCACGCGCGACGGGAAAATCTATCTCGGCCAGAACCCTGTCGATCCCGCGCAGCTTGGCAGCCTGGTGCGCGACAAGCTTGCCGACAAGACCGACAAGATGATCTATGTTCGCGCCGACGAGCGCGCGCAGTACAAGGTGGTTGAAGACGCCATCGACGATGTACGCACGGCTGGCGTTGAAGAGGTCGGCCTGTTGACGCAAAGGCGGTCAGGCAATCAAATCGGCGGCGAGTGACGCTCGAACGGGATTGTCTCTTTAACGATTTCGAGGAAACGAGGAGTTTAAGTCATGGCAATGTCTATGGGTGGGCCCGCCGGCAGCATGTCGGAGATCAATGTCACGCCGATGATCGACATTCTTCTGGTGTTGTTGATCATCTTCATGGTCATCGTGCCGGTTACCCCCAAAGGTCTGGATGCGCTGGTGCCCCAGCCGCCCAAGAATCCGCAACAGCAGCAACAGCAGAACGACCGCACCATCGTGGTTCAGGTTCTTTATCGCCCCGGCCAGGCCCCGGCGTACAAAATCAACGAAGACGACGTGAACCACTCCGATCTGCTCCAGAAATTGACTGACATCTATGCCAATCGCGCCGAGCGCGTGATGTTTGTGAAGGGCGACGACGATGTGGACTTTGCCTACATCGCCGACGTCATCGATATCGGCAAGGCCGCCAACGTCGACCACATCGGGCTGATGACGCCAAAGATCCAGCAAGGTCAGTAACGCTGGACAGGGATTCAAAAGAAAGGGGGCTTAAGCGATGGCAATGTCTACGGGCGGACCGGGCGGAAACATATCCGAAATCAATGTGACGCCCATGATCGACATTCTACTGGTGCTATTGATCATCTTCATGGTGATTGTGCCGGTAACCCCCAAAGGTCTGGATGCGCTGGTGCCACAACCGCCCAAGATCCCACAGACGCAGACTCCAGAGAGGACCATCGTCGTCCAGGTCTTCTATCGGCCGGGCGCGGCTCCGACGTACAAGATCAACGACACCGATGTTACACACGCTGAATTACTGCCCAAGCTGATCGACATTTACGCCAACCGCGCCGAGCGCGTAATGTTTGTCAGGGGCGATGATGATGTGAACTTTGCTTATATCGCCGACGTCATCGATATCGGCAAGGCCGCCAACGTGGACCACATCGGGCTAATGACGCCCAAGATCCAGCAAGGTCAGTAGGCTGGCTGTGTCCGGAGACACTTGATCCGGACGCGGGGAAGAGTACAATTTTTTTGCCCAGGATGCGGCAGGTTCTAGCCGTACCCGGCTGCTGAGTTTCCAGGCACGGCCTGCAGGCCCAAGCCTGAAGGAGAAGGATACGAACATGATTGGAACCGCACGTTTTTGGGCGCTCGCGGTGACTCTAACCGGGATGGTCATTGGCATGAGCGGCTGCAACCAGCTCCTGGCCCGCGACCAGTTGAACAAGGGATGCGACGCCTATAAAGCCGGTCACTACGATGAGGCAATCGAGCACTTCCAGAAGGCCACCGAGCTCGATCCCAAGCTGCCCATGGCCAAGACCTACCTGGCCACCGCTCTTGAGCAGGATGTAGCCCCGGGAGTGACAACACCCGACAACATGAAGATCGCCAACCAGGCCATTGACATGTTCAAGGAAGTTCTGACCGAAAAGCCCAACGATGTCGATAGCATGAAGAAAATCGCGGGCATCTATTTCAGCATCAACGACATGGACGATGCCGAATCCTGGCAGAAAAAGGTTCTGGATGTCGATCCCAGCGATCCCGAGGCAGCTTATACCATCGGCGTGATTGACTGGAAAAAGGCGCACCAGAACAAGCTGAATGCGCTGCAGGCCGCAGGCCTCAACGATGACGGCAAGGGCAATGTGAAGGCTCCGAAAAAGGTGATGGAGCCGCTGGCCCAGCAAAATGCGCCGCTCGTCGACGAAGGCTTGAAGTACCTCAACATGGCCGTCAACGATCGTCCCAATTATGACGACGCCATGCAGTACCTGAATCTCATCTACCGCAACAAGGCGGACGTGGACTACGGCAACGCCGCTGCCGTCACCGAGGATCTGGCTATGGCCCAGCAGTGGAGCGACAAGGCCATGGACACGCGCAAGACCAATGAGGCGAAGAAGAACCAGGGTCCCGGCGGCATCACCATCGACAACAGCGGCCAGATGCACTAGACGTCACGATCTCATGCGGCAACCACACCACACGGCCTCTGCTCCCCGCGGGGGCCGATTTTCCCTGGTCCGAATCTTACCTGTTCCGACGTGTTCCCGAGGTGTTTCTTTGAACCGAATTCTGACCCGAACTTCCCGCTTCACGCGAATCATTGCGCTCCTGTCAGCTTTTTTTGTGCTTTCCGTTGTGTCCTCGCCTGCCCAGCAGCCGGCTCCCGGAGAAGTGCCTCATCCTTCCGCGATGAACGCCGTCCAATCATCCGGCGGCTTCGTCGCCACCAACGATCGCGAGACGCTTGAAATTACGGTTTGCGGGGATTCTCTCATCCACGTCACGGCGCGGCCCGTGGGTGCGCCGCCGGCGGCGGAATTCCAGCCGTGGATGCTCGCGCCGGCTGAAACCTGCCCCGGCGCCGCCTTCCAGTTCAGCGAATCCAAAGGATCCGCCAGCCTGACCACGGCGCAGCTCAAGGTTTCCTTGTCAGAGGAAGGCGGCAACCTGAGCGTTCGCACCGCAGAGGGCCAGGAACTTTTGCATGAGCGACCGAACCTGCCACGCACCTATCGCCCTTCTGAGGCGACGGGGCTTCTCCACGTTGAAGACCGCTTCGGCCCCGACGCCACGGAGGCGCTCTACGGGCTCGGCCAGCATCAGAGCGGGATGTTCAACTACCGCGGCAGCGTTGTTGAGCTTGGCCAGAACAATACCGACGTAGCCATCCCGCTCGTCGTCTCCAGCAAGGGATACGCCATCCTCTGGAACACGGCCTCGTTCAGCTACTTCGACAACCGCTTCCCGCTGGAATTGAATCTGGAATCGATGGCCGTGCCCCAGGTTGACTACTACATCCTTTACGGCCCGCAGATGGACTCGATCATCCATCTCTATCGTTCCTTGACCGGACACGTTCCGCTCTTTCCCCAGTGGGCTTACGGCTTGTTCCAGTCCAAGGACCGCTACAGAACTCAAGCAGAAATCCTCTCCATCGCGGCCGAATACCGTTCCCGCCACATTCCCCTCGACGCCATCGTGCAGGACTGGTTCTGGTGGAACAACGGCGGCAAGGGCGACCCGGTCTACAACTCCGGCTACACCGACGTTCCCGCGGAGCTGAAGACCCTCCACGACGAGCACATCCACGCGATGATCTCGGCCTGGGCGCTGATGGACTCGACCAGCGAGAATTTCAAGCAGATGGTCCGGAACGGCTTTGAGATCGATGCCACGCAGGCCTACGACCCCACCAATCCCGCCGCCCGGGACTTCTTCTGGAACCAGTTTGTGGGCAAGCTCTTCGCCCAGGGTTGGGACGCCTTCTGGCTCGACAGCTCTGAGCCCGAGGAGGCTTGGCCACACAGTGGCGACGCCTCTCTACGTGACAAACAGCTCCACGTCGGCAGCGGTCTCGAGTATACGAATGTCTTCCCCCTCGAGCACACTGCCGGCGTCGCGGAGCACTGGCTGCAGACAAACCCTGAGAAGCGCGTATTTCTGCTAACACGTTCGGCGTTCATGGGCCAGCAACGGGTAGGAACCACGGTTTGGTCCGGCGACGTCTACAGCAGTTGGTGGGCGCTGCGCCGGCAGGTCCCAGCGGGCCTCAACTTTGCGCTCTCCGGCAACCCCTACTGGACCACCGACATCGGCGGTTACCATCCGCTCAACTATGCGCAAACGATGCCGCCGGGCTATCAAGAGCTCTACGCGCGCTGGTTCGAGTTCGGCGCTTTCTGCCCCGTCTTCCGCACCCACGGTCATCGCGACCAAAACGAGCTGTGGGCCTACGATCAGGTCTTTTCTGCCCTCGTGGCCGTCGACCGTCTGCGCTACCGGCTGTTGCCCTACATTTACTCACTGGCCTGGAAGGTCACCAGCGACGACTACACCATTCAGCGTCCACTGGTAATGGATTTCCGAGAGGATCCGGCCACTTTGGAGATCGGTGACCAGTTCATGTTCGGGCCTGCCCTTCTTGTCAGCCCCGTGCTCACCGAGCACGCCACTTCTCGCTCGCTTTATCTACCGGCGGCAACCCAGTGGTACGACTTCTGGACCGGCGAACGCACCTCGGGCGGCTCGTCGATTTTGGCGCTGGCGCCCCTCGACCGTATTCCTCTCGATGTGCGCGCCGGATCGATCCTGCCCCTCGGCCCTGTCATCGAATACGCCGGCCAGGCGTCCGATCCTATCGAACTGCGCATCTACCCAGGCGCCGATGGCGACTTCACCCTCTACGAAGACGAGGGCGACAGCGATCGCTATGAGAAGGGCGCTCACGCCACCATCCCGATCCACTGGGACGATGCCGCGCGCACTGTCTCAATCGGTGACCGCCAGGGAAGCTATCCAGGCATGCCTTCCGGCCACACCTTCAATGTCGTAATTGTCTCTTCAGGTCATGGAGTTGGCCCGGACGCGACGGCCATGCCCGACAAGGCGGTCCCTTACACCGGTTCCAAAGTCGAGGCAAAGTTCTAATTGGTTGCGAGGCGAGCGCGATCTATTGCCCGCTCTGTTTCAGGATCTGCTCGGCCAGATAGTTGCGCACTTTGGCGCCGTCGGTTAGCGTTTCAAGGTAGGCCGTCTGCAGTAGCTGCTTCTGACTGTCATGGAGCGACTGGTGAATGGCCTCCTGCACGCGCGGATCGTTTAACTGCCGCTGCCCAGCGGGTTCGCGCGAAATCAGCTTATAGATGGCATAGCCAACAATCTTGTGTGCTGAGTCGTAGGCAGGAACGACGTCTGTGAACTGATCCGGCTTGAGTGTGCTGATCACGTCGTAAACCGCCGGATCGGCCTTGAGCTGCGATTCACGCCACAACCCCATGTCGCCGCCATTCGAGGCAGTGTTAGGGTCCTCTGAGACGTTCATCGCCACAGTCGCGAAATCGACCCCGCTTTCAAGCTGGCTATACGCAGCGTCAATTTTCCTCTTTGCGTCGCCGTCGCTCGTTGCCTTCTCTCCCTGCAAATTTGGTGATTGCTGGGTGGGCGTGGTTGTGACCACGATTTGGGCCAGATGATACTGCGGCTCGATCAGGTTGAAGTCTGCCTTGTGCGCCGCGTAGAAAGCAGCAATCTGGGCGTCGGTTATGTTGATCTTCGACTCAATCTCCTTGTTCATCAGCTTGGTTTCGGTCAAGCCGCGCCGAATATCGCGCTTGAAGTCGTCCAGTGATAGATTGCGCTGCTTCAGCATCGCGTTGAACTGCTCGTCTGTGTAAGGCGCCTTGATCTCCGTCAGCTTTGCGTTCACGTCTTCGTCGCTGGCGGTCAGGTTCAACTTGGCGGCCTGCTGCTGCAGAATCTCGTCCTGGATCATCTGGTGGAGCACGCTCAGCCGCCGGATGTCGGCTTCCTCGGATGACGGCTTCTGCGGGCTGTCTCCCAGACTGATCTGGTAGTTTCTCTCGAGGTCGGCACGCAGAATTTCCTTGCCGTTCACGGTCGCCACCACGTCGGCGGAGGGCGATCGGTGGCAGCCTGCCAGGGCGCAAAAAAGGGCGCCGCCTCCGATTGCAACGGCGGCAAACCAGGCGCGAATTTTGAAACTCGATGCGACTTGCAAGCTGGTCTCTCCTAGGGGGTTTCGCAATGCCCCCGGCAATCTAGGATATATCCCGGTAGCGGGGCGCGGATAGTCCTCAAACGCGTCATTTGATGGCGCCGACGGCCCCTGAAGCTGCCGGCGCGGACGCGGGTGCTGGTCCCGGTGCAGGCGCCGACGGAGGCTTTTCGCCCGCGGCGAGCAGGGCCCGGTCAATCGCCATCCATAGTTGATCCTCAGGCACGGCGCCACCATTCACCTTCTCGCCATTCACATAAACGGCCGGCGTTCCGTCAATCCCCAGATCCTCGGCCAGCTTTGCCGACACTCGAATCTGCGTTTCATCCTGTTTGGCAACGCAAGCATCCAGGGCTGTTTCGTCAAGCTTGCCCAGCTCGGCCTCCTGCCGGGCAATGCGGTCCAGCGCGGCAAAACTCTTGGTCAAATCGCGATCGTTGCCCGTGATCTCGTCTCCGTGGGCATGAAGATAATCCACGTAGGTCCAGTAAACGCCACCGTTCTGCACCGCCAGGCAATTGGCATCCACTGCCGCGTGCATCGCCCACGGATGCAGATCTGTCAGCGGGTCGTCCTTATAGACGAACCGCACCAGATCCTTGTAATGCCCGAGCGTGGCAGGGAACAGCTCCTGGTGCATGCGCGCGCAGTAGGGACATTCCAGGTCGTCAAAGTTGATCAGTGTCACCTTGGCGGCGGGATTGCCTCGAATCGGTCGGCCCGCAATTG
This sequence comes from uncultured Occallatibacter sp., assembly GCA_964468605.1. GTDB lineage: Bacteria > Acidobacteriota > Terriglobia > Terriglobales > Acidobacteriaceae > Telmatobacter. The sequence continues at coordinate 5,488 of CAYYKV010000054.1, read as the reverse complement.
GAATTGCATCGGCGGGGTCCTTGGTCAAGTCGAACGTCTCAAGGTGCACCAGTTTGGTGTTGTCGGTGGAAATCAAGAAGTTGACCACCTGAGACTTGGAGGCGTGCGTGATCGTGACCGGGAGCGTCTCATAACCCGTGAATTGACTGGGTGTCTTGGCGCCGATCGTGATCGTCACGTCTTCAGGCATGTCGTATTGGGAGCGCACGAGAACTTCAACGCGGCGGTCGATGACAGGGTCAGGCCCCGAAGGCGGCGTACTTTGAGCCTTACAGCCCGCGGTCAGACCAAGGACAAGCAATCCGGCCAAAAAACGAAAGCGAAACAATATGAATTCCTCTCAAGAAAGGATACTCCAGCAGGGCATCCTGCGAACTCAGTAAGCACACTCTCCGCGGCGGCAAAGGATGGACGCACAAGGCGAAGAAAAGCAACCGCGACCGCGCAGTCGGCGATCGATTCTCGTTCCCGTTTCCGCAACCTGGACAGTGACCGCCGACAATCGATAGCTGGCAACTGCTCTTAGTAAGCTGGCGGCAGCGTGGGATCGCGGAAGACCGAGTTGGTGCGCCGGATGTCGCCAACGGCGCCGAAGTTGGCCAGCGTAAAGCTGTAAAGCCACTGTGTTTCGTCGCGGCTGGTTGATCCCACCGTGCCCAGCTCGAAGCGCCTGTAGCCGACGGTCAAGCCGCAGCAGTTCCAGTTGTAGTCCGCTTGCACACCGGCGTACTGCACCTCGTGCTGGACAAAATCGTAGCCGCCGTTCACCGCCAGGTTAAGTCCGTTTCCGCTCGGCTTACCAAACTCCAGAAAGGGCTGCAACTGCTGGCTCTTGAGTACAGAAGCCACGCTGCTGTTACTGCTGGTCTGTTCGTCCGGGGCGTTAAGCAGGGCGTGACCAAGTCCAAGTGTCGTCCGGCCGAAGCTATAACCCGCAAAAAGATTGTTCGCGGCGATATTCCCGCGAATGGTGTCGTAATCCAGATCCCATTGAATGCGCAGATTGTCAATGGCCTCAAAGCGCACGCGCGACGAAATCGGCGCGATGTTGCGTGGTGAAGTTAGAAACGTGGGCGCCATCAAATCCAGGGTTGCATCGAAGACGTTCCGCCGCCCGGAGATGACCGCGCCGCCGAAGTCGGGGTCGATAAAGTACTCCTGCGCAATCTGCCAGGACGCCCACTCGCGCGGAGTGTTCGGGCAGGCCTGACCGGTTCCGCCGTCATCCACAGCCCGACCATTGTCCGTTTTGCAATGGCTCTCGTCCGTTGATCGCAGGTAGAACCTCTGCGTGAGCGAGAAGCCGGCTTCATTTACGTCGGTGGCGACGTCAGTAGTGTCGAAGAGAAGCACATTGCGAGCCTGCGCTCCGATTCCGCCGACATAACGGTAGGTCAACTCGGGCTCGATTACATGACGCAGCTCGCGATGCCAGAGGGGAAGCTCAAAATCCCGTTCCAGGGCGGGCGGCCGGATGTCGACCGACGCTTCAAGGTCGGCGCGGTTGAGCCCGCTGTGACTGATTTTCGGAACAGTGAACGGACCTGTCAGGGTTGGCGTTTGGCTGTTTGTATATGCGGTGTCGCGCAGAGCGACCTCGGGAACAAAGTTCCATCCCCCGGCCGTGAACGGCATGGAAAGATGAGGGTAGAAGTCCATTCGAACCACGTTACGGGAATGAAAGAATGGCTCGGACCGGTTCAAGTAGCCCAGCGACGATCTCAGCCCCCAATAGAGCATTGAGCCACCCAGCGGTCGGTCCAGCATGTCGTAGCGCAACAACGGCAGGCGCAGGATCTTCACTTCGTCGCCATTCGTGGTACTGGCAAAGGATTCGAAGCGGTCGAGCCACACTGTCGGAATTCTGCCATCGTGATTGTGCGTGAACACCACTTCGCTTGCCACTTGCGAGCTGATGGCCTGCGAATAGTTGTCGTCGAATACCAGCCGGTAGACGTAGCTCGACAAATATTCGGCGGTGCCGGCGACGCGCGTTGCCGGCGACAAGTCTTTCCGTCCCAACAAGCTCACGTCGACTCCACCCTGGTTCACGAGCTCATAGCCGACCGGACCTGCAAGGACATCAGATGGTCTTACCGCGGAGCTGGAGCTGGCCAGCGTGTTGCCCACTTCTTCTTCGATTCCGCGGTCGAGCAGCGCATTCCAGCGTGCGGTCAGGTGGTCGAGTCCGGGCCCTTTGTAGCGGAAGTCCCCATTCGGTGCCCATCCACGCTTGCTGAAGTACTCCGCGCCCACCACCATGTCCATGCTGCGGTTGATCACCCAGTATGCCTGTTCGCCAAGGGTGAAGCCGCGAATTGAAGATCCGACGCTGATCACCGGTGTCAGCAGCCCGCTCGCACGTCCTGTATCGTTGGCGGGATGATGCAGATAGGGCAGATAAAAGACCGGTATACCGAGAAACTCAAAAAAGGCATTCGAGGTTGAGGCCATGTTATCTTCCAGGGCGATGGTGTGCGCGATGATTCGCCAGTCGGGATGAGGAAGCCGGCAGTTCGTGATCGAGCCGTCGATCACCTTGAAGTTGCCCTCGCCCGTCTGGAGCAGCACTCGGCCCGAGAAGAGCAGCGGCGTCGGCGTCGAGTACACAACCGTGTGCCCCATTGTGCGCACGCCTTGCGAGCCGCTCACGTTGTAGAAGCGCGCTGTGTGAACGTTGAGCCGCATATCGCCGTGCGTGGCGTTTATGAATACATCGTTAGGTCCACCGGAAAGCTGCAGGTTGCCATCCGCTTCCAGCTCGGTCGTCTTCTGGTTGTACACAACGCTGTCGGCGCGAATCACGTAGTCGTTGTAATGAACCACGACATCGCCAGTCAGAGTCAGGGTATCTCCGGCCCACTCCTGGCGTTTCGCCTCCCACTCGACCGGAGTTCCGGTTGCGGGCGTTGACTCCGGCTGGGCCAGAGGCACCAATTCCTGGCTTGGATCGTCGGGCAACGCATCGGAAGCCTCGGCATTCGCTGCAACGCTGCTCGTCTCACCTTGCGGTGAAGGTAACGCATTGGTCAACACTTGGGTGGCCTGTGCGCCCAGTTGCAGGTGACAGACAGCCAGCAGCGTGATAAATACTAAGTTACGAGGACACATCCAAGTCCATGACCGGTGCAAGGCTCAGCATAGCAAAGCCGGCTGCATGGATTGAGATGAGAGCCGCGCCGCTCTGGTAACTTATAAAACTTGGGTCGATCGCACGCAGACGGTTTCATCGCCCGTAGTGACATCTGCCTTTATCCGCAATCTCCTCCCCTTGGTTCAGAAACGTGGCACGCGCATAGTGTCGATCGGAGATCGTACACCGGCGCGAGTCAACCCGGCGGTATGAACCGGCACGTCGGGCGCGCTCTAGTGAAGGGACAAGGGAGCGTTGGACATATCGGTCAGCACAGCAACTTTCTTTCCGGAATGGAAACAGGAGATCAATCGGCGCGTTGCCGCCCACATGGGAAACAGATCGTCGTCTACGAACAAAACCAAGGGGATTGACGAAGGCCGCCCCGCCCGCGCCAGCCGGGCCGCGCAAGCCGCGGCGCGCGTAGCCGAGCGCTACGCCCAGGCTCCCAGCTACAGCGCGATGCTGGCTGATGAGGCTCGCGCCGCGGTGCGTGCCGCTGAGGCAGCGTCGAAGGCGGCGCAGGAAGCGCAGGCCGCCGTACAGTACATGCTCGAAGGTCTCCAGGCGGCCTCAACGTCCGAACTTGCCCGGCAGTCTGAAAACGCGGCTATATCGGCGCCCGCGCCGTTGGAGCGCCCCGAACCCCTCATCTTTGACGTAAGCCCAATGTCTTCTTCCGGGATTCTGCCGGAGCAAAATACCGAGATAAGTGACGAACTTCGCGGCGCCGACCAGCCAATCTACGCCAATCTGATTCAGTTCCCGCGCGAAATGGTTGCCACCCGCAGAATGCGTCCGCGGCTTGCAGAGGGCCCCCTTGCCACCGCGCTGCCTCAAGCCCAGTTAAGCATCTTCGAAGTTGACCCGGAGAGCGTCTCCACGCTGCCCGCGCCTGCGGCCGATGAGCCTGCCGCGCCATTCTGGATGCGGGCGGAGTTCGCAACCTTTGAGATCGAGCCCCGGGCCGAAGAGGATTTTCTCGACGAACCAGCGCCTCAGGATCAGTCGCCGAATCCCATTCAACCCGCACCCTTGAGCCGTCGTTTAATGGCTCTCGTTGTCGACGCCAGCCTTGTTCTCGCAGTTTTCCTGTCCGTCGCAACGCGATTTGCCTCGCACGCAATGCAGATGCCCGGCCCCCGAATCCTGGAGCTAGGCGCCGTTCTTGCCGTCTTCGCGATCGGCGCCGTATACGAAACGATGTTCCTCGTGCTGGCCAGAGCCACACCGGGCATGAGGTACGCAGGAATCGCGCTCCGCACCTTTGACGGACGCATCCCCAGACGAGCGGAACGGTGGGGGCGCCTTATGGCGTTGCTACTGTCGGTTCTTCCGCTTGGTCTGGGTCTGGTTTGGGCTCTGTTCGATGACGATCACCTGATGGGTCATGACCGTCTGTCGAAGACTTACCTCCGCAAGCGCTGACGCATTACCCCGCCAGCGCCCGCAGTGCGCTCACTCCAGCGCCGATCAGAGCAGTCTCGTCGTCCGGAGGCAGAATCTCAAGCGAGAAGCTTTGCAGCGGACTCATTCGCACCATGGTTTCAAGGTGTTCGCGCAGCAACGGCAATTCAAGGAAACCGACGTTGCTCCCCGTAAAGTAGAAGCGTCCTGGACCCGCGAGGTGAATGAACGACGCGGTGGCCGCGGCTAAAGCGCGGTGCCACAGGTCGACAAACTCACGGCAGCGGGAATCGCCCTGCTTGGCGATGGCAAACACCTCTTCCGGCTCAAGGTCCAGGAAGCGCAGGCGCATGGCGCGGTGGCCCATGATGCCTTCAAGGTGACCCGCGCCACCACAACCGCAGTAGCGCTCCTTGGGGTCCAGTGTTACGGTGATGTGCCCGCCCTCCCAAACCCCGTCCGCGTAAGGCCAGCGCCCATAGCCAATGCCTTTGCCGATGGTCCATACGCGGGTGAGCTCATCGAGCTTTCCGCGAGTGGCAGCCACCCCGGCGGCAATGGCGTCCGCATCGTTTGCGAGGTGAACAGGCGCCCCGATTCCACGTTCCTCCAATGCCTTGGCCAATTCTTCGGCCAGGCGCATGCCTTTCAGTTGTTTCAGATTCGGTGACTCTTCTATCACTCCTGATCGCACGATTCCCGGCACGGCCACACCAATTGCGTCGACATTCCCCGCTCCTCCGCCGATTGTCGCGCTGGCAAGGGCGCCAATGTATTCGGCGAGGATCTCGACCAGCTCGCTGCCGGGAATTGCATCGAGCTCATTCGTCGCTTCAGGGTCGTTGGGATAACGCAGCAATTTACCCGTCAGCCGCTGATCCTCCAGCCTGCCTGTCACGATATGGCTGGTCATCACGACGCCGATTGCTGTGGTCATTGCGCCCTCCT
>CAYYKV010000053.1:0-16812 GCA_964468605.1 uncultured Occallatibacter sp. | reverse complement strand
TGTCTTTGCCGCTGCTCCAGGAGAGAAGAACGCGCTTCATAGGGTCATGATAGCCAGGCGCGCTGGAACGATCCGAGATCAATGGTGTAACGTAGATATGTAATGCTATTATGCATTTGCATTTTGTGTTACAATCGAGAATGAGGTTGCGTTATGCCGGTGACCGAGGATCGCGGAAAGGAAGCTACGCTCAATCTGCGCGTGAACGCCGAGCTCAAGGCGGAGTTCGCCTCTGCCGTTGAGGCCGAAGATCTGCCTGTCTCCGAGGTCTTGCGCGGCTTGATGCGCAGTTATGTTGAGGAGTCGCGCCGCCGCCGCTTCGCCGCCGAAGCCCGCCGCCAATCGCACCTCATCACCGCCTCAAGGGACGAGGCGGAAGTGATGCGCTGGATTCAGGACGTGAGTTCGGCGAAAGAGCGCAAATGAAACGCGGCGATCTGGTGACCGTCGCGGTTTCAGGGGATTACGGCAAGCCGCGCCCGGCGCTTGTGGTGCAAGCTGACGCCTTCGATCTGCACCCTTCAGTGATTGTGCTGCCACTGACCAGCGAGTTGCACAATGCGCCGCTGTTCAGAGTAACGGTGAATGCAAGCAGGGAAACAGGGTTGCGCGCCTCCTCGCAGATCATGGTGGACAAGGCGACAACCGTGCCGCGCGGCAAGATTGGGCCGCGAATCGGGCGCGTGAACTCGAATACGATGCGAGCGGTCAACCAGGCGCTGCGCGGCTTCCTGGACCTTTAGCAGAAATCTCCTATTTCGCGAAGAGCGAGAGATCGATTGCACCGGCCATCGCCTTGTAGCCCTCGTCTTTGGGATGCAGATGGTCGCCTGAGTCGTATGCGGGGTTGAAGTGGGTTGGATTCGCCGGGTCTTGTGTGGCCTTGTCGAAGTCGGCGACGCCGTCGAAGGTGCCGCTGTTGCGAATCCAATCGTTCACGGCTTCGCGGACCTTTTCGCCCGCGTCGGAGGAGTAGCCAGCTCCGCCGTACGGCGTAAGCGTTGCGCCGATGGCCTTGATGCCGTGCTCGTGCGCGGCATCGACGATCTGCTTGAGTCCCATCTCCAACTGCTGCGCAGTGATGTCGTCGTACGGTGTCGCTAGATGCGCGAGCCGGCCGATGTCGTTGATGCTTTCGAGGACGATGACATAGCGGACGCCGCTCTGGGCGAGAACGTCGCGGTCGATGCGCGAGATCGCGCTGGGTCCGGCGCCTTCATTCAGCACGCGGTTGCCGCCAATGCCGGCATTGAGGACGGAAACGTCTTTGAGGTTTGGATCGGCCTGGAGTCGCGCCGCCAGAAGATCGGGCCAGCGGTGATTGGCGTTGTGCGTCGAGAGCGCGCCGTCGGTAATGGAGTCGCCGAGGGTGACGATGGCGCGCGAGTCGGCGACTGCCTGCACATCGATGCCGTCAAGGAAGTACCATGAAAAGATCTTTGTCGCATCGGGCAGATCGGGTGCCGTAGACGCGTCGCCATTGGCGATGAAGTTGTCCTGGCATGCGAAGGAGTGATAAGTTTCGGCGCGCATCACCTGCGAAGGCAGATAGAAGCTGACCACGAGATCGGAGAATGGCTGGACGGCAAACGCGACTGGGTCGGAGAACAGCTCGGCGCCGGGCGGAATGTTCACCGAGGTGGCTCCGCCAAAGGTGATGGCGTGGTCGACGCCGGGCTGGATGGCCGCTCCGCCGGCGCTCAACGCCACGTGCGCGTCGCTGATGGTAAGCGGGTCAGTCCCATAAGCATTCGTAAATCGCACGCGGATCTGCGCGCCGCCAACTGAGATATGGACGATCTCGCGCAGGGTAGTGCCGCTGAACGGGCGAACGTTGAATCCACCGTCGGCCACCATCGGAGCAGTGGTCCAGGTGCCTACCCACTGCGGTTGCGGCGCGGTCTGCGAACGGGACAATGCCGCGACAGCGAAGACGAGAGCGACAAGAAAGAAACGGCGGTTCAACATGGATTGGTTCCTCTCAAAATCAAGAAAACTTGGGCAAACAACTGGCTAATGGAGGTCAATGTCAGCTTGGAGCGGCGTGTTCTCGCTGGAATCGCCCACTCGAATGACGAACTTGCCCGGATCGATGATCCACTTGTGGGCGGGTTCATCCCAGAAGCTGAAGGCGCGCGCGTCCAGGCTGATGGTCACTGGTTGAGTCTCGCCGGGACCAAGGCGGACTTTGGCGAAGCCCTTCAATTCGCGCTCGGGACGGTCGACCTGCGCGGAAGGGTCGGAGACGTAGAGTTCAGCAACTTCAGCTCCGGCCACGTTGCCTGTGTTGGTGACGTCGAAGCTGACGTTGACCACAGAACCTTTGGCAGCCGCGGCGGGAACGTCCAGTTTTGAAAACTTGAAGCTTGTGTAGCTCAAACCGAAGCCGAAGGGAAACAGCGGATGCTTGCCCGTAGTGGTCCAGTAGCGGTAGCCGACCATCAGCTTGTCGCCGTATTGGATGTGCTCGATCGTGTAGTCGAGCGGCTTGCCGTCTTCGCCAATCGTATGCAGCGTGGTGTTGTCCTTGGGGTCGCCGTAGTACCACTTCGACGATGGGTTCTCGTCCCAACTGCGGTCAAAGCTGATGGGAAGTTTGCCCTCAGGGTCGTGCTGCCCAAAGAGAATCTGCGCTACGGCCGTACCGCCTTCCTGGCCGGGATACCAGGTGTGGAGCAGGACTGGAACTTTATCGAGCCAGCGGCTGGTGTCGACGCCGCCGCCTGCCGTGATGGTGACGATGACGTGAGGATTGGCCGCCGCGGCCGCTTCGATAAGCGCGTCCTGGCCCGGTGGCAGCGTGAAGGTTCGGTCGGCGCCCTCGCGCTCCGTCTTCGCGTCGAAACCGACGGCAACGATCACCACGTCAGCGTCAGCTATCGCTTTCTTTTCGTCGGGCGAGTCGGGCATGCCGGCGCTGTAGAAGACATGCGCACCGGGACCGAGCAGGTTGGCGATGCCGGTGAGGATACTGACCGGCTCGAAGGCGTGGGCCTCGGACGATCCACCGCCACCTGGGAGCGCGGGATAAGCGTCTGGGCCGATGATAGCGATGTTCTTGATTTTGGCGGGATCGAGCGGCAGCAGATTTCCCTGGTTCTTGAGCAGCGTGATGCTTTCGAGAGCGCCCTGAAGAGCAACTGCGCGATCGGCGACGGAGTAGGTGGAGTCAGCGGGATCGAACTGCGGACGATCGGTGAAGCCGTAGCGGAGCTCGGTGCGAAACAGGCGCAGGAGATGTTCGTCGATCGTGGATTCTTTTACCTGACCATTCTGAACGGCCGGGATAAGATTCTTCGCGTTCATGAATTTCGGGCTGGGCATCTCGAGATCGAGGCCGTTGTTGACCGCCGCGACGCCGTCGTACGTCGCGTCCCAGTCGGACATAAGAACGCCCTGGAATCCCCACTCGCCCTTGAGCAACTTGAGGTTGAGGAAATCGTTTTGCGTGGAGTGAACGCCGTTCACAAGGTTGTAGGAGTCCATCACCGCGTTCACGTGAGCTTTGGTGACAGCGGCCTCAAAGGCGGGCAGATAAATCTCGCGCATGGTGCGCTCGTCCACGTCAACGCTGGCGTTGTGGCGATTGAATTCCTGATCGTTGAGCGCGAAATGCTTCACGGTGGCGACGACGCCCTGCGACTGAACGCCCTCAATGAATGGCACAACGAGAGAAGCGTTCAGGAACGGGTCCTCGGAGAGGTATTCGAAGTTGCGCCCGCACAGAGGTGAGCGCGCGATATTGACGCCGGGGCCAAGAAGGAAATTGACGTTCCGTGCGCGGGCGTCGCGGCCAAGGCTCTCGCCGATCTTCCGGGCGAGCTCGGGATCCCAGCTGGCAGCAAGCGCAACGCCGCCGGCATAGGCCGTAGTCGGGCCCCAGGTGCGAACGCCGAGCGAGGCATCGGACATCTTAAAGCGCGGCAGGCCAATGGATGGCATGGGCCGCGTGAACATGCTGTCGATGCCTCCCAGGAGCTCGATCTTCTGCTCCAGGGTGAGCTTGGAGACCATGGCCTGGGCCTGAGCTTCGATGGCGGGTGAGTCCGGCGCGGGAGCCTGGGCCGAAACGGCGAGGCTACCGGGCACGAAAACTGTGAGAGCGAGGGAGAAGACCGAGAAAAGGGGGCTTTTCAATAGCGTTTTCATAACGCGCCAAAGGTAGCGCATCTGGCCGCCGGATGTACAGTGCGCCCGCTCGGCTGCGTCTGGCTTTTCCCTCGGAAGCGCGGACTTTCTTCACCGGCCTTCATCTTTTTTAAAGCTGTGCATCGTCCTATGATTTAAAGAGACGATTGATTCTCCGGACCACCGGGAGGTCGATGCTGCGATGCGCTTTCCCCGCGCGTTGTATTTCTATTTTGCTGTGTTCGCAATCATGGCCCAGATATGCCCAAATGGGCGGGCACAAGGGGCTCTTTTGCTGGAGGATGCCGCCGGCTTCTCCAGCGTGCTTTCGCCATCGGGTCATGTTGCGTTGTATTTCGCGCGCATTTGCGCCGACACTCCCACCAGACTCCGAAGGTGCGCGCCCGGCGAGCTCGGCGCCGTGATCTCCCGGTATGAAGGGGTTAAAGGCCGCGATTGGTTGGCTATCCCGCTTCTACCTCACCTTTATGCAGAGGAAGACCCTCTGGTGGTACCCGCGCGAGTGGACCACAAAACGGTAGCGGAATTGCGCCAGACCTATCATGACGACCACTTGATGGTTCTCGGCAACGTACCGGTCGGCGGACGCCTGATGCCGGGGTGGAACCAACTGGTGGGAGCGGCCTATGAACGGCGCATCTATGCCTTCAGGTTTGAGACTACGGCAGAACAGGACGACGCCCTGATTGCCCGCATGAACGACAGCCGGAACCTTCCGCATTTCAACTTCCTTTATAGGAATTGCGCCGATTTTGTGTCCGGCATTTTGAACCTCTATTTCTCGGGCGCGTTCAAGCGCCGCATCCTTCCTGACTTTGGAATCACCATGCCCCGGCAAACGGCGTACCAGCTTGAACGCTACGCGCAAAGACATCCGGAGATTCATTTGCAGCTGATGGAGATTCCGCAGATCCCCGGCTACCGGCGCGTGAGCGGACAGAGCAAGAGCGTGGCTGGGTCGCTTGTGCTCACCGGTGACGTAATCCCTATCGCCCTCCTGGATCCGTATATCGCCGTTGGCGTGGTGGCTGACTACCTGATCTGGGGCCGCTACCCTCTCGTGCGGCAGCATCCACAGCTTCTCTCGCCGCAGACGATGGCCATTTTGGCAGGTTCCTCGAACCCGAACCTTGCAAAGAGAGAAAAGGGCGTCGAGGCTATCGAGGCGAGTGCCCTCGCGGAAGCGCGCCCCTCAGGACCGCCGGAACGGTAACGAATTTCTCCAGCAAAATCAGGAGTTTGCGTTGTGACTCAAGTCACAGGTATGGGTGAATGGGGTCACTGCCCGACCCTGCTGCGGAAGCACACACTCAGAGTCCAGTGAACGAGATAGCGGCGGACTGCGCGGGAGAGAAACATGAGTTTTGACAACGGCTTGAAGACCATTGTGGTCGCTACCGACCTCGAGGGCCACGCAGACGCGGCTCTGGAATACGCGCGCAAGTTAGCTGCGAATTACGGTTCGAGAATCGTTTTGGCGCACGGGCTCGATCCGATGGAGTACGCCGCCGTGGACGGGCTCCCCGGCAGTGTCGCAAGCCACTTGACCGAACAGGCTCGCAAAGTCCTGGACCAGCTGGCGGGCGATTTGCTCCGCGAGGGAATTCACAGCCATTCCGAGGTGCGGCAAGGGACGGTTGCGGAGATGCTGGTGGATGTGGCCCGGCAGTACGACGCCGGACTGATCGTGATTGGCACGAAAGGCATGGAGGGCGCCGGACCGGTGGTAGTGGGCGCTGTTGCGGAGCAACTCGTCAGGTTGTCCCCGTGTCCTGTGCTGGCCGTTGCTGCGGACTGGAATGCAGGGCCCAAGCGGCCCAGGCCGGGCGGACCGGTGCTGCTGGCCGTGGAACGCAACGAAGCGGCGGTTGCCGCAGCGGCAACGGCGTATTCGCTGGCAGTGAAATTTCAACGGCCGTTGCTGGTGCTGCATGTTCGCACCGCCGCCGAGATCAGGGCCGGCAAAGATCCTTGCGCCGCTACGCCGGCGGAGTTCGGCATCAAGCTTCCGCCGCGCAGGCACTATGCGCTCAGTGGGGGCTCAGGTTGGATGCTTAGCGAGGCTCCCGTGCATTGCCTGGCAAAGGACGGCGACCCTGCCGATGCCATAGCGGAAGCGATTGCTGAAAACCACCCCTGCATCCTTGTAGCCGGAGTGAAACGCTCGAGCGCCACGCGGGGGCCGCATGGCACGGCCTTTGCTTTGCTCTCTGCCTCGCGCGTGCCGGTTCTTTGCGTTCCGCCCGAAGGATCGCGCGCCGAGATGGAGCGGCTGGTTGAGGTTCCGGTGGGAGCGGCGTAGGAAACCGGGACCTTCGCTGCAAAGGGAAGATGGGCGGGTGAAAGGAGAAACCGCACCGTTTGTCCATCCAAAATCGAACAGGAATCCGGCTACAGCGATTTCGATTATGCTCTTTGCAGAATGAAAAATGTCGAGTGGCGATTTCCTCAAGAACCTGCCACTTTTTGCGATGATGGCGATGTTGACAAGTAAATCGAAAACGCTCAAGTGAAGGGCCGTCGCGGCAGGATGAGTGATCCGCGCGACCGGTTTTGATCCACGCTCATTGAAGGCACACACCGGGATCCGGAAAATGGCGGAGAATGAAACCGAGACGCTTTGGAACCGGAAGCAGAGCGAGGAAATGGTTAGCATTCAACCAGATACGCGTTTGGAGCGTTTAGCAGCCGCGGCGGCGCATCCGCTCGCAGAGTTGCTGGATTGTCCCCAGGATGCCGGTCGCCTGCTCAGCGGGGAGACAAGGTGCGTCAACTTTGAACCCGGTGAAGTGGTCTTTTGTCAGCACGGGCTTTGCAAAGGGCTCTACGTCGTGGTTTCGGGTGATTTTGTGCGGAAGGCAGAGCGTTTTGACATGCGCGTCACGCTGGGGCCGGCACGCCCGGGAGACCTGGTGGAACTGGCTGCCGCGCTCGGAGACGGACATCATACTTACACCTTGAGTGCGGTCACTTCAGGGTCGTTGCTGTTGTTGCCGATGGAGGCCCTGCAGAGGTCGTTTGAAGCCTATCCACCGTTGCGGATGCGGCTCTTGGAGGAACTGGCACGCGAAGTGTCCCGGGCCTATATCACCTGCTGCCTGACCCGCGTGACCCCCGCCAGACGTCACAGCAACGGAGCGGCGAGCCGATAGACCGATAGCCGGTGCAGGAAGCTGGGCCCGGACTGGGACCAGACGAGTGAGAGCGTCAAGCGTCCCGGATAGTGATTTGCGCTATACTCCAGATAGTCCTTAGCCCCTCAACGGGATTCGTATGGCCACGGTCCACTCTCATCACCCTCCGGAAGATTGCCTGAATTGTGAGCACCGCCATCTGCGAATGTTCTGCAATCTCACGCCTGAGGCGCTGGCGGACTACGACCAAATCGGCATCATGATGAGCCACGCTCGCGGGGCCAAGCTGTTCTCAGAGGGCGACCCGGCGCGGAATGTTTTTGTCATCTGCTTCGGGCAAGTGAAGATCTCCTCTACTTCGCGCGACGGCAAAACGATGATTTTGAAGATCGCCGGGCCGGGCGACGTGATGGGGCTGAGCGCGGTACTGGCCAACGTGCCGCACGAGGTGACAGCCGAAGCGATCGAGCCCTGCCAAGTAAAGACCGTCCGCAAGCAGGAGTTCATCGATTTTCTGGGCCGCCACGGGATCGCATCGATGCACGCTGCGCAGTCGCTGAGTGGCGAGTACTTGACCGTGTTCCACGATGCCAAGCGGCTTGCGCTCTCGGGTTCGGCAGCGGGACGCCTGGCGCGTCTGCTTCTTGATTGGGGACACGCGGCGGCCAACGGCAAGCCGGAGATTCGCTTCACCATGGCCCTGACGCATGAGGAGATCGCTAACATGGCTGGCACTTCGCGCGAAACCGTGACGCGGCTGCTGAATCAGTTCCGGCGCGACCAGTGGATCACCATCAAGGGCACCAGCCTGACCATCCTCAAGCCGGACCAGCTGGAGCGGTTGACAGCGTAGGAGCCCGGCCCCTCCCGTCGCTTCAAATCCCCACGAACACCGGAGATTCTCAGGTTGCCTACCAAAACCAGCTGTGCCTTGTTGCGGCTATATCAAATTTGAGATATACTGAATTGTGCTTTGGCGAGTAGAAGTCCTCAATGGGACGGTGGGCGCGGAAATCGAAGCCCTCCCCGTTGATATGCAGGCACGATTCCTCAGACTTGCCGAACGCATTTGCCAAGTTGGGTTGGAAACTCTTGGCGAACCGCATGTAAGGCATTTGGAGGGCAAGCTGTGGGAGATGCGGCTCAAGGGCCGAGACGGGATCGCGCGGGCTCTGTATGTCACCGCGATTGGGAGGCGTGTCGTCGTGGTTCGCGCATTTGTGAAAAAGACGCAGGCGACACCACGCTCTGAAATTGAATTGGCGCTGCGGCGCGCAAAGGAGATTGTATGACTATCCCCTTCGACAAGTTAAAGGAAAGGCTGCTGGCCGATCCTGAGGTGCGGAGAGAGTATGAGGCTCTCGCACCAGAGTTCGAAATCTCAGCGGAGTTGCTTCGTGCTCGTCTTCGCGCCGGGTTGTCACAAGCTGAGTTGGCCGCGCGTATGGGCACGAGCCAATCGGCCATAGCACGGCTTGAAAGCGGACAGACTTTGCCTAGCACCAAGACACTGTTGCGTTTTGCTGAGGCTACCCGTTCCAGAATCCAAGTGCGCTTGTCGGCGGCGTAGCCAACGCAGGTCAGCGATCTCGGTTCCCGCTTCTTCCATACGCGCGCGCGTCGGTTTTGATAGCTTGAATCCATGCCTGAAACCACCTCCCCGCCTAACGAAACCGCACTCGATCTTGAATCTCTCGTCTCCGATGTCGTCGCGCAGGCCATGAAAGCCGGTGCCAGCGACGCGGAGGCCGTAGCGCGCGAGGGCGACGAATTCAGCGTCAACGTGCGCATGGGCGAGGTGGAAACTCTGAAGGAATCGGGCTCCCGCGGTCTTGGGTTGCGGGCGTTTCAGGGCAGCCGGTCCGGCTCGGCTTCAACCAGCGACCTGACCGCGGATGGAATCCGGCAGCTTGTCGAGGGGGCGCTGGGGCTGGCGAAGGTCACCGAAGAGGATCCGTGTGCTGGCTTGCCTGACGCGGGTGGATTTGGCTCGGCCGCCGGCGATCTGCGCCTTTACTTCGACGATGTGTACTCGCTGGATGGAGCGGAGCGCATCGAGTGGGCGCGGCGGGCCGAGGCCGCGGCGATGGCTGCCGATCCGCGCATCACCAACTCTGACGGCGGCAGCTTCGACGCTGCTACAGGCCGGAAGGCGTTTGCCAACTCGCGCGGATTCGTGGGCAGCTATCGCACCAGTTACGCGGGAGTTTCCGCGGCGCCGCTGGCCATGGATGCCAACGGCAAGATGCAGCGTGACGGCTGGTGGTCGAGCGCGCGGCGTCTCAAACTTCTCGAATCTCCTGAAGCTGTTGGCGCCGAAGCGGCGCGCCGCACGCTGCGGCGGCTGGGTGCGCGACGCGTGCCCACCCAGCGCGTGCCGATTATTTTTGCCCCCGAAACTGCGCGAACTCTGATCGGCTCAGTCTTTGAGGCCGCATCCGGCGACGCCATCTGGCGCAGCGCGTCGTTCCTCGCGGGAAAACTCGGCGAGACGATTGGTGCGCAGAACCTGACCATCGTGGACGACAACACCATGCTGCTTCCGACAGGCGTGGGAGGCTTTGGATCCTCGCCCTTCGACGACGAGGGCTTGCCTTCGCAGCGTACCGTTGTCGTCGAGCGTGGGACGCTGCGCAATTACTTGCTGAACACCTACACCGCGCGCAAGTTGGGCATGAAGTCCACGCACAATGCCGCGCGAGGCCTGGCAGGCGCGCCGGGAATCGGCTGCGGCAATCTTTACCTTGAGCCGGGAACCCTGACTCCCGAACAGATCATCGGCGAAGTTTCGGCCGGGCTCTACGTGACCAGCCTGATGGGCTTCGGCACAAATCTCGTCACCGGCGACTATTCGCGCGGCGCGACCGGCCTTTGGATTGAGAACGGCCGGCTCACGCATGCCGTGGAAGAAGTCACAATCGCTGGAAACCTGGCTGAGATGCTCCGCAACGTGACTGCGATAGGCAACGACCTGGTCTTTCGCGGATCGGTGGCGTCGCCGACGATTCGGATCGACGGCATGACAATCGCGGGGGCATGACGATCGCGGGAGCGTGAGGGCTGGCGGAGTGGATCGGCCTCAGGCGGAGCGGAGCGTGAGCAGCGCAATCTCTGGCGGGCAGTCGAACCGAAAAGGGACGCCGATTGCGCCCAGGCCGCGATTGACGTAGAGCTGCAGGCTCCCAATGCGGTACCAGCCCTCGACGTACTTGTGGCCAAGCTCGGGAAGAATCATCGCGCCAAGGATGGGAAGGCGGATCTGGCCACCGTGGGTGTGGCCGGACAGCATGAGCGAGACTGCTTTGCCTTCGGGAACAATGATCAAATCGTCGGCGTAATCAGGTGCGTGGCAAAGCAGAATGATGGGTTCATGCGGCACATTACGGATGGAGGCGGGAATGGCCGCGCCCGGATCCGGATTGCCCTCGACAGGATCGTCAAGCCCGGCAAGCCAGAATCTTGCGCCGTCGCGCTCGATGGGCACATGAGCGTTGTCGAGCACGGTGATGCCGTTCGCGGTAAGCGCAGCGATAATGTCCTGCCGGCCAATCAGCACGTCGTGATTACCGACGACAGCATAGCGATGGGGACATTCAAGCGCGTTGAGGAGATTGGCGCACTGCCATGCCGCGCCGATGGAGGCTTTCTGCGGCAGAAACCCTTGGGTTACATAGTCGCCGGTGAGAAAAACCGCATCGGGGTTCAGACTGTTGATGTGGCGCACAGCATCGCGGAGGAAGAATGCCTCAGTGTATTCGTCCATATGGATATCACTGAGCTGTGCGATGCGGAATCCGTCGAATGCCTGAGGCAGGCCCGGAATAAATACGTCGCGGTGCGTGATCTCGATCCAGTGCCGCTCGATCTCGCCCCCATAGAGCGCCAGGCCGCCGCCTGCGCATGCGCCAGCGATCAGAAAGCGGCGGCGCGTCATCGGCGTCTTAGAGAGTGAGCGGGACACTGTCATAGTCCATGGTAGCGAAGTTCCACGGGTGCAGTCGCGTTCGCGCGACCGAATGGCGCCGCTCGGCGGCTACTGCGCCGATCAGGCGGCGGCCGCTGGTTCAGAAGGTACGCTGGCGAAATATTCGGCCACTTCGCGCCAGTTGTTCACGCGGATAAATCCTGTTGCGGCCAGGTTGTGCGGCGCGGTGTAAAGCAGTCCCTGGCCCTCGAAGCGAGTGAGATTCCGCGGCTGGTCGTCGATCAGGAAGTCAGCGCGGAGGATGCTCTTGTTCCCGCAAAAAACGTAGTGCGTCGGCGGAATGAAGGGAAAATGGCGCTGCAACCAGCGGTACTTGGGGCCGAGCGAGTTGGGCACGGCCATGGCTTGCGTGGCGATGAAAATTTCAAAGCGCGTTGAAAGATCCTGCAGCACCGGTTGGGAATCGGGTATCACGTCCAGGACCTCGAAGAAATCTTCGGCATCGAGAAAGGCGCGCAACTGAGCCTGCCGGTCTTGCGGAGCGATCTCCCACAGGCCTTTGCCGGCGTTACGTCTTCGTCGAAGGTCCGGTTGTAGCGGCGCAGATGCTCGGCGAGGGTGTCCGCCATCACCTCATCCATATCGACGCAGATGCGCTGCACGGGGGATTCTCCTGGAGAGTGTGTTCAAGAAAAGGTTAGCAGGCGCGGAGCGGGGAGCAGCGGCTTGGGGTTGGAAGACAATCGTCTTCGAGCGGAGGTAGCTACGCGCCCGCCACGCGGGGTTTGCGCGGCGCGCGGCCGGCGCCGGGGATCAGCTCTGGTTGCGGCGCTTTGGCGACGGGCGCAAGTGCGGGATCCCAATAGAGCAGGCGGCTGCAACTGTCGCAACTGAGCAGTTCGCCTTCGCGGAGCTGGTTCCAGACTTGCGGACGCACCCCCATGCTGCAGCCGGTGCATTGCTGATTCTCAGCGCGGGCTATACCGGTCCCGCGACCGGAAGCGAGGCGGTCAAACCGCGCCAGCCAATCGGAATCGATCGCTGCGCGTACGGCCTCGCGCTCCGCGTCCAGGCCGGCCAGCTCCGACGCCATTGCTTGCTGGCGGGCAGCAACGCTTGAACGCACCGCATCCACCCCGGCCGCAAGCTGTTCCACCAAGGCGCGCGTCTGAGCCAGCGCAGCTTCCTGCGCCTCGGTGCGCTCCAGGCTTGCGTATTCCTCAGCTTCCAGGCGGTCGCCTTCTGAAGTCGCGAATTGAATCTCGTGCTCGAACGCAGCGGCCTGCTCGGGAGTCGTGACGGAGTCGACCTGGACGCGGAAGCGCGCGGCCTTCTTGCGATGCGCGTCAATATCCCGTTCCAGGCGGGTACGGATCGAGTCTTCGCGCTCCAGCGCGGCAGAAAGGTCGGCGGACTCCCGCTCGGCAGCGGCGAGCGCTGCCGTAGCCTGAGCTATCTCGGCGGGCAGTGCGCGCATCTGTTGGTTCAGGCGGGCCCGGTTCAATTCGATCGCCTGGAGCTTTACGAGGTTTTCAATCAGCGCTTGCATCCGTGAGAAGAAGTCTACGGCATCGAGGGGAGAGGCACAAAGCGAACGAGGACGCCCGATGCGGCGACACGAGTGCGATTTCGGCCGTTGCGCGCGTCCAACGGAGCGAGACTTGCGACTCCGGAACGAGCGTGGCCTGCGAAAATGATCGCAGGCGAGGATGAGCGGTGGTGGCGAGGCGAGCCAGAAGACGGCACAAGCGCGGATGGCTGAAGTGGGCCGCCGCCGCGGTCCTGCTTGTATTTCTTCTGCTTGGCGTAGCCATCACAATTGCCATCCACCGCGCCGAGCCCATGTTGCGCGCCGCGATTATCGAGAAGCTCGAAGAGCACTTTCACGCACGCGTTGAGCTCGACAGCTTTCACGTTTCGCTCATCAACGGACTATGGGCTGAGGGCAAGGGATTGCGAATCTGGCCTCCGGCCGACGTGGCCGGAGTCGCCGTTCCAGGCCCGAATGGCGCCGTCGAAACCAGGCCGCTCATTCAGCTGGATGAATTCCGCTTTCATGCGCCGCTGCGTTACAAGCTGGGCGAGCCGATCAGAATCTCAGTCGTCGAGTTGATTGGCCTCGACGTAGACGTGCCGCCCAAGCCCCACTTCACACACGCCGCAACGCCGGCTGATGGTGTCCCGCCCGGCCAGAACCGCGAGCCCTCGATGCGCTTCGAGATTGAAAGCATGGAATGCAAGGGAGCAAATCTGACGCTGGAGACCAGCAAACCCGGAAAGTTGCCCCTCGAGTTCGCAATCGCGCACATCAAGCTAAGTCACGTGAGCGTGGGCGGTTCAATGCAATTCGATGCGCAGTTGACCAACCCTCGGCCGGCAGGAATCATCGTCACCTCCGGCAGCATGGGGCCCTGGGTGGTCGAGGATCCGGGAGAAACTCCGCTGATGGGCAATTATCGTTTCGAAAATGCCGACCTTGGCGTTTTCAAAGGGATCGCCGGAACCCTCAACTCGACTGGCAGGTACCAGGGCGCGTTACGCGATCTCACAGTGGATGGGCAGGCCAACGTCCCGGATTTCAGCCTGACGCACTTCGGCACTTCATTGCCGCTCGAAACGGTGTTCCACGCGACGGTGGATGGCACAAATGGCGACACCTGGCTGCAGCCGGTGCATGCCACCCTCGGCGAGTCGCACTTTATCGCTGAGGGAAAGATCGTGGGTGTTCCGCCTGAAACTTCGCCTGACGGAATTGCACAACCCGGCGGGCACGAAATCGCGCTGAACGTGACGGTGGACCGCGGGCGAGCCGAGGACTTTCTGCGTCTGACGAGCAAAGGCGGAACCCCTCTTCTCACCGGCGCGCTGACGCTGAAAACAACACTCGAGATTCCGCCGGGACCGGTGCCGGTGCAGGAGAAGATGAGGCTGAACGGGAATTTCCTGCTTGAGGACGCGGCGTTTACGAGCGCGAAGATTCAAAACGAAGTGGGCGAGCTGAGCCGGCACGGACAAGGCCAGCCGAAGGATGCGAACAGCGCCCCGTCCCAGGTGCGCTCGGCAATCGCGAGCGATCTCACGATGGCTGGCGGCGTCGTTACGCTTCCCAATCTCAAATACACTGTGCCCGGAGCGGAGATCGACTTGGCGGGCAAGTACGGCTTGGAGGGCGGTACGCTCAACTTCAAAGGCACGGTTAGGACCAATGCGACGGTGTCGCAGATGGTCGGCGGTTGGAAGGGAGTGCTGCTGAAGCCCGCAGACAAGCTCTTCAGGAAGGATGGAGCGGGCACGGAGGTTCCCATTCATATCGATGGCACGGAGCAGGATCCGATGTTCGGGGTTGATATCGGCCGGATCGGACATACCTCACCGCAGATTCCAGGCCAGACTCAGTAAGGAACGCAAAAGTACTGCGCCGAGCAGCACGAACGAGGAGACCGCCATGTTCGCGGCGAGTCGAATGTTAAGAGGGATTGCGAAATTTGCTGCCGGCTTGATGTTGCTGGCAGCGGTGATTCGGGCGGGAGGCCAGACAGCGCCGGTGAAAAAGACGACGACTGCGCGGAGCGCGCAACAAGCAAAGCAACTGGACTGGTGGAAGAATGCCGTGATCTACGAGGTGTACCCGCGCAGTTTTCAGGACACGAACGGCGATGGGATCGGCGACCTGAACGGAATCACGAAGCGGCTCGACTACCTGAAGGATCTGGGCGTCGACGCGATCTGGCTCACGCCCGTGTACCCTTCGCCGGATGTGGACTTCGGATACGACATCTCGAATTACGTCGACATCGATCCCGAGTACGGCACCCTCGCCGACTTTGACCGGCTTGTGGCCCGGGCCAGGAGTCGCCATATCCGCATCATCATGGATATGGTCATGAACCACACCTCGGACCAGCACGAGTGGTTCGTTCAGTCACGGTCGTCACGCGACAATCCTTATCGCGACTGGTACTGCTGGCACGACGGCAAAGGCCAGACCGCAACGGACAGAGGAGCGCCGCCAAATAACTGGCAGTCGCTCTTCGGCCATTCCGCGTGGCAGTGGGACGAAACGACTCGCCAGTACTACTACCACAAGTTCTACGCCCAGCAACCGGACTTGAATTGGCACAACCCCGCTGTGCACGAGGCCTTCAGGCAGATCATGGCCTTCTGGCTCAAGCGCGGCGTGGGCGGGTTCCGCTTCGATGCAATTACCACGCTGTTTGAGGACCCTGGCCTGGCCGATGAAGGAGTGCAGCTCGACAAGGACGGCAAGCCGGTGATGAATGCATTCGGCGATCCGCAGCTCGACGGCTCCAAAACCGACAACCAGCCCGGCGTGCACGAAGTCATCCAGGAGATGCGCGCCGAAGCGGACAAATTCATTTCCGGCGAGTTTCCGGGCACGCGTGTTCTCGTCGGCGAGACCTACCTTCCCAACATCGGTGAGCTGAAGAAGATGTACGGAACGCTGGAAAAGCCGGAGTTTCACCTGCCAATGGACACGCAGGTGGGCATGATCAACAAGCTGGATGTCACGGAGTTCCGGCAAAAACTGATCGACGCGGAGACGCATCTCAGCTCCCATATCCCGCTGCTACTCTTTGACAATCACGACGTCCAGCGCATCGACGCGCGCTATGGCGACGGCGTGCACGACGTGGACATTCAGCGCGCATTGGCAACCATCCTGCTGGCCAGTCGCGGCTCGGCCCTTGTCTACTACGGCGATGAAATCGGAATGGTGACGACGCCGCCCGCGCGCAAAGAGGACGTGAAAGATCCCATCGGGATCATCGGTTGGCCGAAGGAGAAGGGCCGCGACGGCGAACGCACGCCCATGCAGTGGAACGCAACGGCGAAGGCCGGATTCACCTCTGGCGCGCCGTGGCTGCCTGTCCCGCCAAGCGCGAAGACGATCAATGTAAGTTCCGAAAAGAGCGACCTCAACTCGCTGCTGGCGTGGTACAAGATGCTTATTCGCCTCAAGAAGACCATCCCTGCATTCGAGAACGGCGCGAATATCATGCTCGATACGGAAAACACCAAGGTGCTGAGCTGGATGCGCCAGGCGACAGGCTCGCCGCAGGTCATCGTCTGCGTCAACTTCACGGCCAACCTGGAGATCGTTGACCTGACCCTGGGCGAAGCGGGCATGAGCCCTAGGGAGTTGAAGACGCTCCTGAAGACTCCGGACGGGCCGGACACCGTGGCGCTCAATCGAATTGTGCTGGGGCCGTTCGGCGTCTTTATCGGCGAGGTGCAGTAAGATGCCCTGCAATCTCGCTGCCCGCGACACGAAGTTCATCCACCGCGCGTAGACTGGTGCCAGAATCCAGCCGTCAACCGTCGGAGGATCGGCGATGAACGATCTGCCGAAACACGATTCCACCGATCAGCGCCGGCAGCAGTATCGCGACGCTCGCTTCGCCATGCTGTTGTCGTTCATCGTGGGCGTGCTCATGCTTGCCGGAAAGATGACGGCCTACCTCTACACGGACTCCTCCGCAATTTTTTCTGACGCAGCCGAATCGGTGGTGCATGTGGTGGCTGTGGCATTTGCCGTCTTCAGCCTGTGGCTGAGCGCACGGCCCGCTGTCGCGCATTTCCACT
>CAYYKV010000052.1:0-17307 GCA_964468605.1 uncultured Occallatibacter sp. | reverse complement strand
CGTAATACTGAACCAGATCCTCTGCCATTCGTTTCCTCTTAGCTCTCAGCCGTCAGGCTTGTCTTTTCTTGTCCCTGTCTCTATGTCGCCAGTTTCTGCCTTACAGAACAACCGGCTTCTGCGCTGTGTGCGGGTGCTTGTCGCCGCGGTACACCTTCAGTTTCGCCCCCATGGCTCGCCCCATCTTGCTCTTCGGCAGCATGCCCTTGATCGCCTCTTCCAGAACCTTTTCCGGCCGGCGGTTGATCAGCCGCGTAAACGACTCCTCGCGCAACCCGCCCGGGAACCCCGTGTAGCGCCGGTAAACCTTCTTTTGATCCTTCAATCCCGTCAGGCGCACTTTCTCCGCGTTGATCACGATTACGTGATCACCCATGTCGATATACGGCACATATTGGGGATTCGTCTTGCCGCTCAGAATCATCGCGGCCTTGGTCGCGAGGCGCCCTAAGGTTTGCCCGCTCGCGTCCACCACATACCATTTGCGGCTGATATCCTTGCCGCTCGGAATAAAAGTCGACATCTCTCTGCTTCCCTCGAAAGAATTTGCCCGGTGCCTCGAACAATCGGCTATTGACTACTAGCTGCCGGCTGCCATTTCACAAACAGCGCATTCGCCCACGCGTTACGCGCGGGCCAGAACCTCTACCCACTGCCAAACAAATCTGTTCGGGTGAGAAGCTGCGCGAGCTGGTTCTCATCGGAACCCTGGCTGCGCCGGACCACGTTCCCCGGGTCCCGCAGCCGGTGGCCTGTTCCATCAGAGGCTCGCCAGAACCTCTATCAGATAAGGTCCGGGGGAGCACACCCGCACCTCAGGCGCAACACCGCGCAAGACCTCTAGAATACTCAAAAATCAGCCCTAAGTCAACGAAAGACCGGCCGGTTCGTCCTGTGGAACAAAGGGAAAAATGAAGTGCCCTGCCAACCCTCCGCGCCGTGAACTCCCCGTCCAATCCCTGCGTACTTGCCTACATTCAGAAATCGGCGTCCAGAAGCTAAACCACCTCAGCCTCGCTCATCTTCGTTTTCGGAGGGTTCGAACATGCTTGTCCAGGACGCTCAACGTCACGTACGTACAGTCTTTATGGGTGGATTCTGGGGGCAACTGGTCTCGTCGGCGATCTGGCTTGCGTCGGCGGCTCTCGCTACATGGAGCACCCCACGTGCGGCGATGTCAACCCTTGTATTTGGCGGCTTCTTCATCTTTCCTGCTACCCTGCTGCTGCTGCGATTCACCGGCGGGCCGGCCTCGTCCGCAACAAGCTCCCCCCAAAGCAACCCCCTGACAAAGCTCGGAATGCAGATCGCCTTTACGTTGCCGATGACGATGCTTCTGCTCGTTCCTGTCACTGAATTTCGTTTGAGCCTGTTCTATCCCGCGCTCTTGATTCTGCTCGGCGCGCACTATCTTCCTTTTGTCTTTCTCTATGGCATGCGCATGTTCATTGCCTTATGCGTCATCCTCGTCTCGAGCGGCATCGTCATCGCACTTTACCTTCCCCAGTCCTTCTCGCTCGGCGCCTGGGTTGGCGGCCTCACGCTGTTTGTCTTTGCCTGCATCGGCCGCGCTATCGTCAAACATGAATCGCGGGCCAAGACGTAGGCGCCGGGATGGGGAATCCGCAATTTGCGGTATCCTGTTGAAGCGCGCCCGTAGCTCAGCTGGATAGAGCGAACGCCTCCGGAGCGTTAGGTCGGGAGTTCGAATCTCTCCGGGCGCACCATTTCTTCCTCCCGCATCCGCTGTCGAGCTCTCCGCCCCATATTGCAGGTTTCGGCGAAGCCTGGCGTGCTCAACCGCGAATTAAACTCCGGCCGTACCTCCCCTACCAATTTCCAGGGCCGCATGCCATAAGCGTTCAGGATGGGCGTAAAGAGGCGATTTTGGATTGAATTGGGGGCGTTTTGGCTCACAAAATCGCGTATATTTCACCAAATTTGACCGCGATTCTTGAAAGGTTACGTTGATTGTAAAAGAGTTAGTGTCGTAACTTCGGGTTTTGTGGGTGTAAATATTTTTCTTTTTATTATTTTCCTGGAAACCTGAGGGACGGGGGCCGGCTTTCGCATCGCCGGAAGCCAGGTTTTTCGCCGATCGCCCATGGCTGGCGTCGAATATCGAGGTGACGCGGAGATAGAGGCGCGGCGAAGAATTGCTTGGTTGAACACTCATGGTTTGAGTATGCGCCGGAAGGCCAAAATGGTCGGCAAACTTCGGAAGAAAAATATAGGGCGTGGAATCAAGGAAATGCGAGAGGTTTGACGGCGGGGCGGGATTGACAAGGGCGGTTAGCGATTCAGGGGCCTGAAGGCCCCTGTTCCCTCCACTCTGGCGACGGGCGCCGGACTGGCTTTGCGATGAAGATCGTCACAACTTCAGGTAATGGTCCGCTCCGAAGACCAAGCCCAGCGTGAGCAGCGCAATGAATGCTTCACCGATGGCGCCGACGGCGAAGGGCCGCCAGCCCTGCCGGCCGAGCTCACGGAGATTGGTGCGTAGCCCGACTCCGGCAAAGGTCAACAGGAAGGCCCAGCGCGAGAGGTTCGCGAGGCTTGCGAGTTGCGGCTTGGCGAAGAATCCAACGGTGGCAAGCAACGAGATGAGCAGAAATCCCAGGACGAACTTTGGGAATTTCTTCCAGAGGAACGCGGCCTTGTTGCCGATGACCTGAGCCTGGCCGCGCGAAGACCAGTAGATGGCATAAGCGAGAACGATGAATCCGATGAGCGCGTTGCGGGTGGTCTTGGCGAGGACAGCGACTTTGCCGGCAGCGTCAGAGTAGAGAGCGCCCGCGGCAGTGGCCTCAGCGGTATTGTCCACGGCAAGTCCTGCCCAGAGGCCGTAGGCCTTGTCGCTCAAGTGCAGGGCGTGGCCGATGAGGGGAAATGTGAATAGCGAGATTGCGCCGAGAGCAAGGATGGCGGCGATGGCATAGGATGCGTCTTCATCGTCGGCGTCGATGGACGGCTTGGCGGCAATGATGGCAGAGACGCCGCAGATGGACGAACCGATGGCGAGCAGCGAGGTCAGCTTGGGCTTTAGTTTGAACGCCCGGCCCAGCAGATGCATGAAGGTGAGCGAGAGCAAGAGCGCGATGGCGACGAGGAGCAAAGAGATTCCGCCGAGATGAAGCACGTCACCGAGGAGGAATCGCGAGCCGAGCAGAACGATTCCGGCTTTGAGCCAGAATTCGTAGGTGGCGACTCCGGGCGCGAAGATGCGCGGAATGCCGATGGTGTTCGAAAGAATGAGGCCGATGACGATGGCCCACAGGACAAATTCAATGTCGGGGAATGGGGTGTGGTGGGCCTTCGCGTAAGCGTTGATCGACAGCTCGATGAACTTGCCGGCGTATCCCACGGCGGCGAGAAGCAGCAGGCCGGGGATGAGGGCGATGGTGCGCTGACCGAAAGATGCAGCAATCGGGGTTCGAATGGCGGCGGTTGCCATGGGAGTCTCCTTGATGGATGAAATGTGGCTGTTCCAGCTCGATGGATTGATTTACCAATCGGGTTAAATCACCACTTGATGGGCGGGATCAGGTTGAAGCGCACCAGCAGCGCAGCGAGAAGCGCGAGTGCGACGGCATAGAGGTCCAACGAAGGGCCGGGCCGGGACACGGCAGATTCGGTATTCGACATGATCGTCCTCCAGGAATCGGGTTTGAATTGAGTATTTCGGGGGACCGGAAAAGCAATTGCGCTGACGTTGCGGCTTTCTTGCGGCAACCTTGTTGTGGGTCTTTCAAAATTGGAGGGCCGGGCGGGAATTGAACCCGCGAATACAGGTTTTGCAGACCCGCGCGTTAGCCACTTCGCCACCGGCCCCCTACCAACGAACTCAACAGCTTCCGACGTTACGATTGCCTCCAGAATTCAGGCCGGAATTCCAAATTCAGGCCAAAATAGAAAACCCACCTGCCAGTTCAGATTCTGGCGGTGGGTCCTTTGGAGACGGCAGCTTGTGAAGTGCTCTAGCCCAGACCTTTCCTCACGCCAGAATGCGGATGCGCGCAGCAACAGATTGCGGCGCGACAACACATTTCGGCGTTCATGGAGGCAAATGACTTCATGGCGAGAATGTAACACAAGGCTTTGCAAACGAGCAAGACGATGGGGAGGTGTTCACAAAGCGTTAACAGAGACTCACGCTGGGCCATTTCCGGTTGACGGTCCGTTCGGTTGGGGCGCAGTTATTCGGCGTGGAAGACGACATCGAAGAGCAGCAGGCTGGCGGTGGTGAAGATGATGTCGTAGCCGAGGAGCATTTTGATCCAGAGCGCGGGGTCCCCGTCGCCGGTGAGGATGGACGTGACGGCCTGGACCATGGCGAGCAGAGCGGGAATGAAGATGGGAAAGAGGATGAGGGATAAAAGGAACTCGCGATTGCGACTGCCGATGGAGAGCGCGGCGAAGAAGACTCCGTTGACGACAAGGGCCCATGTGCCGAGCGGGAGAACGAATGCCAACTGCCAGGCATTGCCGGCGATATGAAGGTTGTAGAAGACGAAGAAGAAGGGCGCGAGAACGATCTGAACAATTGATACGAAGAGAAAGTTGGCGATGGTCTTGGCGAGGAAGAGCTCTGCGCCCGGCGATGGGACCATGCGCTGCGCATCCATGACCTGATGGCGGATTTCGCGAGCCCAGGCCTGATTGAGGGCGCTGACGGAAGCGAACATGGTGGCCACGCAAAGGACGCCGCCGGCGATTTGCTGCGAGAATGCGCCGCGGGGATCGAAGGCGATGGAGAAGAGCACAACGACGAGGCCGGAGAAGAAAATCATGGAGATCATGGCATCGAGAGTGCGCCACTCGATGCGGAGATCTTTGGCGAGATGGGTGAAGAGGGCGCGGGTCATGCGGCTTGGCCCTCAGGGGCGTTGGGTTGGGCGGCTTTCGTCAGGTCGGCGGTTTGGACGGGCTGGCCGATTGCGGCGGCAGCGCGGAGATAGTCGTCGGGCGTGAGGATCAACTGCGTTCCGCGAGTTCCAGCGGAGACGCTGATGCGATCGAAGAGGATGGCAGTTTCGTCGACGTAAATCGGATAGGGCTTCTTTGCGCCAAAGACTGTGACGCCGCCGCGGATGTAGCCGGTAAGGGGCTGAACGTCTTTGAGCGGAGCCATTTCAGCTTTGCGCCAACCGACCAAGCGCGACAATTTCTTGAAGTCGAGTGCGGCGTCGCCGGGGATGACTGCGAAGACGTAATCGTGCGCGGCGTCGGTGGTGAGGAGCGTTTTGAAGACCTGCTCGGCGGGCATGCCGATTTTCTTTGCAACCGCAATTGCCGACAGGTCGTCAGGGTCGACCTCGTACTCGCGAAGTTCGAAGGGAATGCCAAGGGACTCGAGGAAGCGCGCGCCGTTGGTCTTCATTGGGTTGGGCTCCCTGGCTCAAGCGATGCGACGCGACCGGCGTGAAGGGTGATGATGAAGTCGGCGATGGGGGCGGCGTGCTCTCGCTGGTGCGTGGTGAGGACGATCGTGCGGTCGGACTGGCGAAATCCTGCTAGGAGCGTGACCATTTGGCGCACGCTCTCGACATCCATGTTCGAGAAAGGCTCATCGAGAAGAAGCAGTTCGGGAACGGAGAGGAGCACGCGAGCGAGCGAGGTGCGCTGGCGCATTCCCTGCGAGTACTGGCCGAAGAGGCGATTGAGATCGGGATCGAGGCCGACCTGGCGAAGAGCTTCGGCGGGGGTGAGGCAGGGGCGACCGGAATAGAGACTGCTGAAGTAGCGAAGATTTTCCTGGGCGGTGAGCTCGTCGTAGAGCATGGGCGCGTGGCTCATGTAGCCGATGCGAGCGCGGGCGTCGTGGGGCTGAGAGTCGCCGAAGACGCGGACGGTGCCGTGCGTGGGACGGAGAAGGCCGGCAAGAATGCGGAGGAGCGTCGATTTGCCCGCGCCGTTTTCGCCGAGGAGAACGTAGCAGCGGCCGGGCTCGAGCGAGAGCGAGACCTGGCGGAGAGCGGCAAAGCTGCCGAAGAGTTTAGACACCTGCTCGAGCCGCGCGCAGAGTGTTGAGCTGCCGGCTTCGGGTGCGTTCGCCGTCATTCGATCAGTTGGCGGCGGTTTGTGCGGAGGCGGGAGGCGCATACGGTGGAGCGGATGCGGTATTCGGCTTGGAAGTAGGCGGAGCAGCCGGGGTAGAGGGCGTTGCGCCGGGTTGCTGCGGAGCGTATTTGCTGGCGCATTTGGCCTGAAGAACCGTAGCGTGGAAGACGCCATCCCGGCCGTAGGTGCCTTCAGCGAGCGCTTGGGCGTCGTCTTTGAAAGTGTCGGGTGGCGGTTCAGTTCCCTTGTAGGTGACCTTGAGCAGATGGCCGTTTGGGGCCTTGGGAGAGTGACTTTCGTATTCGTTCAGGACGAAGTCGACATGGGTTCCAACCTGCTCAATGGATCCGGGCTCGACGAATCCCTCAACGCGGAGATTGCTGTGGTAAGCCTTGTCGCCCATTCCGCCAAGCTCGGCGATGGTCACGTAGTAGCTCTTATTGGAGCTATAGCCGGTAAATGCCAGCCAGGAGATGGTGCCGAGGATGACAACCACGGCGACGCCGATGCGAAGTGTCTGATAGTTCGGCTTCATGATGCTCCAGCTATTAACGATACGAGTGTGGGGGCGAGGGGGTCAAATTTGAAGTGATTTGGATCACAGGTCAAAGTGTGACTTTCGAAGACGGCAACTGGCAGCAGACACCGCTCTTACGTGGCTAAGGGACTGAGGGTCGGAAAGTTGGCTTCAAGCTGGCAGGTTGGCCTCGCTCAGGCTGGGGCCGAACGAGGATTTGGCTGGGCGCCAAGGTGTGGAACGCGCACGACACCGGTTATTGGCTGCGGCGAGCGTTCCCGAGGCGACCGCAGTAGCCGCGATTGGCGGCCCGGGCCAGCCGCGGTGAGGTGGCGATGAGCGGCAGGAAAATCATTCCGATCAGCATGAGTTCGATCACGAGGTCAACCATTGGAACCCCCAAGGAGCTCCTTCGATTGGTCGCCAAGCTGGCGCGATCGGCCACGATGGATGTTCGCCGTAATCGACGGCGAAAAAAATCGTCGCAACGAAGGCCAAGGCACGCAACAAGTTAACCAAGAAGGAAACTCTCCAAGCAGGCTGTTGCGCCATCTTTGAGCACAATCAGCTTAAAAACGGACCATAGCGCCGACGCACCAGGATAGGAAATAACTCCTCGGTGGGAGGGGGTGGCCTGTTGGCGGGAGCGTGGCAGCAAATTGCTGATATGCAAGAGATTGCCGGTGTGACCTTCGGCGGGTTTTCAGGCGAGGATTCCGGGTCAGTGGGCGGCTGAGAGGGAGTTCGCGGCGCGGTCGAGGGCTTGAGACAGGACGGCCAACTGCTCGGCGGCAAGGGTGGGGTTGCGGCCGTCGATGGCCTCGTTGACGCCGGGGATGACGACGGCGGCATAGCCAGTGAGCTCACCGGGAGCGTAGATGGTGTGGCGATACCAGGGGCGGCTTGGGAGGCCAGAGGGCGAGAGCAGAGCGGTTTCCGCCTGGCGGAGAGCGAGATTCAACTGCGTGAGATCGCCGTAGGGAGTGGACTGGAGGACATGAGCGCGCTCGGCGGCGGCTGCGAAGTGCGACGCGGCGTTCTCGGCGGCAGCGAAGTCGAGAGAGTTGAGGCCGTCATCGGCGGCCCTGCGCTTTGCCGCCTGGATGTACGCGGAGATTTCGCGCGCGTATGCGATGTAATTGTAGGGCAAGGCGTCGGCGTCGGCCATGCGCATGGCTTCAAGGCCGAGGACGCGCGCCATCTCCTGCAGGTAGACGAAGTGGGGATCTGCGTTTTGCGTGTACCAGGCGAAGTCGTCGAAGGCGGAATGATAGACGCCATATGGCCCGCCGGAAGTAATTTCAGTTGAGGGCACGCCTGCGTGCTGCAGGAATGGCGTGAAGTCAGAACCGGAGCCGAGATCACCCACGTAAACTTCATCACCCTCGATGGGCGGCGCATTCGACTCGTGATGTTCGTCGCTGCTGGAGGCCTTAAGGCGCCATTGAAGATAAACGGAGCCGGCGACCGGGCTGGGAACGGAGCGGGCCACATCACGGATGAAATCCTTCAGCGAGGGCACGGCCCCGGCGGAGAAATCAGGACCGGAGACGGCTACATCGACGTTGAAGTAGGCGACGGCGTGGTCGAGCACGTGGCCCTGCTGCTCAACCCATTCGGTAGAGCCGATGAGGCCTTCCTCCTCGGCATCCCAACTGCAGAAGACGATGGTGCGGCGAGGACGCCAGCTCTGACGAAGCAGCGCGCCGATGCCGTGGACGGCCTCAAGCATGGCGGCGGTGCCGCTAGAGGGATCGACTGCACCGTAGACCCAGGCGTCACGGTGATTGCCGACGATGACCCACGCGTCAGGATCCTGCGCGCCTTTGATTTTTCCAATCACGTCCCAAATGATGCGGCGCTGGTAGTCCTGCTGAGAGACTAAGTGAACTTTGACTCCAGCGGGACCGAGATGATAGCGGAATGGCAGGGCGCCCTGCCAGCCTTGCGGTGCGCCCGGTCCTTTGAGCGCCTGAAGGATCGGCGCAGCGTCGTGAGAGCTGAGCGGAATGGAGATGATAAGCGGCTGGTCGCCATTGGGCCCTGCGATATTCGTGGCGCGGGCGGAGTCGGGAAGATCGAGCGTGGAAGCGACGCCGGGAGTTTCCGGATCGCCGGGATACCTGAATAGATAATTCACTGAGCCGCGCTGCACGCTGGTGTCAGGCCGCCAGGGACCGATGGGATAAGGATCGCCTTTGTAGTAGCCGTCGTCCTGGGGATCGGAGTAGATGAGTACGCCAACGGCGCCGCGCTGCTCTGCGAGGTAAACCTTGACGCCGCGGAAGTTGGTGCCGTAACGGCAGATGGCGATCTTGCCCTTCAGGTCAATGTGCTGGGCGGCGAGCGAATCGAAGTCTTCAAGACGACAGTAGTTTGCATAGACGGCCTCGCCGGTCACGTCGCCAGAGCCAGAAGAGCTGTTGAACGGCATGACGATACGTGGATTGTCCTGATAGGGATCACCATTCACGTGTTCGCGCGTGGGGCCGGTCATCAGTGGATGTCCCGATTCGTCCCAGGCCTCGACGCGGACCACTTTGGGCTGGTTGAGGAGTACGCGATAGGGGACGATCTGTGTTTCGAGACCGGCGGCACGGAATTTACCCGCGACGAATTCGGCGGTTTTATAGTCTTCCGGTGTTGCGGTGAGATGCGGCTCCGCGGTGAGAGTCTTGAGGTCCTCACCGGCAAGTTTGGGATCGGGCACTGCGAGGAATTCTTCTTCAAGCTTTGCTTCTGCGCCGAAATCAGTAAAACCAAAGCTGCCCTGCGGAATGGTCTGCGCCGGCGAAGGGCGCGAAGACAGTTCCAGAACCCCGGCGAGGAGAACAAGCGCAAATGCAGGACGGAAGTTCATCGAAGTGGCCTTTAGAGCGACGCTGGCTTGCGATCAACTCGCGATCAGGCGACGGGCTGTGCACAGTGCGCGCAGCGGCGCGCCGTCAACGGAATCTCGCTCAAACATTCGGGGCAGCTTTTGGTGGTGGCAGCTGCGGGCTTCTTCATCCTTGACTGCAGCGCGTTCATTGGTACAACGATGGCCAGATACACCACTGTGGCCACAATGAGGAACGAAAGCGTCGCATTAAAGAAATTGCCGACCTTAATCTGCCCGCCGCCCACGTGCAGAACCACGCTGCTGAAATCGGGCTTGCCAACGGTGGCGGCGATCAACGGGTTCAAGACGTCGCTTACGAGAGAGGCGACAATGGCGTTGAATGCCGCGCCCAGAATCACGGCCACAGCGAGGTCGACTACGTTTCCGCGGAAGATGAAATCACGAAATCCCTTTAGCATTGATTCCTCCAGAAAATTTCAGGTTCAACGAGCGCGCAAGGCGGCGGCCCGGAACCGGCCACTGCGAGAGCAATACATTGAACACTTCGCAATGCTACACGGCGACGGGTCACGTGCGCAGCAAGATTGGTTTACGGCGCGAGCCGTCAAGGCACGGAAAGCATGACCACGATCGCCGCAAGGATCATCAGGTCGGCATACAGGAGGATGAGCACACCGGCGTGGTAGAAGCTCCATCGGCGCTGCAGGCAGCGGGCAGTC
Organism: uncultured Occallatibacter sp.; assembly: GCA_964468605.1. Classification (GTDB taxonomy): domain Bacteria; phylum Acidobacteriota; class Terriglobia; order Terriglobales; family Acidobacteriaceae; genus Telmatobacter. Next base: position 7,169 of record CAYYKV010000052.1, on the reverse strand, counting down.
TCCGCCATGCCCCACGCGGCAATCAGCAAAGCAAGAATCTGCCAGTGAGAGCCGTGGATGTTCTCAATGTGCGGAAAACCGGCCAGGCGCAGGCTGGCGGCAAATGCTCCCAGGGAGAGGAGAATGGCGCGGACGAGAGATTTTTGCCGCAAGCGAAAGATCGAGAAGATGAGATGCACAACCCTTCAATGTATCGCGGCGGCGCAGAGGGGTTGTTGCGCGATGAGTCTTGGCGGATGGTACACTCTGTGAGCCCGCCCCGGGATTCCCCAAAACTCGATTTCCGGGCTGGGCAAAATAGGAGGTTTTTCCATGTCTGCAGGTTCTCTAGCAGCACCATTGAATCCGGGCCTGGTTTTCGAGATGGTGCAATCGCACCAGCGTACAGCGGCTCTTAAAGCAGCCATCGAGTTGGATATCTTCAGGGCGGTGGGCGAGGGACCGGGCGATACGGCCTCGATCGCGCGCCACGCGAAGGCATCGGAGCGCGGCATTCGCATCCTGTGCGATTTTCTCGTGATCAATGGCGTTCTGGCGAAGGAGAACGGACACTACCGGCATACGCCAACGAGCGCAGCTTTTCTTGACCCAAATTCGCCAGCGTGCATGGCATCGGTGGCGAAGTTTTTGAGCACTCCTGAGCTGCGGGAGCCTTTTGAGCGCCTGGCTGAGGTTGTGCGCGACGGGCGAACCACTTTGCCGGGCGACGGCACCGTAGAGCCGGAGAACCCGGTGTGGGTGCTGTTTGCGGAACAGATGGCGCCGATGATGGGGCCGATGGCGGGTCCGCTGGGCGCGGTGGTGCTCGAGGGACGCAACGGGCCGATGCGCGTGCTGGATATCGCCGCCGGTCACGGGCTATTCGGGATCGAAATTGCCAAGCAGAATCCGCAGGCGCACGTGACGGGACTGGATTGGGCTCCAGTGCTGCGCGTGGCGCTGAAGAACGCGGAAAAGGCCGGAGTGAAGGACCGATACAACATGCTGCCGGGCAGCGCGTTTGAAGTGGAGTTCGGCGGCCCGTACGATGTGGTGCTGCTGACGAATTTTCTGCACCACTTTGACAAGCCGACGAACGTCGGGCTGCTGAAAAAGGTTCGCGCAGCGCTGAAGCCGGGCGGGCGCGCGGCGACGCTCGAGTTTGTGCCCAACGAGGATCGGGTGTCGCCGCCGATGCCCGCGGCGTTTGCGATGACGATGCTGGCTTCAACCGCGGATGGCGATGCCTATACGCTGAGTGAACTGAACGCGATGCATGCCGAAGCTGGATTCAAGGGGGTCAAAGCGCATCCGATTCCGATGAGCCCGCACACGATTGTGATGGGGAGTGCGTGAAAAAGCAGGGACTAAGGGACTAGGGACGTAGGGACTAGGGCCGGGGGCTCGGAGACGAGACCGGCCCTGTTGCGTCGGACCACTTCGTGCTGCGGCGGGAACGCACGGCGGCGGCGAGCTCCGCGAGCAGCGTGCGGGTCTCGGTCCAATCAATGCATGCGTCGGTGATGCTTTGGCCGTAGACCAGGGGCTGGCCGGGGACGAGCTTCTGCGCGCCTGCGACCAGGTTGCTTTCGACCATGACGCCGATGATGTTGCGATTGCCCTGGGCGATTTGCGCGGCAACGTCGTGGCAGACGACGGCCTGGCGGCGGTAATCCTTTTGGCTGTTGGCGTGGCTGAAGTCGATCATGATGCGGGGCGCGATGCCGGCTTGCTCCATGAGCGCGGTGGTTTCAGCGACGCACTGGGCGGTGTAGTTGACGGTTTTGCGGCCGCCGCGCAGGATGACATGACAATCCGGATTGCCAGTCGTGACAAAGATGGCCGACTGGCCGTGATGTGTGTGGCCAAGAAAAGTGTGCGAGCAGGCGGACGAGAGCACAGCGTCTACGGCCACCTGGATGTCGCCCGAAGTTGCGTTCTTGAATCCAACCGGGCAGGAGACGCCGGAGACAAGCTGGCGATGCACCTGACTCTCAGAGGTGCGCGCACCGATGGCTCCCCAGCAGACGAGGCCGGCGATGTACTGCGGAGAGATCATATCGAGGAATTCGGTTCCGGTGGGCACGCCCATCTCGGCGAGGTCAATCAAGAGATGCCGCGCGAGGCGCAGACCGTCGTTGATCTTGTATGTGCCGTCGAGATGGGGATCGTTGATGAGGCCTTTCCATCCGATGGTTGTGCGGGGCTTCTCAAAGTAAACGCGCATCACGATGCGCAGATCGGCGGCGAACTCGGTAACCGCTCCCTTGAGCAGGCCGGCATACTCGCGGGCGGCATTGGGGTCGTGAATGGAGCAGGGACCGGCGAGGACGATCAGGCGGTCGTCTTCTTTTTTGAGAATCGAAATGATCTCATTGCGCGCGTTGAAGATGGTGGACGAGGCAGCTTCAGTGACGGGAAGCTCTTCCTCAAGAAAGACGGGAGGGAGAACGACCTTGGTCCATTGGATGCGGAGATCTTCAGTGGGATGGAGCATGGGCTCTTTCGGGGCACGAACTAGCATGGCCCTCTAAAGAATCTACCAGTTGAGAACCGGCCGATCGTGGCATCAATGGGGGAACTCCGGGTTGCGGGGAACCGGGATTCGAAACCTCGCGTAGGGACTGGTGGAGGTCATCCATGCGTTTCCCGCGCTTGTTGCTGTACTGCGTCCTGATGCTTTGCGTCAGCAAGGTTCGCGCCCAAACAGGTCCGTCGAATCCCAGTGACCCGTTCCAGGGAACATGGTTCGGATCGTTCGCCGTAACCGATCCCGGTGGCAAAATCAGCCACGACACTGCCGTGATTGTGCTGGAGCTGCACGGGAACGACGTTACGGGCACCGCAGGGCCAACGATCGATCACCAGAATCAGTTTTGATCATCGCTAAGCGCCAGGAACAAGCTTCAATTCTTGAGGACACGGGACGTGATCAGCGCATGACTTCGTAGGTGGCAATGCCGGCGGCTGCGGCCCCGGCGCCAACCAGCACTGGCACCAATAGGCGAACGTGATGCCGCGGCTCCGAGCCCTCGCCGATGTATTCCTTGGCCTTCTTCACTTCCGCCAAATCGGAGTAAGAATGCGTCTGGACCCTGTTGCTGTCCGAATCGATGAACTGGAAGGACACAGCGGATAGCGGTCCCAGGGATCCAAAGGTCTTAGAGCTGTCGCGGAATTCGAAGTCAAGAACGGTGCCTTGCCGAAACTTGGTAAGGCGCCTCTCTATTCTTCGTGCATGCTTGTCGAGCGGGGCGGAGGACTGTGCGCGGGCAAATGTCGCCGCTGCGATCAGCACGAAAATGGCGAGGAAGTGAACGGTGGACTTGCAGCGGAAACCGCAGAGAAAGTTGGGCAAGACTCGATTCATGGGGCCTCCTCCGAGAAAAAACAACAAAAAACAAAGCCGAGCGGCCTGCCATGCTTTATCCACGGCAAACGCCAGTGCGTATCAACTTACCACCAAATTGAATTCGCGGGTCACCGTCAAAAGTGTCTTTGGTAATGTGGAAAATCCAGGAAGCGATGAGAATCAAAGACTTGTGGACCGCCGGAGAATTGTTATTTTTCGTGGTCGAACGAGTCCAAGGCGGGGCCGCGGAAAGGTTCACCTTCCAATGCGAATCTGCGGCCCGGGCACTCCTGGGTAACCCATGGGTGTCTTGACAGTAAACGCTCGCAATCCGTAAGATCAAAAGGACGGGATGTGCGGGATTATCTTTCTAAATATAAGAGAAATAAGAAGTTAGCGAATCGCACTCTCGTGTTCGGCGCGCCCCTTTTACTGCGTGCCGAAGAAGACGGAGAGCTGCCAGGATGCCCGAAGCGCGCCTGAGCCCGCGTGAGCGGCTCGTGTTGACCGCCGTTATCGAGCTATATATCGCGACCGGCGAGCCGGTGGCATCGCAGGCGGTTGCGCACTTCTTCGCCGACCGGGAAGGGCTAAGCTCCGCGACACTTCGCAACGTGATGGCAACTTTGGGCGAGGCGGGACTGCTTGAGCAGCCCCACACATCAGCCGGCCGCGTTCCCACGGCGGTGGCATTCCGCTATTACGTAGAGCAGATTACGCAACCCGGGCGCGCACAGGCGGGCCTCGGCGGCGGAGCCGTGCCGGGACGCTTGGAGACACCATTGAGCGATGCTCGCCGCGGACAGATTGAGGAGAGCTTTGCCGGAGTATCCAGCGGCAATGATTACCTGGAGCGCACGTCGCACGTGCTGGCGTTGATTTCGAGCGGCCTGGGCGTGGCGCTGGCGAGTTCGACTGCGGGACAGGTTCTGGAGCACATTCATTTTTCGCGGCTGTCGACGGGACGTGTGCTGGCGGTGCTGGTGACGCAGGCCGGCGCGGTTCAGGATCGCGTGCTGGCGGTGGATCATCAGCTTACGCAGGTGGAGCTGGAGACGGCAGGCACTTATTTGAACGAAAATTTTCGTGGCTGGCAGGTCGAGCGGATCCGGGCCGAGGTGGCTCGCCGAGTGGAGATGGAGCGCGAAGCGTATCGGGAGTTGCTGACGGCCGTTGAAGAGCTGTGCCGCAAGGGCGCGCTGGCCGGCGACGATAGCGGTGCGACGATTTTTGTGGACGGGATCGCAAACCTGATCAGCGCTGAACAGGACCGTGAGCGGCTGCGGCAGATGCTGCTGGCCGTGGAGGCCAAGCAGCGGCTGGTAGAGCTGCTGAATGCGTATGTAGACGGACGCCAGCAGGAAGTGCGCGTGGTAGTGGGGCTGGACGAGGCATCACCTGCCATGCAGGACCTGGTGCTGATCGGCGCGCCCGCGCGGCTGGGCGGCGGCAATCTGGGTACAGTGGCCGTGATTGCGCCCACGCGGATTCAATATCAGGAGATGATCCAGGCAGTAAGCTACATCGCGCGCCTTTCCGAGCGCATTTTGGACGTCCCAACGACCTAGGCGCGGGCGTTCTGACGGCAACTGGGTGAACCAACTCATGTTTGCGCTCATCGGGAGCCGGCACAGAAGGCTTGCAGCCAGACGAGACAAACTTCATCCAATAGAAGACGCTATTGTGAAATCTGGAGAATGTGCTGAATCATGTGGAAACAAAAAACACAATTGACTGAAGTGGACTCCCCGGAGTTTGAAGAGGCCGCGCGCAAAGGGAAGGAAGTGAATCTCGATCCGGCGACGGAATTGCCGGCGCCGACGGCTGAGGAAGACCTAGAAGATCAGGCTGACGGCGAGGGCGGAGGAACTGCCCAGGGGGCTGCGCAAACAGAGTTTGAGCAGATGAAGGCAGAGCGGGATCGGTTGCTGGATCGGCTGGCGCGCCTCCAAGCGGAGTTTGAGAATGCACGAAAACGCGCGGAGCGGGAGCGGGCCGAGTTTCGCGAATTTGCGACGGGCAGCGTGGCCGAACAGTTTTTGCCGGTGCTGGATAATCTCGAGCTGGCGCTGAAATCGACGGGCTCGGTGGAGCAGGTGCGGTCGGGAGTGAGCCTGATCGTGAAGCAAATGGAAGAGATTCTGGAGAAGATGAAGGTGCAGGCTGTTCCTACGGTAGGGGAGGCTTTCGATCCGCACTTCCATGAAGCGCTGGGGACGGTGGAGCGCGACGATTTACCGGATCAGCACGTGGCCGAGGAGATTCGCCGCGGCTACAAGATTCGTGAACGGTTGTTGCGGCCGGCGCTGGTGCGCGTGGCGCACAATCCGAAGCAGGTGAATGAGTAAAGCAGGTGTCGGGGGTCAGGGGTCAGGGGTCAGAAAACAGCGCCACTGCAGGTCAGCGGAAGATTGAGGCGGCGCGGAGTTTGGCGCAGCGAAGTTTTCCGCTGAGAAGAGGCGAGCAATGTGCACGGAACGAGGACGAACTGCTCAAAGCTGAAGGCTGAGAGCTGAAGGCTAAGAAGGGAAAGATGGGTTCTAATACAAGAGTGAGCAAAGCGGATTATTACGAGGTTCTGGGTGTCTCGCGCGAGTGCACGGAACAGGAATTGAAGAGCGCCTACCGAAAACAGGCGCTGAAGTATCATCCCGACCGAAACCCAGGCGACCACGCGGCCGAGGAAAAGTTCAAGGAGGCCAGCGAGGCCTACCAGGTGCTGAGCGATGCCGACAAGCGCGCGGCTTACGACCGCTTTGGTCATGCCGGACTGGGCGCGCAGGGATTCGGTTCCGGTCCGTTTGCAGGCGGCGTGGACCTGGGTGACATCTTCGGCGATTTATTCGGCGAGATGTTTTCGGTGGGGGGCATGGGTGGGGGTGCATCGCGCGGTTCGCGGACGCAGCGCGGCGACGATTTGCGCTTTGACCTGACCATCGATTTTGAGGACGCGGTCTTCGGCACCGAGAAAGAAGTCAAAATCCGGCGCCTGGAGATGTGTAGCGTATGTAGTGGCAAAGGGAGCGCATCAGGGCGGGGTCCGAGCATTTGCAGCCACTGCCAGGGGCGGGGACAGCTCCGCTATCAGCAGGGGTTCTTCTCTGTCGCGCGGACGTGCGTTGCTTGCAGCGGAACCGGTACAGTGATCAGCGATCCTTGCTCGGCGTGCCGCGGTGAGGGCCGAAAAGCCACCGAGGTCAAGCTAAACGTGAAGGTGCCGCCGGGAGTGGAAGAGGGAACACGCATCCGTTACGGCGGCGAAGGAGATGTGGGCCGCGTGGGTGGTCCGAAGGGCGACCTGTACGTGATTCTCTCCATTCGTCCGCACGACTACTTTGAGCGTCACGGCCAGGATTTGCATTGCGTGCTGCCGATCAGCTTCCCGCAGGCGGCCATGGGCGACGAGTTCGAGATTCCCGGCATCGACGGTCCAGTGAGCATCAAGATTCCCGAAGGCACGCAGAGCGGCAAAGAGCTGCGCATCCGTGGTCGCGGCGTTCCCCACCTCAACGAAAGAGGAAAGGGCGACCTGATTGTGAAGGTGCTGGTGCAGATTCCGCGCAAGCTGAATCGCGCGCAGCGCGAACTGGTTTCAAAGCTGGCCGAGTCGATGGCCGTGGACAACAAGCCGACTTCGCCGGGGCTGATCGAAAAGATGAAGGATCTGTTCAGCTAGGGGATCAGCTCTCAGCCGTCAGCACATTAAGGGAGTCCGCCTTCGCAAGAAGCTTCGGCGCGACAGCCTTCGCCCGGATAACGGCCTGCCGAGGGGAAAACAATCAGTCCGCCTTCGCTGAAGCTTCGGCGCGACAACTTTCGCTTCGCGAAAGTTGGTGGA
>CAYYKV010000051.1:0-17436 GCA_964468605.1 uncultured Occallatibacter sp. | reverse complement strand
TCTCTCTAGGGATTCCCTACAGGGGCTCAACGGTGCACATCGTGCAAAACTCGTTCCACCCAACGAACCAGCTTCCCATTTCCCTCACATCCAAGATCCTAAAGTTCCTGATCTCGGATCGGGCAGGCCACACAGCCACCGGGAGGCTCCACTGCTCATCACTAACTTTGTTAGAGTAGCACGGACCACCCGAAGATGCAAACATTGTGGAGCAACATTTCGCGGCGTCTGCAGCAACCAGAAGGATAACAATTTCAAGCGGTTAGATTCAACCGCAGCCCCCTTGTGGAAAGCCGCAGTTTTTGTGGGAAACCGCGGTCATTCCGTTGGATCACATGTGCCGCGGAATCAGCCCTAAGTCTGTGATTCCATTCACGAAATACTGCATCGCCAGCGCCACCAGCAGCAGCCCCATGATCCGGACCAGGATTCGGATGCCGGTTTCCCCCAGGAACTGGCGCACCCGAGCGGCTGTGGCCAGCACAAGGTAAGTAACGATGGCCGTGAAGGCGATCGCACCCAGAATGGCTCCCATCTGCCATCCCCAAAGCGTGGGAACCTGCCCGACCAGCACCATCACTGAAGAAATCGCGCCGGGGCCCGCCAGCATCGGAATCCCCAGGGGCACGATTCCCGCGTCCTCCTTCGCCGCACCTTCCACAGTGTCGCCGTGCGTCTCCTGGGTTGGTGACCGCCGTGCCTCAAGCATGTCGAGTCCGATCAGCAGAAGGATCAGCCCGCCGGCGATTTCAAACGCCGGTAGCGTGATGCCGAACATGCGAAAGATCAGCTGCCCCGCAACGCCAAAGCTTGTGAGCACGATGAAACAGGTAATCGCGCCCTTGCGCGCCATGCGCTTGCGCCGCGCCGGGTCCGCATGCTGCGTGATGGCCAGGAACGAAGGGATCGCCGCGAATGGATCGACCAAAAAAAAGATGGAACTGAGCGCCAGCAGAGAAAAGCGGACAATCGGAGACTGGCTCAGGTCGTTCAATGCCGTCGCGGCTGGGTTGGTCCAGAGCACGTTGTGAGGTTAGAACATTGTGGTCCCCCTCGCCAACACGCGGAACATCCGCACACTACAATGAATTCCTTGCTCAGCGAATCTCAACGCGATTGCGTCGAAGTAGTCCTCGTCTCGCCGCGCAATCCCCTCAATATAGGAGCGGCCGCGCGAGCGATGGCGAACTTCGGCTTCGCGCGCCTCACAGTGGTTGCTCCCTACGAGGCCCACTGGCGCGAGGCGAAGTCCGCCGTCGGCGCCTCGGATCTCCTCCAAAATGCCAAGCGCGCAGAGCGACTGGCGGAGGCCCTAGCCGGCTGCACGCTGGTCGTAGGCACAGGCTCGCTCGAGCATCGCAAGCCCGAGCAGCCGGTGGTTCCGCTGCCTGAGCTGGGCCCGCGAATTCAGCACGAAATCGCACGCGGCGGCCGCGTGGCGCTGGTCTTTGGCTCAGAGAAACGCGGCCTGACGCAGGAGGACCTTGCGCACTGCCATATCCTCGCCGTGATTCCGACCGATCCACAACAGCCTTCGATGAATCTCGGTCAGGCCGTCGCAGTGTGTCTTTACGAAATCTCCTTGCGCATCGGCGAGATACCGCGCAACGAAATGCATTCACCGGATGCGAACCCAGCACAGGTTAACGAGGCTGCGGCTCAAGCTTCCACGCGTGATTTGGAACTCCTCGCCGGGGTCATCGAAGAGACCATGCTCGCCGCGAACTACTCTCCGCCCGAGATGCGCAAAGCCAACCGGCACGATCTTAACGTGCTATTGCGCAGGCTCGCACTCACCCGCCGCGATGCCGGGCGCATACTCGGATTCCTCAGGCGAATCCTTTGGCGGTTGAAACAGGACTGAATTCGGGAACGTCGCGAACAGCGAGACGTAACCGGCAAGTAACTCCGCTGGGGGATTGTTTTTCGCACCACAAGAACAGAAACTTGCTAAAGTGGCCTCTAAAGGCTCCCCCATGCCGCACTTGATTTCTCGTTTTCGCTCCTTTTCGTTCGCAAAGTCCCCGGCGCGCCTCGGCGTGCTCGTGTTCGGCGCTGCAATGGCTGTCGTTCTGGCTTCGTCCGCACTCACAGGAGTAAAGGCCCAGCAGGCACCAGCCGCGCCGGTGCCCGACGCCCAGCCCGCCGCGCCAGCGTCAGCTCCGAACCAATCCTCGCCGCCGCCTTCCGCTCCTGCGCCCGACGCCCAGCCCCCAGCGCAAGCGCCGGCCGACCAACAACCTTCCCCCGGCCAATCCCCTCAGGCGTCGCCGGCGCCTCCCGCCGAAACTGCGCCTGCCCCTCCCGCTGCAAGCCAGCCCGCGCCGGAGGCCTCACCTTCGGCTTCGCAAGGTACCTCGACCCACGCGGCAGAGCCGCCAGAGATCTCCGAAGACGAGATTCGGCATCTGCTCGTCGGCAAGGAGCTTTTTCTGCGCGACGGCTACCTGGACAATGATCTCAGCTATAACGAGAACGGCGTGCTCGTTGGGCACTCACCCCAAGGTTCCTATACGCTCAGCGGAATCCAGATCGACAAAGTGCACCTGACCAAACATAAGCTGGAGTTGGAAGGCCAGCGATACGGTCTGCACTTCCTCGGCGCGCTGCCATACGAAGATCCGACCAAAGCCGTCGACCAGGTAAACATCACGCCGAAGAAAAAAGTGGTCAAGATCACCATTGATCGCGAGCTGGTGGTCAAGCCGAAGGAAAAGAAAGAAAAGGGCAAGGCTGCGAAGCCGGCGCCGAAAGCCGCAGGGGCTCAAGCTCCAACAGCGGCCCCGGCAACCGCGCCAGTTTCGCCCGCCGATGCTAGCGACGCTGCCAAAACCACAGATGAAGCGCAGGCGGAGATTGCGGCCGCCCCGCCGGCCGAACGCCCCGCAGACGCCAGGAGCGTGACCACTACCATCTCGCAAGCTCATGCAAACAAATTGCTGCGCGACGCTTTGGACAACGTTTTCGCGCAGGGCTTTGACAGCCGCCAGATGGAGTCGATGCCCAACTTCTGGAAACTCTACTACGCGGCCGCAGCAGCCAAGACCGATTACCAGCCCACCGATCCCGCAGTGTTGCGCCAGAGCATGGTCGACAAGAAGGCTCGCCTGGTTTCAGCCTTCGAGCCGCTATCGAACCAGTACGCACAGGACCATGGTGTTGCTGGCATGTGCCTTTATCACGTCGTCATCGGCCCTGATGGCAAGCCCGGCGAAATCGCCGTTGCCCGACCCATCGGCTTCGGTCTCGACGAGAATGCGGTCGACACCATTCGCAAGGCCACTTTCGAGCCGGCGACCAAGGACGGCAAGCCGGTTCCGGTTATGCTCGACCTTGTCGTCGAGTTCCGCATCTATTCCAAGCGGACCGCGGTCACGGCGAATCCAAGCGAGCAACCTTCCGCGCCGTCGCTCCCCGGCCCCTACAGTGTCCAGCAGTCCGAGAAGCAGCCCCAATAGAATCGGCCAAAACGATTGCCCATCACGCGGACCCGCCCTTTTTGAGCTGCTGCGGCTGTCACAGTTCCACGCTTTGGCGATAACTGTTCCTTCTGCCAATTATTCCTCTTGCCGGAAAATTTCGTCGCGCCCGGGTTTGTGTTTGGCCTTTCGCCCTGTGCGCGGCTTATCAGGCAAAATGCGTGAGGGTTTGGGCTGTCCTACGCGCTCGCGGGCGTTGGCCTTCACCGCTTTGGTGGCAGAAAAACGGGCTGGCTTGCGTTTCGCCATGGCAAGGACGAGTATGGAATAGATTCGCGCGGCACGAAAGTGCTGGTTCGGATTCATGCTGGTACGGATTCGCCTGACGCCTGCGGGTTTGAAGCGGCGACAATCCATAACGCCGGACGGGCAAAGGAAGAACGGAATGGATGAGCGGGAATTCTTCAACGAGACGACCGAACAACGCACGCATACCCTCAGCTGCCCCAAGTGCGGGCAGGCTGGGGAGTACAAAGTGACATGGATCGTGCGGCGCAAGCGTGCCCAACTGCCGCGTGGGGCTGACGAGCGCGACAGGGCCCGTTTTGCCAAGGCCCAGTCCTACATGGTCCGCAGGGACGACAAGCTGCAGTGTGCGAACGTCCGCTGCCGCAAGCCGTTCGAGATCACCTCGCTGCAGTCGCTCGCTTTCCTCATGGAGTAGCTGGCGCGGCCCCAGCGGCGTGTGATTGAATCGTAATCAGGAGCGCCGGTCGCAGCGGTCACAAGCGAGGCCGGTGAGAAGAACGCGATGGCCAATTCCCTGCTTCCCCCCGAAGAGCGCAATCTGACACCGGACCAGGTGGAGGCGCTGGACAAGCGCCGCGACCTGGGACACACATTTCTCGTGATCGCCGGACAATTCTCGGTCATCGCGACCATCCTGTTGCTGTGGGTCGGCCAGGATTTGAAATACTCCCCGGGCTGGGCGCATCCCATGGCTTACTACTTCTTTCTCGCCCTCATCCTGATCGTGGTCTTTGCCATTACCGGAATGATTCTTCGCCGTGGCACGCCGCGCATCGACTGAGCCACTCAACCGCCAGATGAATTGAAGACTGGGGACGCCGTGTATCGATTCGTAGCCGTTCTCATGGCCCGGTTCATGGCCTTGCTCATGGCCGTCACGTTCTGCCCGTTCGCAAGAGCGCAAGACGATTTGCCTCAGGCTTCTGCGGAAGATCGCGCGCTCGCGCAGGCCATCTTCAAGGAACTCGTCGAGATCAACACGACCGACACGCCGCAGGGCAATGTGACCACTGCGACCGCAGCGATGGAGCGCCGCTTCTTCGATGCGGGATTCTCGCCCCAAAACGTTCGCCTGCTGGGACCCAATGAGCGCAAGAAGAATCTTGTTGTGCGTTTCCCCGCGGCCGGAACGCCCGCAGAGAAGCCCGTCCTTTTCCTTTGCCACATGGACGTGGTTCAGGCTCTGCGCTCCGACTGGTCGACCGATCCATTTCAGTTTGTCGAGAAGGACGGATACTTCTACGGGCGCGGCACGCAGGACATGAAGGACTCCGACGCCGCGCTGGTGGAGACTTTTCTTCGCCTCCGTCGCGAGGGATACAAGCCAAAGCGCGACCTGATTCTGGCGCTGACGGCGGACGAAGAGGGCGGTAAGTTCAACGGCGCTGACTGGCTGGTGCGCGAGCACCGCGATCTGGTGGACGCAGCCTACGTGATTAATCCCGACTCCGGCGGCATTGAGTTGGAGCACGGGCGGCCTGTAGTGGCCGAAGTTGAGGCGACCGAAAAGGTATACGCCGATTACCAGGTAACAGTTACAAATCGAGGAGGCCACAGCTCACTGCCGCGGCCCGACAATGCTATTTACGAACTCGCGTCGGCGCTCGGCCGGCTGGCTGCGTACACTTTCCCCTTCGAGCTGAACGAGGTCACGCGAACCTACTTTACAAACCTGGCCCGGAATGAGACCGGAGAGACGGCTTCTGATATGCGCGCAATTCTGACCGCGCCGCCGGACAGGTCCGCTGCTGCACGGCTCAGTGCGGAGCCGGCCTTCAACGCAAGGTTGCGAACAACTTGCGTGGCCACGCGACTGAATGCCGGGGACGCAAACAACGCCCTGCCTCAGATGGCTCAGGCAATCGTGAACTGCCGGATCCTCCCTGGCCACTCTCCCGAGGAAGTTCGGAAGCAACTCATTTCCATCCTTGCCGACCCTCAGATCAGCGTGGAGTACGTCTCCGACCAGGGCGATGTGAGTGCAACCGCTCCTGAGCGGACGGCGATCGTTCCTCCGGCGCCCATCGAGGAAGTCTGGGGACCGCTTAAGAGCCTGACGCAAGCAATCTGGCCGAGAATCACGATAACTCCCGTGATGGAGACCGGCGCCAGCGACTCGATTTACTTCGCGCAGGCAGGCATTCCGAGCTATGGCTATTCCGCGATCGCGTTGGAACGGGACGATGTGCGTGCTCACGGACGCGACGAGCGCTTGCCCCTCGATTCTTACTGGAAGTCGCTCGACTTCTGGTATGCGTTCGCCAAGAAACTCGGCAGCGAGTGAGCCCGCGGTGAAGCTCCGACGCGGGGCTGTTGTGATCGCGGCTACAACCAGGGTGAACGATCGCACTGCTAAACTAAAGCTTGATGATCCTCCCGTTTGTCCGCGAAATCTTTGCGGAGCTGGAGCAGTCCTCGGGTTTTGAGCGCGTTCGCAGGCACCTGAGCCTGGGTGCGGGACGGCGGCGTGTATCCGGACTGACATCAACGGCGCGGGCGCTTTACTTGCCGCTGATGGCGCGGGCCGCCAAACAGCCGGTCATCGTAATCGTCGCCGACAACAAGGCCGCAGAAGCTCTGGAACCCCTCCTCAAAGCCGGATGCGAGTTGACCGGCGCCGTCGATCCAGCCCGCGTCGTGCGCTTTCCCGCTCATGACGTGCTTCCCTTCGAAAATCTCTCGCCCCACCCCGACGTGCAGGAGCAGCGCGCCGCCGCTCTGTGGAAGCTTTCGAGCGGCGCCGTCGACATTCTCATTGCTCCCGTCGAATCCGCGGCTCTCAAACTCTTTGACCTCGAGTACTATGCCGGCCTCGCTGTAACCCTCAAGCGCAGTGAGGAGGTCGACATCGAAGTGCTCACCGCTCATCTGGCCAGCGTGGGCTACACGCAGGTGGATCTCGTCGAGATGCCAGGCCAGTTCACCCGCCGCGGCGGAATTCTCGACGTGTATTCGCCGGAATTCGATCGCCCCGTGCGCATTGAATTCTTCGGCGACGAGATCGAGACAATCCGCAAATTCGATCCGGAAACCCAACGCTCGCAGAGCGGCCTGGACGAGGCCGAACTGCTGCCGCTCACGGAAACGCCGGCGACCGAGCAGTTGCTGGCCGCGGTAAATGGGCGCCTCAGTCGGCAGCGCATCCAGATCGAGAATGACGCCGAGGATGACGAGATGGCCGCGGAGGCCGCGGTGGCCGGTGGCGTCAGCGTATTCCCCGGTTGGGAGTTTTTTGCGCCCGTCGCCGGCGCGGACCGGTCTCTGCTCACCCTCCTGCCTCGCTGCGCGCTGTTTGTCGATGAGCCGGCGATGGTGCACAGCCAGATCGACCGCTGGTGGAGCAAGGTCGAGCTGCGTCACGAGCGGTCAGGAATTGGATCGCTCTTTCGGCCAGAGGACATCTATCTGCGCCCCGAAGTTCTCCAGGCGTCGCTCAATGCGCATATGGGCCTCGATCTCGATCAACTGGGCGCGGTGGATGTACTGGAGGCCGACACAACGCTGGGCGAAATCGAGCTGCCCACGCGCCCCACTCTGCGCTTCCACGGCTCCATTCCCGCGTTGACCGAGCAACTGAAGAAACTCATGGCAGCAGACGCGCGCATCGTGCTTGCTGCCGTGCATCAGGGCGATGTGGAGCGCCTGGCAACTGTTCTCCGCGAATACGAGGTTCCTTACCGGCTGGGTAGCCGTGCGCCGCGCGCGGGCGACACCATGCTCGAGGAAGCCAGCTTCATGGCTGGCGATCTGCGCGTGCCGGTGATCGTGCGCTCTCCGCTGGCGTCGGGCGTCGTCTTTGCAAACGCGAACTTGATCGTCTTCGGCGCCAACGATCTCTCCGACGAAGCCGACGTTGCGGCGCGCCCCGTTCCCAGAAAATCGAAGACCGCGGCCTTCGTCTCCGACTTTCGCGATCTCGGCGTCGGCGACTACGTGGTCCACGTGGAGCACGGCATCGCGCAGTACCAGGGGCTGAAGGAGATTGAGCAGGACGGCCTCTCCGTTGAGTTCATGATTCTGGAGTTCGCCGAGGGCGCCAAGCTCTACGTTCCGCTCACTCGGCTCGACCTCATTCAAAAATACCGCTCCACCGACACGGGCCCCGCGCCGGTGCTGAACAGGCTTGGCACGCAGCAATGGACTCGAACCAAGGCCCGCGTGCGCAAGGCCATGCAGGATATGGCCGCCGAACTGCTCAAGCTTTATGCCGAGCGCCACACCGCGCAGGGCAACGCGTTCTCGGTGGACAACGAGTTTCAGCGCGAGTTCGAGGACGCATTCGATTTCAGCGAAACCGACGACCAGATTACCGCGATTCGCGCCGTCAAGGATGACATGGAATCGCCCACGCCCATGGACCGCCTGCTATGCGGCGACGTGGGCTACGGCAAGACCGAAGTCGCCATGCGCGCCGCGTTCAAGGCCGTGCAGGATGGCAAGCAGGTTGCGGTGCTCACGCCCACCACGGTGCTCAGCTTTCAGCACTTCGAAACCTTCAAGCAGCGATTCGCGCAGTTCCCCATTCACATCGAAATGATCTCGCGCTTCCGCACCGCAAAAGAACAGAAGGACATCATCGAGCGCGTCGGGACCGGCCGCGTCGACATTCTCATCGGCACCCACCGCCTGCTCTCGAAGGACATCAAATTCCAGGATCTCGGATTGCTTGTTGTCGACGAGGAGCAGCGCTTCGGCGTTCGCCACAAGGAACGCCTGAAGCAGTTGCGCAAGGAGATCGACGTGCTGGCCATGAGCGCAACGCCCATTCCGCGCACACTCCATATGTCGCTCGTCGGCCTGCGCGACATGAGCATTATTGAAACGCCGCCCAAAGATCGCATGGCGATTCAAACCGTCGTGGCGCGCTTCGACGAGAAAATCATTCGCTCGGCAATCGAGGTAGAGCTCGAGCGCGGCGGCCAGGTATTTTTTGTCCACAATCGCGTGGAGTCAATCTACGAAATCGCCGCGCGCATTCAGGAGCTTGTGCCGTCTGCCCGTGTCGCCGTCGCCCACGGCCAGATGGGCGAGAACGACCTCGAAAAAGTCATGCTCGCCTTCATGCGTCACGAGTTCGACGTGCTCGTGGCCACAACCATCATCGAGAACGGCCTCGACATTCCACTCGCAAATACCGTTCTGATTAACCGAGCTGAGCGGCACGGCCTGAGCGAGCTCTACCAGTTGCGCGGGCGCGTGGGCCGCTCCAATCGCCGCGCCTATGCCTATCTGCTCATCCCGCCGGAGAACGAATTAACAGAGATTGCCCGTCGCCGTCTCGCCGCCCTCAAGGAGTTCAGCGATCTCGGCGCGGGATTCAAAATTGCGGCGCTCGACCTGGAGCTGCGCGGCGCCGGCAATATGCTGGGCGGCGAACAGAGCGGCCACATCGAAGCCGTTGGATTCGAGCTGTACACGTCTATGCTGGAGGCCGCGGTGAAGGAAATGAAGGGCGAAGCCGGCGAGGAGCGTCCGGCGACGCAGCTCAATCTCGGCATTGCGCTCCGCATCGACGAAAGCTATGTACCGGAAGAAAACCAGCGGCTTCGCCTCTATAAGAAAATCGCCGGAGCAAACACCGAGGCCTCGGTCAACGAAATTCGCGCGGAGATGGAAGACCGCTATGGCACCCCGCCTGATGCCACTGTTTATCTCCTTGAAGCGGCCTTTCTGCGCCTCGAGTGCGAGCGCCTCGGCATTGCGCAGGTCGACCGCAAACGGGCCGAGCTCCACATTCGCTTTATGGAAAATGCGGCCGTGGATCCTGCGCACCTCATGCAACTGGTAGCCCGCAACGCCAAGCGCGGCGCGCAGTTCACACCGCAGGGATTGCTCAAGCTCCCGTTGCGGGCCACTCGGCCCGACGAAGTTCTACTCGAGATTCGAGAATTGCTTGCCAACCTGGCGCCGGCGCCCGTAAACGCGTAGTCGGTCGGCGCCTAAGCTGTTGGCGCGAAATGGAGATGATCATGAAACGCGGGACCACAATGACTGCGATAGGAGCATTTATGTTGTCTGCGATCGGCGCGCACGCCGCAACTGCTGACTGGAAGCAACAGTTCGCAAAGGCCTCCGACGACTATTTCGACCAGGTGTACTTTCACTACGCACCGTCGGGCGGGACGATGGTGGGCCTCCATCAGTACGACTCGCAGCTTGAAGACTTCTCGCGCAAGAACATCGACGCGGAGATCGCCGACCTGAAAAGCTTCGAACAGCGCATCGAGGTCATCGTCCCCGATGACTCGCGGGCCGACTTTGTGCCGCGTTCCGACCGCGAGATTGTGCTCAGCAACATCCGTTCGCAACTGCTGACACTTGAAACCATCCGGCCCTGGGAGAAGGACGCGGATACCTATTCGAGCACCTGCGCTAATGCGGCTTTCGTTTTGATGGAGCGCAAATTTGCGCCGCCGGATGACCGCCTGCGCTCGCTCGTCTCTCGCGAAAAGCAAATGCCGGCGCTGCTTGCCGCCGCGCGCCAGAACCTCCAGAATCCTCCACACATCTTCACTGAAATCGCCATCGAGCAGTTGCCGGACGTTGTCGGCTTCTTTGAGCATGACGTGCCGCAGGCCTTCGCCGATGCTGACGACCCCGCGCTCAAGGCCGAATTTGCCACCAGCAACGCTGCTGTCGTCACTGCGCTCAACGATTACCTCGGTTGGCTCAAGACTGATCTGCTCCCGCGCTCAAACGGCGACTTCCGCATCGGAGCGGATGCCTTCCAGAAGAAGCTCGAATACGACGAAATGGTCGATCTGCCTCTCGGAAAGCTTCTTGAAATCGGTTGGGCCGACCTGCGCAAGAATCAGGACCACTTCAAACAAGTCGCCGCGGAGCTCGATCCGGAAAAAGATCCGCGCGAAGTGCTCGAGGAACTCGGTGAGGATCATCCAGCGCCCAGTCAGCTTCTCGACTCATTCCGTGCGACCTTCAACAGCCTGGTCAGCTTCATCCGTGAACATCGCATCGTCACCATTCCATCCGATGTCCGGCCCATTGTCGAAGAGACGCCGCCATTTATGCGCGCCACAACATTTGCCAGCATGGATACCGCAGGCCCCTTCGAGACTCACGCAACCGAATCCTATTTCAATGTCACGCTGCCTGACCCATCCATGACTCCGGCAGAGGTCGACGGCTATATGCACGGCTTCAACGTGGGCACAATAATCTCGACGGCCGTGCACGAGGCCTATCCGGGGCACTACGTTCAATTCCTGTGGCTGCCGCAGGCGCCGAGCAAGGTGCGCAAGCTACTTGGCGCGAACACTGACGTGGAAGGCTGGGCGCACTACTGCGAGCAGATGATGCTGGACGAAGGCTATGGGCAACCTGGAGCGGGCGCGAAAGACGAACGCGAGGCGAAGCTGTTGCGCCTGGGCCAGTTGCAGGACGCGCTGCTCCGCGATGCGCGCTTCATCGTCGGCATTGAGATGCACACCGGCGACATGAGCATCGAGCAGGCCAAGGACTTCTTTGAGAAAGAGGGCTATCAATCCAAAGAGACAGCGGAGGTAGAAACGAAGCGCGGAGCCGGCGATCCGACCTATCTCTACTACACTCTGGGCAAACTCGAAATCATGAAGCTGCGTGCGGACGTGAAGAAGAAAGAAGGCGCGGCGTTCAGCCTTGAAAAATTCCACGACGAGTTTTTGCGCCAGGGCTTTCCGCCCATCAAGATTGTGCGTGAAGCGATGCTCGGAGACAACTCGCCCGCGCTGTAAGAAGATTTCGCGAAGCCAGTGGAGGCATCTGGGTCAGCGGAGTTAGCGGGACACTTGCTGGAAACTAGCTCCGCTAACTCCGTTTGCACCGCTGGCTCCACCGCTTTTTCATGCCTTCCACTTGATGTTGCAGCCGATCGACGGCTTCTGCTCCTTCGGGACCGGCTTGCCCGCAAGCACAAGGTCGATCGCCGTGCGCAGATCTTTCCCCGTCACCGGTACGCCGTTGCCTGGGCGGCTTTCATCGTATTGCCCGCGATAAACAAGCTTGAAATCCGCGTCGAACAGATAAGGATCGGGCGTGCACGCGGCCTTGTAGGCGTGCGCCACATACTGCGACTCGTCATACAAATAGGGGAAGTCGAAGTCGTTGTCGTGCGCCTGTTGCCTCAGGCCGTCCGGGTTATCGGCGGGGTGCGTCTTCACGTCGTTTGAACTGATTGCGACAATCGCCAGCGGCTTGTCCTCGTAGTCGGCACTGAGATCGCCGAGCGACTTCTCGATGTGCTTCACATACGGACAGTGCGCGCAGATGAACAGGACGAGCAGCCCCTTTTTGCCACGAAAATCGTCGCGGCGGACCGTTTCGCCGCTCACAACGTCGGTGAGCGCAAAATCCGGTGCAATCGTGCCAAGTTCGAGCATGGTGGATTCAGTGAGTGCCATGATTCTTCTCCGTTTCTCTAGCTCCGCTAACACCGCCAGCGTCGACAACTCCGCTGTTTCGCTCTAACTCCGCTAACCCTGCCAACACCGCTAACTCCGCTGCTTCTCAAAACAGCCCCGCCTGCCTGCCCGGCACGGCAATTCCAAAGTGCTCGTAGGCGCGGCGCGTCGCTACTCGGCCGCGCGGCGTGCGGTCCAGAAACCCGATCTGAATGAGGAACGGCTCGTAGACCTCCTCCAGCGCGTCTTCCTCTTCGGCGAGCGTTGCCGCCAGAGTGCCCAGGCCCACCGGCCCTCCGTCGTATTTCTGCATGATCGTTAATAGCAGTCGGCGATCGATCTCGTCGAATCCATGCGCGTCCACTTCCAGCATGGTCAGCGCCGCATTGGCCGTCGGCCGGTCGATTGACCCCGTTCCGCGAACTTGCGCGTAATCGCGGACCCGCCGTAGCAATCGGTTTGCAATGCGCGGGGTCCCGCGTGATCGCAGCGCAATCTCCGCCGCCCCATTGCCATCGATGGGAATCTGCAGCACCTCGGCGGATCGCTCCACGATAACCCGCAACTCATCTTCTGTATAGAACTCCAGGCGCAGCAGAATCCCGAAGCGCGAGCGCAGCGGCGAGCTCAACAGCCCCGGCCGCGTGGTCGCGCCAATGAATGTGAATGGATGAATCTCCATCACGTGGGTGCGGGCAGCCGGCCCCTGCCCGATGATGATGTCGAGCTTGTAATCCTCGAGCGCGGTATAGAGCTTTTCTTCAAGCACCGGCTGAAGACGGTGAATTTCGTCGAGAAAAAGCACCTGGCGCTCGCGCAAATTGGTCAGGACCGCGGTCAGGTCGCCCTGGATTACGAGCGCCGGACCTGAGGTCTGCTGAAAACCCACGTCGAGCTCGTTGGCAATGATCGTGGCCAGCGTGGTTTTGCCTAACCCCGGGGGGCCGAAGAGGAGCACATGGTCCAGTGCCTCGCCACGTGACTTGGCTGCCTCGAGTGCAATCGCAAGTTGTTCCTTGGCTTTTGATTGACCGATGAACTCCCGCAGCCAGCGGGGACGCAATTTCAGCTCAAAACCCTGCTCTTCGTCGGCGCGCGCCGCGCTCACCAACCGATCCGGAGTGTTGTCGCGTGCCAGAGTCATCCTGACGAGAAGTGTAGCCGTTCTCGTGCGAGGGCAGCAAAACCGTCCATTAGAAAACACGCGGAAATGAGGAGGCCGATCGGCAAGCTGCATGCAATGGAGTTTTGTCGCCGCCACGAGGCCCGGCTTTGACCTGTCGCAGACGTGACGAAAGTGCTGCCCACGGCCGCAGTTAAAGTCAATGCTGATGCGCTTATTGACTGTCTTGATCCCAAGCCAAAAGTAACACCTTCGTGTGACTGCGGTGCGCTGATTACATGGCCTATAGTCGAAGGCATACAGGCCAGCGAGAGTCTGCCGTGACGATCTATGTCAATGCAGTCTGCAGGCTCCAGAGGTCAACCATGCATGATCGAGTTTTATCGCCGCGGGTGCTTCTTCTCATCGCTATGGCGCTGCCGATAGCGGGCTGCACCAATCCATTAGTTGACTCCATCTCAGTTTCGCCCACAACGCAATCGGTCGCCGCAGGCCAAACTGCCCAGTTCACCGCGACGGGAGTCTTCGGGCATGGAAGCAACCATCCCTCTACAACTCAGGACATTACGGACACTGCGACCTGGACCTCGAGCGTGCCCGGCGTGGCCACAGTCAGTTCCACCGGCGTCGCGACTGGCGTGTCCGCGGGTACAACGACGATCACTGCAAGCATGAATGGATATACCGGCGTTATTTCCGCGTCGGCAACGCTCACCGTGTCCGGAGGCGGTGGAATTGCTCCTGGGGAGACTGTGGTTTCTCTGGCCATCATTCCAAGCTCTCAATCGGTGGCCGTTCCCACGCAAACTGCTCAATTCCTGGCCATCGGGACGACTTCAACAGGCCAGACGGTCGACGTGACCAACGCAGTAGCCTGGAGCTCCAGCAGCCAGCAGATCGCGACCGTCGGTGGAACCACGGGATTGGCCACAGCATTGGGGCAGGGCACCACGACCATTACTGCGCTCTACGTCAGCGGCGGCAACACTCTCACGGCCACGGCAACCTTCACCGTTCTCGGTGGAACCACGGAAGAATATACCGCTGTAACGATCATTCCCGGCTCCCAGTCGGTCTCGGCATCGGGCCAGACCGGGCAGTTCATTGCACTTGCCACTTCAGGCACAACGGGACTCGAAGAAGACGTCACCAACTCGCCACAGATTACCTGGATCTCGAGCATTCCGTCCGTTGCCACGGTCACTTCAGGACTTGCCTCGGGCAATGGTGTAGCCACTGGTGTGAGCCAGGGCACCAGCACCATCACCGTGGAGCTGAAGAATCCTGATGCCTCACTCGTCTCGAATTTCTCAACTGTCGACGTTACACTCACGCCCGCACCGGAGCCGCTGTTGTCGCTGCAAATCATTCCCAGCTCGATAACGGTCGGCAATTTGCTCGATTCCGGACAGTTCCTGGCCATCGGAACCTATTCGACGCCGCCAACCACAAGGGACCTCACCAACTCAGTACAATGGCTTACTTCTGCGCCCAGCGTCTTCCCCGTCAACACCAATGGAACAGGAGTCCCGAGCGGCGGAGCAAACGCGGGAATTGTGACCGCATACGGAAACGGCAGCGCAACGATTATCGCGGAAGCAACAGGTCCACCCACGGGAACTCCTCCAGTCCCGGGAACGATCCAGACGGCTACGGCAACATTCAGCTGTCCTCTGGTCCTGCCCACACCCACAACGGCAGGTTCATGCTTCCCAGGCTCCGAGTCTTCTTCGCTCCTCTCGACGCTGACGGTCTATAACGAGGGCTTGAACACAACCGACTGGCTGGTAACGGCTCCCTCCGCCACCGGCACACCGAATGTACTTCACTGCGGCCCCGGTTCCACTGGCGCAGGTCTCGGCGGATCGGTCTGCGTGGCAACCTACCCCGTTGGCTCAACCATCACTCTGACGGCCCCAGCCGGTGCGGGAGCATTCGGAGGTTGGTCTTACAACTGCGTACCAACCTCAGCCGTTACCGCGGCCGGTCCAAACACTTGCCAGGTCACGCTCACTTTCGACGACACCGTCGGCGCGATCTTCAACTAAAAGGCACGCAACCTCACGGAGAGCCGCCCTTCGGGGCGGCTTTCTTGTTTTGAGCACCGTGTGCTGCCTCACTTCGCCGGCCCTGCTCAGTCCGGATCCTGAAACCACCGTTTAGACTGGTAAGGTTCCCTTAAACGTGATGGCCCACCGCTTTGGCATGCTTCGCCGCTTTCGCTTCAACCTGCCGCAACGCATCGCGGCGGCACTCTTGGCGGCCTTCCTTCTGCAGGGCTTTTGGCTCGTCAGCCGGCAGACGCTCACCGACAGCGATTACCAATACGCGCGCTGTGGCCGCGAAACCTGGGAAAAGCCTTCGCCTCTCGCCGGCTATTACACCTCCTGCGGCAACATTCACGACGGTATTCTCGTCTACCGCCTCGCTGGCCTTCCCCTCACCCTCAACCTGCTGCTCGAGCGCGGATTCGATCTCTTTCGCAGTCCCGAGAATCGCCTGTTTCAGAATGACGCTCAGAATGTCGCCCAGAATTCCGCCGCTGAGCTGAGCACCTGGGAACTGCGCCATCAGATGACTCACATCCTGCTGCTCCTGCGGCTGCCGTTCCTCTTCGCCGGATTCCTGCTCGGCGGATGCATCTGGTGGGTCACCCGCCGCCTCTATGGCAATCTGGGCGGCTACACCGCGCTCGCTCTCTACTGCTTCTCGCCGGCCATCCTCAAGGCCTGTGTCGCGCCCAATCCTGAAGTGCTTGCCGCTCTCGGAGTCTTTGGCGGAATCTACACCTGCATCGGAGTGGCCCACTCCATGCAGGGACCTGCCCGTAAGTGGCGCCCGCGCATCGTGCTGCTCTCGGTCATATTCGGCGTCACTGCGGCAGCGCACATTGCCGCCCTTCCCGTCGCGGCGCTCTTGGGGCTCGCAGCCATGCTCTGGATCGCCGAGGGCCACCGCAGCCAGGCCCTGCCCGTCGTGCTGCTCGCAGCGGCGGGCGGCCTTGTCATAGTTTTTGCCTGTTACGGCTTCTCGCCCGACGCATTCAGCTACGTTTTCCGTTCGTCGGCCGGTTTCCTCGGTTTCTCAATCGATCCCGCACGACGCTTCTTTTCAACCTTCTCCAACAGCGGACTCTCGCTGGCCTGTGCCGCCGCGCTGGTCCTTTATCTTGCCGCGCGCAAGTCGCGCTACTTCGGCAACACCGCGCCTCTGCTTTGTGCATCGACCCTGATGCTCCTCGTGATGACTGGCGCGCCAGGATCTCCCTGGCTCTGGTCGCTGCCCTTTCTGCTCACCTTCGTCGGCGGCGTCTTTGCCGACGCGTACGACGGCCCACGCGGCAAGCTGGCGCTCGCAGCGGCGGGAGCGATCGTCGTTCTTCAGGCAGTGCTCTGCATTCTCAGCCTGCCGCATTTATCGCAGTAATGCAGAATTGCCACAAATCCCTCGCAGTTTCGCCCGCCAGAAAATGCTCGCCAACCGCCCCGCAACCCAACCTCCCGCAACGCCGATTCAGGCACAAAAACTGAGCTCATCGCGCGAACCTTCCCGATCGCTCGGCGCACTGTTGAAATCGCCCCATAAAACCAAGCAAAATAAGGCTTTATTTCCTCTTGCCCGCCTTGCTAAACCGCCCATCGAGCCACTAAAATAGACGCTAGAGACCTGCGGACCCGGCCCTGCTCGATCCGGACCATTTTGCCGCCTCCCTGCGGACCTCGCAAATTCTATGGCAGACGATCAGAATCCCCAGCTCCCCCTCGATCCACCGAACCCTCCCGGCGGCACCAATCTCGTTCCCATCAACATTGAAGAGGAGATGCGCCGCTCCTATCTCGACTACTCCATGTCGGTGATCATCGGGCGCGCGCTCCCCGATGCCCGCGACGGCCTTAAGCCCGTCCATCGCCGTGTGCTCTACACCATGAGCGAGATGGGCCTGGAGCACAACAAGAAATACACCAAGTGCGCCAAAGTCGTCGGCCAGGCAATGGGTGTCTACCATCCCCACGGCGACTCGGCCATCTACGACACGCTGGTCCGCATGGCGCAGCCGTTTTCCATGCGCTATCCGCTCGTCGACGGCCAGGGCAACTTCGGCTCTGTCGACGGCGATCCGCCCGCCGCCATGCGCTACACCGAGTGCCGCATGGAGCGCATCACCGGCGAGCTCATGGCCGACATCGAC
>CAYYKV010000050.1:0-17582 GCA_964468605.1 uncultured Occallatibacter sp. | reverse complement strand
CACTCGACGCACCGCTGCGTTGCGCCAACCTGAATTCTGCCAGCCGAAATTCATCATTCTTCCACGGTATCAGGAGGCGTGACCGGCTCGGAAATGCCTGCGTCTTCGGCTGGTGGCGTCGCGGATGCTTGCTGCGTAAGCCCGGCCTGCTGCATCATCCACTCGATGTCGAAGCCTTCCTTGCGGATGCGCTGGTCGTAGTAAAAGAGCACGAGCGCGATCCAGGAGACGGGCGCAAGCAGTACCTGTGCGGTGAAGTCGACCACGAGGTAGAGGACTGCGGCGATTATCGCCGCTGCTACCGTATATTCCGAACCTTGGCCCACCACTCCCGCCACGGCGCCGACAATGGCGCTGACGATGTATCCGATCATGGATCCAGCCATGGCCAGCGCGAAGATCAGCAGATACAGAACGAAGATGCGCCCGCGGGTCCCCTCGCTCAACTTCCAAGCGCGCTGCAGGGACTCCCATGCAGGTTTCTTCTCAACAACGCAGACGGAAAGACCAATCGAGTAGCCCAGCGCGCGCCAAATGATGACGCCGAAGGCCCCAAAACCAATGAAAAACGTCAAGAATCCAATCGCCACGCCGGGTGCAGCGCCTCCACCCCCAACCAACGTCACGGAAAACAGCAGGAAACCGATGACCACCCCGGCAATCGCGCCCGGTACCAACGCGATAACAATGGCCTGCAGAATTCCGAACCACAAATAGCGCCAGAACCAGGGTCGAACGGCATTGAACACGCCGCGAATGGTGATCTTTTCGCCTCGATGCACCTTCGCCGCGGCTTCAGTCAGCCCCGCGTAGGAGAAGACAGCCGCGGCGAGATAAATTGGGAGGACCACGAGCACAAACAACGCAATCAGTAAGGCCATCGCGGGGCTCAAAGTCGCGTCGTTGGCGTCCCTCAGGCCCGGGACCGCAAAAACTGCTACCAAGGCCACCGCAGAAACCGCGATGATGATGGCAATTGGCAAGGCTGCTACTCCCGCAAAGAGCCAGAAGTTGCGCCGATAGAGCTGCGCTGTACGATCGAGAACCTCCCCAAGTGTGGAGGGCCGTAGTGTCTCGCTCATGGGGGTCCTCCTTTGCTCAGGAATGTTCCGGCGCCGGCAGCTCAGGTCGCGGGACAAGCCCCGCGGCCTGCATCATCCACTCAATATCGAAGCCTTCCTTGCGGATGCGCTGGTCGTAATAAAAGAGCGTGAGGCCGGTGGAGTAGATGGGACCGATCAGTGTACTGGATAGGAACTCGCCGATCTGTTGGACGGTCAACCAGACCAGAGGCAGCGGCTGGCCGGGGTGCTTGATGGCGAGAGCGATCAAGGGAAATCCGAACAGAATCCCCAGCAGCATGCGCACCGCGTAAACCAGCAGACCGAGCACGAAGATGCGCCCGCGCGAGCCTTCGGTAAGACTGATGCTGCGCTTGATTGCGCCACCCGCCGGCAAATTTTCGACGACGCAAGCCGGCACGGCCAACGAATAGCGCAGCGACATCCACACGCCATACAACAGAGCCACAAAGAAAAACGGCAGCAGAATCAGCATTCCGATGCCCGCTGCGGCGACCGCTGTCGGGTCTTGATGTGCTGCGTGCTGCATCGCCGCCGGGTTGGTCATAAAGTCGTGAGGTAGCACGGTAAACGCGATTCCAATGAAGCCAACATACAGTGCGGCAAAGGGGGTCCACGCGCGGAATGCCGTGATGGTCATCAGCCACAGGTAGGTCCGAAGCCGGGGCAAAACGCTTCTTGCAGCGTCACGAATCGTCGCGGACTTCTCGAGATAAACCCAGGCCACCGCCCGATTGATGGCCGCGATCGACAGCCCGGCAAGCATCAGGATCGCAAGCGCTTCCAGGACGGCGATTGAGGCCGTGCCCCATTGCCAATGCGCCATCAAGTTTGGATAGCCGAGGGAGATGAGCGAGCGCAGATACAAAAGCTGCACCGCAAGCATGATTCCGGCGAAGATGGCGGAGATTCCGGCAAAAAGCAGGAAATGAGTGCGGTAGAGTTCGGCGGTCCGGTCAAGGATTTCGCCGAGGGCCATCGGCCTTAGTTGGCTGTTCATTTCATCCCCAATGCGCCGGCTATGCTTCGTTGTGGCGAAGGCACTCGCGGATGGTTGCGCCGGGAAAAGAATCCCGGGCAGGCTTCTGAATTTGGGTGCAGAGAAACGATTGCGTGAACGCTTGCACGGATCGTAGCACAGGGTAGACATTTGCAGTGGCGCATTTTCCCGCCCAAAGAAAGCGGGGCAGGGCCTCTTGAAAAATCTTTGCGAATCTGGTAACTAATCCTTTAGTTGTTCGTCTATAGGACTGTCAGAAGCGCTAGACTCGACAGACTTGCCTATTGGGATCAACAAGTTAAGAATGCCGCCCAAGAAATCCAATACGCTGACCGAAGCCGAGCTCAGGCTGATGAAAATCCTCTGGCGGCGCGGCGAGTCGGCCGTCACGGACCTGGTGGAGGCCCTGCCCGAGGGCCAGCAACTGGCCTACAACTCCGTGCTCACCACTATCCGAATCCTGGAGCAGAAGGGCTACGTTGAACACCGCCAGGAGGGACGCGCCTTCGTTTATCAGGCGAGCGTCGCCGAAAACGAGGCGAGCCGGACAGAGGTACGCAACGTGCTGAACCGCTTCTTTGGCGACTCGCGCGAGAAGCTGGTATTAAGCCTGCTGGGTGACGAGGGGATCTCGGCCGAGGAGTTGGGCCGGTTGAGAGATGCGATCCGCAACTCCACGCCCGATAAGGAAAATGGCGGCAAGGAACGCGGGAGATAAGGATGCCCTTGATGCAAATGGCGGATGCGGTTCTTGCTGGATTTGCGCAGGGTGTAGCGCCGGCGTTCATCGCGGCGCTATGGCAGGGCGCAACGGTTGCAGCTGCCTTGGCTCTCTGCTTGCGGCTCGCGCCCAGGGTTTCCGCAGCGCACCGATTCGCCGCGTGGGCCGCGGGATTCGCCGTCGTTGCCGTCTTGCCATTTCTGCCCTTGCTCGCACATTTCAGAGACATGAGCACAGCAGCGCCACTTGCCGCGGGTGCGGCGAGGCCGTGGCTCGAGTTGGACAGCCGCTGGGGATTCGGAATCGCCGTGCTATGGCTTGTTGCCTCCGCATTCCGCGCCGCCGAGCTCGCCTTCCACTCGTTGCGCCTGCGCAAACTATGGTACGGCGCCACTCCAGTTGAAGCGGAATGGAATCTCCGCGCGACTCTTGCATTCACATCGCCTGCGCGGCCCATCGAGATCTGCACCACGCGCGATCTCGACCGGCCTGGCGTGATCGGTTTTCTCAGGCCGCGAGTTTTGATTCCGGAGTGGCTCTTCTCGCGGCTGACCCCTAGCGAATTGAAACAAGTGGTCCTGCATGAAGTCGAGCATCTGCGGCGGCGCGACGACTGGACGAATCTGCTGCAGAAGCTTTTTCTTGTAGTGTTCCCTTTGAATCCGGCGCTGGCCTGGATGGAGCGGCGCCTTTGCCGCGAGCGCGAAATGGCCTGCGACGAGGGCGTGGTTCAGAGAACACAAGCTCCGCGCGCCTACGCGGCCTGCCTCACGACTCTTGCCGAGCGCGGACTGCAACAGCGCGAGTTGCTGCGCCGCGCAGAGGCGCTTTCGCTCGGGGCATTCGAGCGGCGGCCGGAACTGGTTCATCGCGTGCACAGCATCCTCCGTCGCAATCAGACGCTCCATCCTTTGGCGGCCGGCGCGCTGGTTGGCATGGTGAGTTGCGGCCTGGTCCTTGGATCGGTGGAGCTGGCGCGCAGTCCGCAGTTGGTTGCGTTTGTGGCCGCGGCGAAGCCGGATAAAGAAGTGGCGGCACTCGCGTTGCAAGATGGAAACGAGGGTATTGCAGCCACTGACGCAGCGTTCCGGTCTTCACAGCGTCCCCGCGCCATTGAGGCCGTGGCGATTGTGCCGGCGAGCCGCAACACGGCCGTGAAACCTGTCGCTGCTCGACCGCGCCGCGGCGACGATTCATCGGTGGGAGTAACGGAGACTGCGATGACGGGCGCGGACGCCGCCAGCCCCCGCGCGGAACTGGTGAAGGCCGTAGCTCCAACATCGGCGGAAGCTCCGGCGAACAGTCAGGAATTCGTTGTTCTTGCAGCCTGGGAAGAAGTCGAGACCTCTGTTACGCGGACAAGAGCAATCGCCGATTATGACACCGGCACGGGCGCGCTGCAGCAGACCCGCGACGCGACAAGCCAGCCTGCTTCAACTCGGGCCACTGAGATCACCGTGACACGAATCATCCTGGTGATTTATCCGGCAGGCTCCGCAGCCGCGGTCCAACCAGCGTCGACGACAGGCTTTCATTCACGCCACCCGGCCGCACCCTCAGTTGATAGCGGCCGCATGGGACTTCAACTCTAACCATGAACCTCAACACCAATGGAGATGCTTCAATGTCTACGACAACTAATTCATTAGTAGTGAAGGCAAGAAAACTCGCAGTCCCTGCGGGTATTCTCGCCACGATCCTGTTTTCGCTTGCGTTCTTCTTCGACCACAGCAGAGCGCACGCTGCTGCCGCTGCTGGTCCACTCGACGAGAGCAGCGTGTCGTCGCTCATCGCTCTCGATAACGCGGTGGAAGCCGTCGCGTCGCGCGTCACGCCGGCAGTGGTTAATGTCGCAGTCACCTCGCGTGTCTCGCAAAACGACCAGGACTCCGAGGACGGCGGCCATAGCTTTAACTTCGGCGGCGTCAACCCGCAGGATCTGCCTCCCGGTTTTCGGCAGTTCTTCTTCGGGCCCGGTGGCCAGCAGATGAAGCCGCAGCCCCAGTTTGAGCATGGGGTGGGGAGCGGAGTCATTCTGTCGCCGGATGGATACATCGTGACCAACGACCACGTGATCGACGGCGCCACGCAGATTCGCGTCACATTAAACGACCGGCGTGTCTTTACCGCGAAGCTGATCGGCGTGGACAAACTCAACGACCTGGCGGTCATAAAAATCGACGCGCAAAATCTGACCAGCGTACCGTGGGGCGACTCCAGCAAGGTCAAGCCGGGCGAGACCGTACTGGCTTTCGGCAATCCCTTCGGCAACTTCCCCTTTACCGTCACGCGCGGCATTATCAGCGGCCTCGATCGCCCCAATCCATACCGGGACGATCCGCGGAAGCCGGGCGCCTTCATTCAAACCGACGCGGCCATCAATCCCGGTAACTCCGGCGGGCCGCTGGTGAATGCGTACGGCGAAGTCATTGGAATTAACACCTTCATCATCTCGGGCAGTGGATCGTTTGCCGGCGCGGGCTTCGCGATTCCATCGCAGATTGCCCAGGCCACGGCGCAAGCGATCATCAAGAACGGAAGCGTACACCACGGGTACCTGGGCATCAGCATGAACGATGTGACGCCCGACAATGCCGGCTTCTTCAATTTGCCTGACGCGACGGGCGCCATCGTCAGCCAGGTGACGCCGGATTCGCCGGCAAGCAAAGCGGGTTTAGAGAGTGGTGACGTGCTCCGCGAGCTCGACGGCAAGAAGATCCCCAACGGCAGCATGCTGCAGGTTGCGGTGAGCGAGATGACCCCGGGCACATCAATCGAGCTGGGAATTCTGCGCGACGGCAAGCCGCAGACGCTTCATGCGACCGTGGGCGAGTTCCATAAAGACGCGAGCGAGGAAGCCAGCAACGACGAGCAGGGCGCTGCACAGCGGGGCAGGCTTGGATTGGCTGTGGCCAACCTGACTCCCGACCTGCGCCAGCAATTCAACGTGCCCGATCAGGTGAAGGGCGCGGTGATTCAATCGGTGCGTCCGGGCAGCCCGGCTGAAGATGCGGGCCTCGCGCCTGGCGATGTGATTCTCGGAGTCGATCGGCATCCCGTAGAGGATGCGGACAGCTTTGTGAACCAGCTTCATTCCGAGCCGGCAGGAAAAGACGTTCTGCTTCTGGTCTGGGCGAACGGCGGCCAGAGCTACCTGGTGGTACACCCGGACGAGAATTCCCAGAACGGCGAGTAACGTTTGCAATGTAGGAGATCGTTTGTCGCGCCGCTTTTGCAACAAAGCTTCGCCTTCAACCGTCTCCTACAATGCACCGCATGCAGCAATTGCAAGTTCGGCGGGAGATTGCC
This sequence comes from uncultured Occallatibacter sp., assembly GCA_964468605.1. Classification (GTDB taxonomy): domain Bacteria; phylum Acidobacteriota; class Terriglobia; order Terriglobales; family Acidobacteriaceae; genus Telmatobacter. Next base: position 11,470 of record CAYYKV010000050.1, on the reverse strand, counting down.
GGGACAGTTGTCCCGTTGGCTCACGGGCAGGTAGCACGAAGAACCGATTTCGTGAGGCAAAGGTAAAAGGTCGTCGCGGTTGGGCGGCTCGAAAATACCGGAGTGGTAGAGTCGGGGTCTGCCGGGGGGGAGACTCCGAATCTTCAGACCTGGGACAACAAAGTGCCCCACGCGGGAGTTGGTAGACAACCCGTGTGGGGCACCGTGTGTTGATGAACAGAGAATACCGCGTTATCAGGCAAGTGAACTCGAACAGCCATCTCTACCAGCCGGCAGCGCCTGCGCCCAACCTCACTGCGTCGCGGCCGGCGTCACGGCCACAATCCCGCAATTCACTTTGGTCAGGCCCTGAACCGCCGCCCCTATATCGAGGTTGCTGAACTCTTCCGTCTCTCCGGCCTTAACCGCCGCGCCGGTTTGGTCGGTTAGCTGGATGTGCTTTTGCGCCAGGTCGGAGCCGTTCTGGTCATATTGGTCGCACTCCAGGTCCGCCGATTGAATGGCCACGTTCGACTGATTAATCCATTTCTGGTTGGAGAGCTGCACATCTCCATTCACCACGCTCCACTGCGTGGTGTAGTTCTGCTGCGCGACCAGCGCGGCATTCGATCCTCCAGGCTGCGGGGCCGGCGTCGGCGTCGTTGCCGGCGGTGTTGGCGTTGGTCCCGCCGGCTGTTTTGGTTGATCGTGCGTGCCGATCCACCAAAACCCGAAGAGGGCAGCGGCAATGATGACCACCCACCAGGCCCCTCCATGGTGCGCCGGCACCGCCTGCGGCATGATGATCGGGACCTGCTGTCCCGGCGGAGGATAGTACTGCGGATAGGGGGCCGCGGGCGGCGGGGCTGACGGCGTCGCCACCGGAGGAGGCGCCATCGGAACGGGCGCAACTGGAGCAGCAGCAACCGGAGAAGGCGCTGCAACCGGCGCGCCCGCCGGTGCAACCGATGCGCTCACATCGTGCCCGCAGCTCGAGCAGAATTTCTCATTGCCTGCCAACTGTGCGCCACATTTTCCGCAGAATGCCATACTTGCCCCTTCTCCCCGTCATGCTCACGCATGCGGCTCTTAAGCGGTCCCAGGGTTGAAGTGAATTCCCTGGCGCCGTTCGAGCTGGAATGTTTTCTTTGCCGACTGCTTTCTTCGGATTGTACGGCTCGCGAACGGCCCTTGGAAAAAATTAACCAAAACGATCAAGAACGACCCTGTGAATCAGTGAAACTGTGGCCGCAGGTTGCTGATGCGGCGCGCCGCACAGTTTCACAGGTCCGCAAAAACAGGCGCGGTGGGGAAGGCAGGGACCAAGGGAACAAGGTAGCGGAGGGGAAGCGGAGTTGGCGGAGTTAGTGGGGTTAGCGGAGCTCATCAGCGGCGGCACGCTGAAGCTTTCGCGGACCGCGCCGCTACGAGCCAGGCCTGCCTTGCTCGGGATGGTCGGGGAGGGGTGATTTTGGGTGGGAATGGGGCCGTTTTGCGCACAAAAATCAACAAAAATCGCAAAAAATCGAAGCGAATTTTGGAGCATTTTTGTTGATGATAAAGGAGTTATCGTCATTTTTCGCGTTTCAGAGTGTATAAAATCACCCCCTTCGCTTTTTTTGGCCTGAACCGAGGCGTTTGGGAAAGCGGAGTTGGCGGAGCTAGCGGGGTTAGCGGCGCTTGAAAGAAGGCCGACAATCGGATTCGGGCGGCGGCGAGCAATCGAGCGGAAAGGCAGCGGAGTTGGCGAATTGAACGGGGTTAGCGGCGCTTGAAAGAGAGCCGCCAGACGGTTTCCGGCGGCGGCGGCCTGCGGGAGTCGGGGAGCGATTCTGGAGTGCTCGGTTTTTGAGTGGAAGCGGATCATGGAACGATTGTGCTCCGGGAGGGCATAATGATCGGCAAACTTCACAGAAATCAGAGATCAGGGGTCAGAGATCAGAAAAGACACGACTTAGAGACGATTTTGCAAGTGGATTTTGGCGGTGAGGGGCTTGACAGCAGAAAACAGTGATCGGTGGTCGGTGGTCAGTGGTCAGTGAAAGGCGGGTGGGGCGGGGGGTTGACTGGGCTGGCAGCCGGTCCTGTCGAGACGTTTAGCGACCCCAGCGCGCTCACCTAATATGCGGTACGTCAGCGGTTGGCGATTTCAAACGCCCAGTGTTCGCCGTTTACGGTGTTTGGAAGGAAGCGGGCGCTGGTATTCAACTCAAGGTCATGCATGCCATCGATCCAGATGTGATATTCGCCTGGAGGGAGCGCGCTCTGCGGCGTCAATCGAAACGACTGCGCCACGCGGTCCGGCTTTTTGGGATCCAGGCCGGGCGTCAATGGTCCATAGGATTGGACATTCAATGGAAGAATCGCATTTGTGAGGAATCGTTCATCGTGCTCCTTGCCTTTCTGCACAAGTAACCGCATCAGCCTTATGTGTCTCTGCACTTCCACTTCATTGAGTTCCTTGTCATATCGATCTCCAGGGCTCATGAGGCGGATGACAAACTGCTGCGGCTCGCCGGCTTTGAACCACACCGGTGAAGCTTCACCCTCGATGTAGAATTCCACCGTCTGCGAGCCTCCCCGTTGAATTGGCCCTACCAGTTTCTTGATCTGCACATGTTCCAAAGGAGTGGGCGCGCCCGTGGCCGGATCGACTCGGAAGAGTTCGCCGAGCGTGGGCGGCTCCTGGGGCGTGATCGGCGTTACCTGGCAAGCTAGACGGCCCGGTGATATTGAGGACGCGGCCGCGAGCAGCAGTGCAGCAATCCAGGCTGTTGAGGTCAGATTGTGGCCCAATTTTGTCCTCCTAACCACTCAGTGACAAACGTAACCCCTTGTGGTCGCTTAGGTTGCGGATGAGCGGATTGGGCTGTTGCCGCAGTCGAAAGCCCCGACCAAATGTCGCCCACTGCACAATGTCGTCCGGGTTCGCAAGTTGCCCGGCAATCTCGCTTTCGAGCATTCGGTATATTTGGATCTGCTCAACCTCGAAACAGCGTCCAATTGGTGGCTTACTCAGAACAGGCCCGGGGAACGCAGATTCTAAGACTGGTCAGGTGCGGACCTCCCAGCAGGGTTAATTTTGTTAGGGGGTTGGCTTTGTCATCCGAAGAACGTTAAATGGGTTCCCTCCCCCCGATCCGGTCGCGTAAATGTAGCCCTCGTCCAGGTAGTCTCCATGTACGCCGACCGAGCCAATTATGAAATTGGTTCCATTCGAGGTGACGCACTGGGAGGAAGTCACTGTGTTGCCGACGATGGCATATGCGCTCACAACGCCCCCTCCACCCACCCCGCTCCCGCCTCCCGCGTAGTAGATATAGGTACCGTCGGTGGCCACATTAAGCGCGGTGCCGCCTGCCTGTGCCAGGGTTGTCGCTGAGGTGCCAGAAATCTTGAACACGCTGGTTACGACCTGGGCAGCGCCTTGGACGGTTGACAGTCCGTAGACATCAGCTCCGTCGGTGATCAGGTCACCTTGGTGATAATAGTTACCCGGGGTGCCGGCGAACGGCGTGAGAAATTCCGCCGTGGAGTTGGGGGGCGGCGTCGGGTTGATTTCATAATATCCCGTGTTGAAATACGAATTCCCTGCATCGACCTGGGTAACGATGCCGCCCAGAGTGACGACGAGTGTTCCGGCGTCGGCCTCGGCCTCGGGACCCGCAAATGTGGTGGGTTCCGCGAAACTGAAGACGGTCTCGGTCCCACCGACGCTAGATGATGAGTAGATCGCGTCGCCGCCGGTTGTCCAATAGACGCTTCCGCCGATCCCGTAGGAAGTGATCCCGGGGTTTTCACCCTCGACAAAGTTATCTGCCGGCTCGCTGGCGATGAGACTGGGAGAATAACCCCCCCCCAAGGGCACGCTGAAAACTTGGCTGTTCCCACCGGTGGTGACCCAGTAAAGATTGAATTCGTCGATCGTAAAGTCCAGATCGCCCACATCGCCGGGATTGCCGCTCAGACTCGGCCCACTCGCCAATATCTCGACGGCGCCCCCGGCCTTCGGCATCTCCTTTATCTGCGACGACCCTGGCACAGGTGTAGAATTTGCAACGCTCACTTCGGACCAGTAGACGCTGTCGTTGTCAACGAGCAGCGAAGGGAGTAATTGAACTACGCCCGGTGAAGATGTGTAGAGCACCGTGCAGGTTGCAGCAGACGGGGGAGCGCCGCCGCCGCCGCTGCCAGATCCGCCGCTACTGCAGCTTGTCAGGGCCAGCATTGCCGCACAGCAACTGGCAATGACGGCTAATGCTCTTCGGGGTCCGCCCTTTGTTAGCCGGGCCTGTTTATCGAAGGAGGGTTCGCACTGGGGAAGATCAAAGTTTGAAGCCGCTGCTCCAGGAAGACTGAAGGGAATCTCCATCTGCCATCTCCCGCATGAACCCGGAGCACCGATCCGCTCCAATTGTTGTCATGCTTTTTCAACCGGAATATCCGTTTTGCTCCCAGGCGCCGCACGCGATAACTCGAGCGCCGGCTCTGGAAGCCCAATTGATCAATGAGGCGCAAAGGTCGCGCAGACCAATGCCCAAGCGGCCGATGCCTAAACGGAGTACGTCACTCCTGCGGCTGGCTGGAAGAATTTAAAGGGAAAAGGGAAGAGTCGAATACCTAATGAAATAAGTAGAGCCTGCGCTCCTGATCCCTTTGCAGGCTAACTGACGCTAGCAAGTCCGCAAGGGTATGTCAACCGAGATTTCCATTCTGCTTGCCAAGCGCGGGGTCGGTTCGGCGCGAGCCCGCAAGGTGCGAGCGCCGACGGCGATGCAGCGCTAGGCGGCGTTGATGGCCACGACTTTGCTATCGCGCAGGGATTTGACGTCGCGCATGGGCGGCTGGCCGAAGAGACGGCTGTACTCGCGATTGAACTGGCTGACGCTTTCGTAGCCGACTTCGAAGGCCGCGCTGGTGGCATCCATGCCGTCCATCAACATGCGCTGCCGCGCGGTTTGCAGCCGAAGCTGCTTCTGATACTGGAGCGGGCTCATGGCGGTCAACGCGCGGAACTGGTGGTGGAGCGTGGAGACTCCCATGCGCGCGATGGTTGCGAGCTCCTCCACGTGAAGCGGCTTGGCGTAGTTGGCGCGGAGCCAGGCGATGGCCCGCGCGGTTCGGTGGCTGAGGTCGCCGGCGGTGGCGATGGCGCGGAGGCGTTCGCCTTGCGGAGTGCGGAGGATGCGATAGACGATTTCACGTTGAATCAGGTGGCTGAGAAACGGAATGTCGTCGGGGGCGTCAAGAAGGTCGATGAGCCGAGAGCACGCGGCCAGCAAGCCGGCAGTCGTAACGCCCACTGCAAGCCCGCGGCGCTGGGTCGAGGTTTCAGGCTCGGGAAGATCTTCGCGGCCAAGGATCTCGCGCACGGTTGGCATGTCGAGGCGGAGATTCATGGTGAGCATGGGGACGCGTTCTGAAGCTTCGAGTATCTGGCCTTCAGCAGGAACGTCGATCGAGGTAAGGAGGAAGGACGATGCGTCGCAGAGGTAGGCCGTTCCTCCGAGGTTGATGCGCTTGCGGCCCTGCACGAAGACCGTGAGGCTGGGCTCATAGATCGCGCGATAACACGCGGTCGGCGTGGTTCGACGATAAAGCGCGAGGCCCGGAACGGCGGTGGGGTTTTCGCCGAGCGCCGGCGCATGAGCCGCAATCTTGCCGGCCAGCTCCTTGCGCATCTCGATCGCAACGGAGTTGAGTTCTTGACGCTTTCCATTCGGTTTCGCCGCCACGCTTCAAATCCTCCTTGTTCAGGGTACAGCCAGAACGGGCGCGGTGTGCACAAAATCCGCGAGTGAGACAGGATCAGGCAAGAAATAGGCAGGATTGGGAAAGCGGCCGAACGATGCGCTCCTGTACGTTGGGATTGTGAAGAGCGGAGCTGCAACGGCGCAGCGCCTCTTCTCGAAGGGGGTTGGACATTGGCGGTTCAGGAATCCAAAGCTGCAGGGAGCAAGTGGCAAAAGGACGAACTGCGCAAGATCGCCGAGGCAGACGACTTGCACATCGCGCCGTTCCGCGAGGATGGAGTGACGTACGGCACGCCGACGTGGATTTGGTCGGTTGCTGTTGAGGACGCCCTCTACGTGCGCGGCTACAACGGGCAGAAGTCTCGCTGGTACCGGGCCGCGGTGCGGCAAAAAGCGGGGCGGATCATCTCTGCCGGCATGACGAAGGAAGTGATGTTCGAGGCAGTAGACGGCGCGATCAACGACCGCATCGACGATGCCTATCGGGCGAAGTACCGGGGCAGCCCTTATCTGAAACCGATGATCGGCGCACGCGCTCGCGCCGCGACAGTCAGGGTGATGCCAGGCAAGGCAAAAACCGCTTAAGACAGGAGAAACAATGCAGAAACGCAAATTAGGCAAAAGCAATCTGGAAGTTTCGGCGATGGGGCTCGGATGCATGGGCATGAGCTTCAGCTATGGCGCTCCGAAAGACGTACCGGAGATGATTTCGCTGATCCGCGCGGCGGTGGACCGCGGCGTGACGTTTTTCGATACGGCCGAAGTGTATGGCCCGTTCACGAACGAGGAACTGGTGGGCGAGGCGCTCGCGCCCGTTCGCGACAAGGTGGTGATCGCCACCAAATTCGGATTCAACACAACGGGCGACAGCAGGCCCGGAGCGCAAAACCTCGATAGCCGGCCCGAGCACATCAAGGAAGTGGCGGAGGCCTCGCTGAAGCGGCTGAGGACCGATGTGATCGATCTGTTTTATCAACATCGCGTGGACCCAGGAGTGCCGATCGAAGAAGTTGCTGGCGCGGTAAAGGATCTGATCGCGCAGGGCAAGGTGAGGCATTTTGGCCTTTCAGAGGCTGGGGTGCAAACGATTCGCCGCGCCAATGCGGTGCAACCGGTGACCGCACTGCAAAGCGAGTACTCGCTTTGGTGGCGGAAACCCGAGGCGGAGGTGATCCCGCTGCTCGAGGAATTGGGAATCGGCCTGGTTCCATACAGCCCGCTGGGCAAGGGGTTCCTGACGGGAAAGATGGATGAGAACACCAAGCTTGCGAGCAACGATTTCCGCAGCACGCTGCCCAGGTTTACGCCGGAGGCGATGAAAGCGAATCAGGCGGTTGTGGATCTGCTGAACGCGATGGCAAAACGGAAGAACGCGACGCCTGCCCAGATCGCGCTGGCGTGGCTGCTGGCACAGAAGCCGTGGATCGTTCCGATTCCAGGCACGACGAAGCTTCATCGGCTGGAAGAGAACATCGGAGCGGTCGAGGTGGAGCTCACAGCTGACGATTTGCGCGAGATTGACGGCGCGGCTCGGAAGATCGCGGTCGAGGGCGCGCGGTATCCCGAGAAGTTGGAGCAGATGACGGGGCGGTGAGCGCAGGGCACAGTGGAGGGCCCGGCGGTTGGTTCGGCACCCAGTTAGGCAGCCACTACTCGGGGACCTGGGGGCTCAGGCCCCCTTCGACGGCCGGAGTATCTTCAAGATTCGCGAGGTCGCTCCCGGCCGAGTGGGCGCTTGATGCATCGATCGGCTTCCCATGGGCGTGTTTCGCGATCAGGCGCCGGAGAAGATCATTCGAGGTGGGACCGGAGTCGTGCTGGTGGATGCTCACTCCGCGGGCCGCAGTGAGATCCAGTAGCACCGGCGCCAGCAGAATTTGCAGCGAACGGGATGGAGGAGGAATAAGGCGAGGATGAAATCGTAAGGGCGCAACTCGGCCGGTTTGAATTGGTCGCAAGCGCAGCTAGGGCACCTTCGCCGTATCCACATGACACGTGGCAACCAGCTCGGCCAGAAAGTTGCATCAGCACTCATAAAGAAGTTCCTTTCAGCGTAACGATGGCATCGATCACGGCTCGGTTCCGTCTCCCGCGCTCGAATTTGCATCCAGCCATGCGAGAAGACAACGAATGCTCGCCGTGGCTAAAGCGATGCTCGAATCGGCTGCTCCGTAATAGAGGTTGATGGTGTCGCCGTCGGCGCCGATGGTTTGGCCGCAGGGAAACACCACGTCGTGCACATCTCCGATGCGCTCGTATGGAGCTTCGGGACCGAAGATCCATGAGTTTCCGCGTTGCAGGCAAATCTCCGGACGATCGAGATCGAAGAGGGCGAGGCCGAGGCGATAGATGCTTCCCGAGGCGGTTACCCGCACGCCGTGGTAGATGACCAGCCAGCCTTTCGGCGTTTCGATGGGCGGAGAACACAGTCCAATCTTGTTCGCATCCCACCATCCGCCACGACGAGCTTGCAGCATGATTTTGTGGCTGCCCCAATGGCGCAGGTCGGGAGAGTAAGAGATCCACATGTGCGCGCCGGTCGTGGTCATGGGGCGATGGATCATGGCCCAGTAGCCATTGATTCTTCGCGGCAGCAGAGCGGCGTCTTTGTCTTCGGGCGGCATGATCACGCCGAATCGCTCAAAGCTGCGGAAGTCTCTGGTGAGCGCGAGGGAAACGCCTGGGCCGCCGCGGGCAAATGACGTGTATGCCACCGCGTACTGCTCGAGCTCCGGGACGTAGGTAATGCGCGGGTCTTCGATACCCCAGATTTCTTCAGGGAAGTCGCGCGGATTGGCCATCAGCGTTGGCTGGGCATCGATGCGCCATCCGTTGATTCCATTGTTTGAGCGTGCCGCGCCCAGGTGCGAGAGGCCGCTGCGATCTTCAACGCGGCACAGCAGCAGAGTGTCGCCGTCGGGCAGGAGCACGGCCGCCGGGTTGAAGACGCTGTTCACGGCATAGGGCCAATCGTGCCCGCTCAGAATCGGATTGTCGGAGTAGCGGGTGAGCAACGGAAGATCGGCACATGCTCCCGATTGCGGTTTTTCTAAAGCGGTAGCATCCGGCAAATCCGGCGGGTGGATAAGTGGAGTCAAAGGGAGATGCTCATTTCCTGGTACGTGGTTTCTGCGTGAGACCCATTCGCTCGCTGCATTTCCAGGAGCGCCATCAAGAACGAGAGCGTCGATTCCGCTCCCTGATTTTCATTCACGCGGTCGGGATGAAGTCCATCCTTGCATCCGCCGGTGGTTGCATCGTAGAGAGGCGCCTGCAGATCGTTTTTGCCGAGGAACCAACTGAAGACGCAATGGGCTTCGTTGCTCCAGCGCTCGTCGTGCGTGAGCCTGTATGCCTCAAGACAAGCGGAGATGGTGGCGCAGGCTTCGACGGGCTGCTGATCGAAGCGCGGCTTCTCACCACCCTCGGTGAAGCAGCCGCTGGAGCCGATGGGAACAAACATATCCGGGTCACCGCAATGCTGCGCGGCGACAAGCCATTCGAGCGACTCGATTCCCGCCGCGAGCATCTTCTTGTTCTTGCTGCGTCCGCCGGCCAGGATGAGAGCCTGCGCCAGCCGCGCATTGGAGTACGCAAGACTCTTCTCAAACCAATGCCACTTATCGGAACGGCTGCGCTCGTAAATATCGAGCAGGCGATTGGCCAGCGCGTTGCGAGCGATTTGCATGGCCCTGTCGCCGGGGAACCAGTCGAGATAGGCCTGCAATCCGAGAACGCTGAATGCCCAGGCGCGCGGGCTCGAAAACTTGAGAACCGCGGGCACAGCAGCCTCAAAGAGCCTTCCTGCCGCTCCCCGCATTCCCGCGTTCTGCGATTGGCCGAGCACCGAACCGAGGGCCCACACTGCGCGCCCATGGCTGTCTTCAGAGCCAACGTCCTCAAGCCACTTGCGGTTGTAGTCGAGAAAATTCCTGAAGCGCCCGATGTCGGAATTGAATGCCAGCCAGAGAAAAGCCAGATAACGGCGAGAAAGATTGAGATGGTCCTCCCGATGCGGGAATCCGGCGCTTTCATTCAGAAGTGTGGACACAATCAGCGCCCGTGCGTTGTCGTCGGTGGTATAGCCTTCGCGGGTGTTGGGCACGGAGAAGATCGCGTGCTGCAACATGCCCGTGTCGTCGGTCATGGTGAACAGATGATTGGTGTTCAGAGCCGGCAGGTGTTCCGCCGGGACAGTGAGCTCAAGTGCGGCATCGTCAGGATGGGTGGCCCGGGGCTGCAAAGAACGCTCGAATCGCGCCCGCTGGAAAGTGGCCATGTAGGCGTGCGCAGTCCTCGGCCACGTTGTTCCACGCGAGTGCAGATAGGCACGTTTGCGCATCGCATGGCGCTCCGCGTCGTTCTCCAGCAATGCGACAACCGATTCCGCAATGGCATCCGGATTGTCAAACGGGACAATCACGCCTCTCTTATCCGCAAGCAGTTCCTTGGCGTGCAAATAAGGCGTGGAGATAATTGCCTTGCCGGCTCCAAGCGCAATGGCCAGTGTGCCGGAGACAATCTGCGCCTCCTGCCGGTAGGGCGTGATGTAGATATCCGCCGCGCCGACGTGCTCAATCAATTCTTCAGTGCTTACGAAGCGATTGTTCAAAAGCAGATTGGAGGAAACGCCAAGCTCGGCGGCCAGCGCCTGCAACTCTTCACGGTAGCGCTCGCCGTCGCGCTTCCGGATATGAGGATGCGTCACTCCGGAGACGATATACACCACGTTCGGATGCCGCGCCAGAATCGCCGGCAGCGCGCGAATCACATTCTCGATTCCCTTGTTCGGAGAGAGCAAACCGAAGGTAAGCAGAACGGACTTGCCTTCCGTGCCAAACTTGTCCTTGAAATAGTTGGGGTCCATGAACGGCATGTCGGGTACGCCGTGAGGGATCACATCGATCTTTCCGCCGGGAACCCCATAGACTTCGCGCAACAGTTGGGCGGCGAGCTCGCTCATGACGACGAGGCGATCAGAGAGCTGCGCAATCTCTTCGAGCACGATCCGTTGATTTGGGTCGGGTTCGCGCAGGACCGTGTGCAGCGTAGTGACCAGCGGCATTTTCAACCGGCGCAGCAAGGCCAGAATGTAGCGGCCGGCAGTGCCGCCGTAGATGCCATATTCATGCTGCAGGCAGACCAGATCGTTGCTATTGAAGTTGAGGAAATCGGCGGCTCGTTCATAGGAGGCAATGTCCTCCTGCGTCAGTTCCAGGCGCACTTGTTCCGGATAGTCGTAGCTCGAATCGGGGTCGTTGACAGGGATGGCAAACAGGCGCTCTTTGCCGTATTCGCCCGCGAGCGCGGTGCACAAGTCGGTGGTAAAAGTGGCAATGCCGCACTCGCGCGGCAGATAGTTCCCGACAAATGCAATGCGGGTGGGCAACGGCAGATGGCTGGCTTTCAAGGCGATGGGCGAAGAAGCCGATGCGCCGTTTTTTCCGGCATGTGTCTCGGGGTTTTTGATCTCGGTGAAAGTCATCCTAACCTCTTTTCTGTCGTGATTCGATTCTCGTTTCCGGTGCGCTGCACGATATCAGCGCGGGCGCCCGGAACCATGGTTCGAAACTCGGCTCGCTTGGCTCGGCTCTCCTGGGATCGGATCTCTTGGCTCGATCGCCGGCTCGGCCCTCCTGCTGGTGAAACCAGAACCGGTCCAATTGATAAGGCCGGCCGCTCGGCTTATCGAACGGGAACCGCCAGTTGATGCCAGGCTCCGGCAATTTCCAGCCACG
>CAYYKV010000049.1:0-17594 GCA_964468605.1 uncultured Occallatibacter sp. | reverse complement strand
TTCGTGGGCCTCGTGGGCTTCTCCAGGTCATTAGAACAACAATGGATGCAGATCTACTCCAGCAGCCGGACCGACATTGCGGTGATCCACGGGACGTTTCTGAACACTTCCCTCGATGAATCCGCGACGGACAAGGTGAAAGCTCTTCCTCTGGTGGCACAGGCCGCGCCCGCGATCTTCGACGAGATGGATCTGACCTCGGATCAGAATGCACTGGTTTACGGCTGGCTGGCCGGCGGATACCAACTTGATTCATTGCAGATTCTCTCAGGGCGTCGGTATCTCGATGGCCATCCGGAAGTGATGCTGGGCGATGTTCTGGCGCAGGAGTTGAAGAAGAGACCCGGCGACACATTGGAGATTCAAGGCACGACCTTCACCGTCACGGGTGTTTATCACGGGGCGTCCGCGCTGGAAGCCGACGCGGTGATCATGCCGCTCGATGAATTGCAGCGGCTGAGCAGTGTGGAGGGCAAAGTGTCAACGATTGACGTGCGCTTGCGGCCCGCTCCTCGCGGCGAAGCGTGGGACCACTACATAAAGCGCGCGCAAGCCGAGATCGAGTCCGCTTTGCCGGAGCTGCGCGCGATTCCCGCAGCTGAGCGCGCCAGTGACAATCAATTTGTCAAGCTTGCCCAGGCCTCCGCCTGGGGAACGTCGACTCTTGCCCTATTGATCGGAATTCTGGGTATCGCGAACACCATGGTGATGAGCGTCTTCGAGCGCACGCAAGAGATCGGCACGCTGCGGTCCATGGGATGGAAAAGATGGCAGGTGCTGATGCTGATTGAGCTGGAGTCGGCCATACTCGGGCTTGGCGGTGGAGTGTTCGGTCTGCTGTTGGGGTGGATCGCGTTGCGCGTGCTCGCAAGCCTGCCGCAGACGGCAAGCTTCGTCTCCGATTCCATCGAGTGGCCGCTGCTTGCGCAGGCGATGGTGATCGCAGTCCTGTCGGGGCTGATTGCCGGCGCCGTTCCCGCCTGGCGTGCCGGGAAGCTTTCTCCCGTGGATGCGCTTCGCCACGACTAAAGCGGAACCAGAGTCGGCGAATTCCGAAAGCACGGAGTTCAATTCGGCGCGGCCATCCGGGAGCAGCGACCCGGCGCAAAACTCATTGGGACACGGTGACTCTGGTTCCGCTCTAGGTTTTCGCGTCGACCGCGAATCGCTCGCGCAAAACACTGCGTATCAGCTTGCCATTGTGTGTCTGCGGCAGGCTGCCGGTTTCCACAATCCAGATGCGGCGCGGTGCTTTGTAGGCGGCAAGTCGCTGGCGGCACCACGCCAGCAGCACGTCTTCAGTGGCGGGAGCGCCGGGTTGCAGCTCGACGGCTGCAACCGGAACCTCGCCTTTCTCTGAGTGCGGCAAACCGAATGCCACGGCTCGTGCGACCTCAGGATGAGCGAGTACGGTCTCTTCAAGTTCGCGGACATAAACCGAGTAGCCGCCTGACTTGATGACGTCCTTGATGCGCCCCACAATCCGGATCAGTCCAAGCCGGTTGCGCGTCGCCAGATCGCCGGTGCGCAGCCATCCATCGCCCGTCAAAAGGCCGTTATCGCTATCCTTGTCTTTCCAATAGTGCGGTGTAATTCCGCGACGGCGAATCTGGCACTCGCCAGGTTTTCCTGCCCGAACGCGCCCGCCGTTCTCGTCGGCAATGCGAACGTGAAACGGCGGCACGGGAAGGCAAAGCTGGCCGCTGCCGGGGAAGAGGGAAAGTTCGATGCCCATCATGGCCAGTCCGCCCAATTCGACCATGCCATACCCATTCAGGATGACTGGTGGAATGCGCCGGCCGCCCGGCAGCTTGAGTAGCGCGCCGAATTCACGCAGGCGATCCCGAACTTCGGCAGGCAAATAGTCGCTGGCCGAAAGCCACACGCGAATGCTCGCCAGCCGGCCGGGGTCGGGATTGCTGTTGACCAGCCGGGCAAGCATCGCGGGCACGCCGACAAAGGCAGTTACGTGGAATCGCTCGACCAGATCGAGCGCGTTTTCGACTTCGAAACGCTCGAGAAGACATCCGCGGACTCCGGCCATCAATCCGTAGAGCGCAATGCTGACAGCCATGATGTGCGACCAGGGCAAAGCGACGAGCGCAAGATCTTTGGAACTGAGAAAGAGCCTGGCAAACACCGTCGTGGCGCGCGCTCCGAGCAGAGCGCGGCTGGACAGGGCCGCTCCTTTCGGAAAGCCTGTCGTACCGGATGTGTGGAAGACCGCGACTGTGGCTGCGGGATCGACCGCGGCGGGAGGAAGCGGCAGGCCGCAATCGCCAACGCGCACAAACCCGTCCATTGTCGTTGCTTCCTCGTCATCCTGGATCCAGGCACGAACATTCAGGGCGCTGCGGTCCACGACGCTGCGATCAAAGACAGCCTTGTCAACGACCAGAACCTGTGTGCCGCTGTCCGCAAGAATTCGCTGCACCTCGGTGAGAGAGAGTTGCGGATTCAGTGGAACGGCAATTCCTCCGGCGCGGATGATGGCCAGGAACCAGTGAAAGCAGCTGCGGTTGTTGGTGCAATAAATGGCAACCGGCTCGCCGGGTCGCAGGCCGACGGAACGGCGCAGGAATGAATCGATCCGGCAAATCGACGCATGGAGGCCCGAAAGATGGAAAGGCCCTCTCTCGCTGACCGAAACCTCGCAATCGCCATTCCGTCGCAGCAGTTCGTCCACCAGGTTTGCCACCGTGATACTGCCGTCACGGGCGAACTGACTGCGGCTGAGAAGGGTCATTGTGCCGGAATCTCCTTGCGGCCCCAATTGCTGGCCACGCAGTAGTGAAGCAGACGGTCAAGATACTCCATCACTGGCGGCGGAAAGATTCCCGCGGGGCCCAGCAACCGCTCGGCATTTGTGGTTTCAAACTGCATGCGCATGGTGAAGTAATCGCGGTAGGCGCGGCCGTCAATCAGGACGCGCCGCTTTTTCCCCCACAACGCAAGAGACAGCAAAGGGCGCACGGCTGCAAAGAAGATCTTGGGATCGACGTACCGCGGCTCGCGAACATGGAAATACTCCGCCGCACGCCTCGCGATCTGCTCGATTGTGGCGCTGCCACGGGGCCCGGCGCATAAATGAACGGTCGTGCCCAAAGCGTTCTCGTCGAATGTGAGCTGGGTGACGGCTCTCGCCACGTAATCCACCGGAACAATATCCAGAACGGCATCGGGGTATCCCGGCACGGTCCGCCACAGTCTTCTCGAGTAGATCTTGAGCGGCCAGTAAAGCATCTTGAAGCTGGAAGTGACGCCCGTCTGCGAATCTCCGACGATGATGCTTGGACGCAAAATGACACCGGGAAGTGAGCCCAGCCTTGAACGCACCAACGCCTCAGCTTCGGCCTTGGTCTGCTCGTAGGTGTTGCGGAATTGCTGGCCCTCGTCGAGTTCGCTCTCGCGAACCAATCCTGTGCGCTCGCCCGCCACATACGCGGTGCCGACGTAGACAAAGCTTCTGAGATTGCGCATGGCCGCGGCAAAGTCCAGCATCTTCCGCGTACCGTCGACGTTCATGTGCCTGGCCTGCTCAAGCGATTGATCGAAGCTCACTGTAGCAGCGCAATGAATCACCCGCGTCGCCTTCGCGGCCAAATCCCGCCAGGTCGAATCGTCCAACCCGCAGTTGGGCTCGCTCACGTCTCCGGCATAAACCCGCACGCGCGACAATTCCGCTGATTGAAGAATCGATTCGGCGCGTTGCTCAGGCGTTTGACCCTGACGCGGGCGAATGAGGAGGGCAAGCCTGGCGTGTGGTTCGCGTTGCAACAGCTCCCTGACCACTTGCGTGCCCAGAAAGCCCGTCGCGCCAGTCACCAGGATCAAGTCGTCTTGATTCATGAAGTGGACAGCATCCGTGCGCGGTCCGCTTGCAGACCGGCGCAAAGGCACTGAGCGCGTCGGAAGGAAGGGGACCTAAGGCGATTATATTTGGAAACTGCCCAGGCGTCAGATTTCGGACGGCTTCGCGCGGAATGACACCTTGTCGCGGCTGGCCAAGTCCGGGTGCTACAGTGGTGTGGTTTCCGCAATCTTTTCTGAGGGTCTTGCCTCTTGTCAGGTTCTCGTGCGTTGGTCGTCTCCCTTCTCGTGCTTACAAGTGCTGCTGGCGCCGTTGCACAGGTTCAGGCCGCGCCCGTCCCCGATGAGATGCGCAACAGTTTCTTCGCGATCACGGTGAACAACCAGCGGGTGGACGTGGCTCACGCCGCTTCAAATTACGAATTCGTCAGCTTCGACATGGTTGGCCCGGTAGACATCTCCATCACAGCCGCTGACCCGCATTTTTGGGATGGCGGCGTCGACATCGAGCCATGGCGGCTGGGTTTGCGTCCGACACATCCAGAGGGGGAGCCGCAAACCATCCGCTTCCGCCTGTCGGGCCCGGCCAAGCTCGCCATCTCGCGGCCCGGCGACTTCCTGAATCAGGCGCGGATGCTCTTTCTCTTTGCCGGCTCACCGCCTCCGCCGCCGCCGAGCGGGCCCAACGTGACCACCGTGCCCGCGGGCGTACACACCGGGAGCCTGAATCCCAAAAGCGGAGACACGATTTATCTAGAGCCGGGCGCATTCGTGTTTGGCAGCCTGAATCTGTGGCAGGTTGACGGCGTGAAGGTGCTGGGCCGGGGAACGATCGTGTACGACGGCCCGCAAGACCCGAACGGCGACACGGGTTGGATGCAGAAGCCGGACTGGCACTGCATTGTCGCTTATCAGGCACACAACGTTGAGATCGACGGCCTCACCTGCATCATCCGCTCACGAACCTGGTCGATTCAGATGAAAGATTCGACCGGATTTCGCATTGACGATCTGCGTGTGATCGGCGGCAATCCCGGCAACGCCAACCAGGATGGCATGGACTGGCTGGGCGGCGGCGACACAGTGGTGAATCATTCCTTTTTCCGCGCGTCGGACGACGATCTGGCGGCGCTGGGCAATTGGGACGGCTATACGCAGGCCGCGATGGTGACGCCAGGCGCCGACGTCGACAACATTCTGGTCGAGAACAGTGAGTTCTCCACCAGCATTTCCAATGTCGTGCGGTTGGGATGGCCGCAAAAAATTTACAACCTGCGCAATTTCACCCTGCGTGACTCCGACATTCTTCACGGGGGCATCGGGTCATGTGGACAAACGTTCGGCCTGCTAGGCTTCTGGGGCGCCAACGGCGCGAGCGGGGATCACTCTGGTGTGACGTTTGAAAACCTGCTGCTCGATAACTGGTATTCGCTCGTGCAGATGGAGCAGGAGCAGCCCAGCTTGCACGGTTTCACCTTCCAAAACATCTGGGCCCTCGATCAACCGCCTCTCGCCGATTCGACCATAACCGGCGACGTGAGCGATGTGACCTTCGACAACGTGAAGTACGGGCAGGCGCGGGTGACCAGCGACGCGCAAATGCCGCTGGTGGTTGCAGGCGGTGCGGCTCAGCCCGTGTATGCGCCCGCACCCGCTCTGGCGGCGGCCTTCAGCGTCGATCCGCCTGTCTTCGCGCCTCGACAGAAAGTGACGTTTACCGCACAGGGATCGACCGGCGCTCAGTACACATGGCTTTTTGGCGATGGAACTTCGGCGCACGGGAGCCGCGTACGGCATCGCTTTCCGGATGCGCTCGGAACTGAACTCAATGGCAAAAACGGCGCGGGCCGATTTCGGGTGTTGTTGCACGTAACCGACAAGGTCGGCCATCAGGATTGGGCGGCGCAGGGAGTCGTGGCCGTCGAGCAATGGCACGACGCAGTGAAAGCCCCGAGCGCAACGGCGCCTGGCTTGAATTGGAAAGTCTATTCGGGTGCATGGACTGAGCTGCCCGATTTTTCCGCTTTGCAACCGGCGCTCTCCGGTCAGGCGCCGAATCTCACGGCCGGCTCGCAGGGGGCCGGAGCTCAGGGATTGACTCAACGCGCAACCGTGTGGGACGGATGGATCGACATTCCTGCTGACGGCGGTTACACCTTTCATCTGATCGACGCCGACGGCGAGCGGCTGGTGATCGACGGAATGGAAGTGGCAAAGACCGGACCGCCCTTCGGGCTGGTCTGCGGCTCTCCCGGCAATGCACTCCGCTACGACCGCGGCTCGCTGGGCCTGCGCGCAGGACTGCATGCGATCCACCTTGAAGCGTTGAATACAGCAAGTGAGGGAGCGCCGCGGCTGTTGTGGGTGGGACCGGGGCTGGCGCTTGCCGATGTGCCTCTGGCAGCTTACTCTCACTAGGGCCCCGGCACCCGCGGTTGAAGCCCAGGCGCGCCCCTCGGAGATTGGAAATTATGCCAAATTCAAATAGTTCCGCAAACATCGACCTTGACCAGGCCGTCGTTCTGGTCAGTCGCGTTTTTGCAGCCTTCCTCCTCTTTTGGGTTGTAGATGACATCATCGAATTGCCCCGCGAACTCTTCTCCGTCATGCACTACCTCCACGGTTCCATGCAGTTGGGAGTGGGTATGTTCGAGGCTCTGCGGTCCTCGTATCTCGTCAGCGAGTACATGATGTACCTGCTCGCGAACATACTCCGCATCGCACTGTGGCTGCTGGCCGCCGGTTGGTTCTACCGTTGCGGCCCCCGAATTCGGAATTTCTTCGCTGCGGAATCCAGAATCGAGCTGGCAACGCAGGAACAGGACCCTATCGGTTAAAGGTGGTGGCAGCAACTACGGCAATTGCGTCACATCCCAGCCGCCGCCCAGCGCGCGCACCAGGCTCACGCTGGCAGCGAACTGCCGGCTCTCGATGTTGATGGCGGTCACCTGGTTCTGCAGCAGGGTTTGCTCGGCGGTCAGTACCTCGAGATAGCTGCTGGCGCCGCCTTTGTAGCGCGTGTTGGAAAGATCAAAAGAGTGCTGCGCAGAGTCGACGGCACGTTGCTCCACGCTCGCTTCCTGCTCCAGAATGCGCAGTGCCGAGAGCTGGTCTTCCACGTCCTCGAATGCTTGGAAGACGGTATTGCGATAGCCGTCGGCTTGCGCCTCGTAGCTGTGGCGGGCCGCATCGGTGAGTGCGTGGCGCTGGCCCGCATCGAAGAGCAGCTCCGTAGCCTGCGCGCCCAGACTCCAAAGTGAGCTCGGACCCTGAATCCACGTGCCGGGGTTGGCGCTTTCAAAGCCACCCGATCCGCCGAGTGTAATCGTCGGGTAGAAGGCGCTCACGGCGATGCCGATCTGCGCGTTGGCGGCAGCTGCGAGGCGCTCGGCTGCGGCGATGTCGGGACGACGTTCGAGGAGTTGCGAGGGCACACCCAGCGGAACTTGCGGCAGCTTGAGATCGAGCGGCGAAGGCGGAATGCTGAAGTCCGGCAGGTTGTCGTTGGCGAGAGTGCCGATGGCGTGCTCGTACTGCGCGCGGGCTACGCCCAGGTCGACGAGCTGTGCGCGAACCGTCTCGAGCTGCGTCTGGGCCTCCACGACGTCCACCTCGGTGTCCACGCCGCCGGCAAAGAGCCGCTTCGTCAGGTCGAGCTGGTGCTCGAGAGTGGTCACCGTGTCGGTCAGCAGCTGGGTTTCGGAATCGAGCCCGCGGAGAGCGAAATAGTCGGTGGCCATCTCCGCATGGAGCGTGAGAGCCACATTGGCCTCGTCGGCGGCGCTGGCTTGCGCGTTCTCGCGCGCCTGCTCCACGGTGCGGCGGATGCGGCCCCAGAAGTCCGGCTCCCAACTGGCTTGGCCGGCAATGACGAAGTCGCCGTAGGTGGTAGCGCCTCCGGGCACGGCCAGAGGGCGGTTGGCCGAGACGCGGTCTCGACTGATCGAAGGGCCGGCGGACAGCGTGGGATAGAGATTGGCGCGTGCGGCGCGAACCTGGGCTTCCGCGGCCAGATAAAGCTCCATTGCCTGGCGGAGCCGCACATTGCTGGAGTCGATGCGCTCTTCAAGTTTGTTCAACTGCGGGTCCTGGTAGATCTCCCACCACTTCCCCTTCAACATTCCGTCAGAGGGATTCGCGGGCTGCCATGCGCCGCCCTGCGGATTGGGCGGAGGAAGGACTACGGTTGTTGCGCCGGATTCTTTATAAGCTGGCGGGGCGCTGTAGTCTGGGCGACTGTAGTTGGGACCGACAGGTTTGCAGCCGGAGACAAGAATCAGCGCCAACGATGCGCACACAAGGGTGTATTCACCGATACGGGTGTGCAGCGACGGTGCACGATTCTTTGGCGACGGTTCCGCCATGGTTAGAGACCTCCCGCGCCAAACGCACTGCTCTGGGACGATTCCACCGTCACTTTTTCGTTGTCGATCAGCGAGTCGGGCGGATCCTGGATGACTTTGTCATTTGGAGTGAGGCCGCTGACAATCTGGACCGTGGCGCCGTCGTCCTCGCCGATGGTGACAGGAATCAGATGGGCGACCGTCCCAGCGCCACTGCTGGTCACAATCGATAATTGAATCCCCTCGCGGCGAAAGATCAGCGCCGATGCAGGCACGATGTACGCCGGCCCGGCAGAAGGAGTCTTGAAATGAACCTGCGCCAGCGAGCCGGGCATCAGCGTGCCGGAACGGTTGTCCACGTCCACCTCCACCAGCAGCGTGCGGCTGACGGGATCGATGGCGTCGGCGGTGCGGACGAGGGTACCCTCGAAGGTCTTGCCTGGGTACTCGGGAAAAGTAAGTCCGACTTTCATTCCGCGTTTCATGGTTTGCGAGAAAAGCTGCGGCACGTTGGTGTAGACGCGCAGTGTTTGCAACGCCTGCATGTGGAAGAGCTCGGTGCCGGCGCCCTGGCCGGAACCTGAACTGATTAATTGGCCGGTATCGACTTCACGGGCCGTCACCACGCCATCGAATGGCGCATAGACTTTCTCGAACGATTGCAATTCAACCAGGCGCTGCAGGTTTGCCTCGGCCGACTTGACCGCGGACGCTGTAGCCGCGGCCTGGTTCACGAAGGTGTCGGTATCCTGCTGCGAGACGGCGTCGGATTTGACCAGTCCTGAGTATCGATCCGCCTGGATGCGAGCGTTGTTGGCGGTGGCCTGCGCTGTAGCCAGGTCGGACTCAGCCTGCGAAACCTGTTTGTCCAGCTCAGGGGTGGAGATCACAGCGAGCAACTGGCCCTTTTTCACCCGCGCGCCGATGTCCGCGTACCAATGGTCCAGGTAGCCGTCAGTACGGGCGTAGATGGGCGAATCGGTATAAGCAGTCACATTGCCGGGAAGCACAAGCGTCTCCGTCGGTGCACCAGCCTTTGCGGGCGCCAGGGTCACCGTGGGCGGAGCCAGGGCGTCGGTGCGCTGGGCAAGGACGGTGCCGGTATGCCACCTGCGAAGGATGCCCGCGGCCGCGAGCACCACCAGGATGAGCAGAATTACGGCCACGCCCAGCAGGACCCTGCGCGGCGAAAGAGGAGTTGCCTCGAGAGCTGCGTCGTGGTGGACCGCGGCGGGCTGAGATTTTGGATTCGGTTCCTGAGTCATAAGCTCCTACTCCGGTCTGGCGTCGAATTCATCGAATCGAGCGGCATCGGATTCGTCATCGAGCTCGCGCTTGCGCCGGCGCTCGAGGCGGCCGTGAATGAATGAGAAGAAAGTTGGCACAAAAAATAACGTGGCCACAGTGGCCAGCAGCAGTCCGCCAATGACGGCGCGCCCGAGCGGGGCGTTCTGTTCGCCGCCGTCGCCCAATCCCAGCGCCATGGGCACCATGCCGATGATCATGGCTAATGCTGTCATCAGCACCGGGCGCAGGCGGACGAAGCCCGCGTTGAGCGCGGCGCGCCGCGCATCGCCCACCAGGATTTCCAATTGCTCGCGCGCAAAACTCACCACGAGGATCGAGTTGGCCGTAGCCACGCCCATGCACATGATGGCGCCGGTCAACGCGGGCACGCTGAGGCGCGTGCCGGTGAGGAAGAGAAACCAGACGATTCCCGCCAGCGCCGCCGGAAGCGCCGCGATGATGAGAAACGGATCCAGCCACGATTGGAAATTGACCACAATGAGCAGATAGACCAGCAGGATGGAAAAGGCGAGGCCGCTCAACAGGCCGAAATACGACCGGTACATCGTCTCGCTCTGGCCGCGGAGGATGAACTGCGAGCCGCGGGGTAGATCCTTCTGGTGGGCGTCGACGACCTTTTGCATGGCGCGGGTTACGCTGCCCAGGTCGGTGCCTTCCACATTGGTGTAAATGTCGATCACGGGTTGCACGTCGTAATGGCTGATGACGCCCTGCTCGTCGCCGGGGACAATGTCGGCAAGATTGCTTAACACCTGTACCGGTCTGGGGGCGCCCGGTGCGGCGGTGGTGGCGCCGGAAATCTGCGTCGGAGCAAAGCTGCCCAGCGGCGCTGCGCCGGGCGCGCCTGTCGAAGTACTGGTGGAAGGTTCCGTCATGGCCGCGTTCGTGGCGGGACTCGTGATCGGCAGGCTCTCCAACGCCGCCATCGTGTTCAACCCATACTGCGGCGCCTGAATGGCGATGTTGTAGGTGACTCCATTGCGAGGATCGAGATAAAAGCTCGGACTGGTCTGGAAGCTGCCGCTCAACGCCACCAGCATGTCCTGGGCGACGTTCTGCTGCGTCAGGCCGGTGCTTGCTGCGCGCGTGCGATCCACATTGACCGTGAAATTGGGATAGTTGAAGGGCTGCTGAATGCGCGCGTCGGCCGCACCGGGAACATAGCGGACCTCGTTGAGCATGCGTTCGGCCAGCGCGCGATTGGCATACAGATTGGGGCCGATGATCTGAACGTCGATGGGCGACGACAGACCGAAATTGAGAATCTGGGTGACGATGTCGACGGGCACAACGTAAAACGTCACACCCGGATAGTCGCGGGCCAGCACCTCGCGAAGGCGCTCGATGTACATCTCGCTGGGATGATGACTGCGGGTTAATTGCACCTGGATATCCGCATCCGCCGAGCCTACCGGCGCCGATGTGGAGTAGGAGAGATTGAGCGCAGAGTAAGGCAGGCCGATGTTATCGAGAATCGTAACCAGCTCATCGGACGGAATCTCCTGGCGAATGGTCGACTCGATGTGATCGCAGAGAGCAGCGGTCTCCTCGATGCGCGTGCCGGTATGTGCGCGCACGTGAATCATGAACTGGCCTGAGTCAACGGAAGGGAAAAAGTCCTGCCCGAGGAACGGCGTCAACCCCAGCGAAACGAGAGCGAATACCGGAAACGCGACCAGGAAAACGACCGAGTGATCGACACAGAAGGTAAGCAGCCGCAAATATCCCTGGCGAAAAGACTCGAAGGCGCGCTCGAATCCGAATTGAAAGCGCGTGAACGGGTTGCGGCTGGCTTGTTTTCTCGCCGTCTGCGCATCGTCGTGCTCCTTCAGCAGGTACTTTGCCATGGTGGGCACCAGCGTGCGCGACAACAAGTAGCTGGCGAGCATGGCGAATACCACAGCCTCGGCCATGGGCACAAACAGGTAGCGCGCCACGCCGGTCAGGAAGAACATGGGCACGAAAACGATGCAAATGGCGAGTGTGGAGACGAACGCGGGCGTCGCAATTTGCGCGGAGCCCTCGAGAATGGCCGCCTCAAGCTCGCGTCCTGTCTCCAGAAAGCGGTTGATGTTCTCGATGGAGACGGTGGCATCGTCAACCAGGATGCCCACGGCCAGCGCCATCCCGCCCAGGGTCATGATGTTGATCGTCTCGTGCAACGCGCCGAGCATGATCAGGGAGCAGAGAATCGATAGCGGAATGGAGACGGCGATGATGATGGTGGAGCGGAAGCTGCCCAGGAAAACCAGAATCATCGTTGCGGTCAGGCAGGCGGCGATAATCGCTTCGCGCACGACGCCGTTGATCGCGCTGCGGACAAAGATCGACTGATCGGAGAGTGCCGCGATCTTAAGCGTAGGAGGAAGTTGGCCCTTCAGACTCGGGCTGGAGATGATTGCGTTCACGCTCTTGATGATGTCCAGCGTTGAGGCCGTGCCCGTCTTGAGAACGTTCATCATGATGGCCCGGCGGCCGTCCACGCGAACAATGTTGGTTTGTGGCGGATTGCCGTTGCGCACGTGGGCCACATCGCGGATATAGACCACCGCTCCGTTCACTGTCTTGATGGGCAAGTCGTTCAGGGCATCGACAGCCGAGGGCGCCGAGTTGGTCTCCACCTGGTACTCAAAGCGGTCGAGCTTAATGGTGCCTGACGGCGCGATGACGTTTTGTGCCGTGATAGCGTTGACCACGTCGGACGGGGAAAGCCCCCTGGCCTCGAGAGCATTCAAATTGAGATCGACCTCGATCTGCGGTTGCTTACCGCCGTAGGGGAACGGCGTTTGCGCGCCTTCCACTGTAGCCATTTGGATGCGGATGGTGTTGGTGGCCAGGTCGTTCAACTGCTGCTCGTTCAGTCCCGCTCCCGACATCCCGAGTTGCAGCACGGGAACGCTGGAGGCGTTGTACTGGATAATGAAGGGCGGCGTGGTCCCCGGTGGCAGGGAGCGCAACTGTACCTCGCTGATGGCGCCTACCTGAGCGATGGCCTGGCCGATATTCACGTTGGGGTGGAAGTAGATCTTGATGATCCCTTCACCCACGAGTGACTGCGACTCGATGTGATCGATGTCGTTGACCGTGGTGGTCATGCCGCGCTCGGCGTTGGTCACGATGCGCTTGGCGATCTGATCCGCCGAAAGACCGGCGTACTGCCAGACCACGGTGACCACCGGAATATCGATATTGGGAAAGATGTCCGTCGGCATCGTCTCGATGCTGTAGACGC
Source organism: uncultured Occallatibacter sp. (assembly GCA_964468605.1). Classification (GTDB taxonomy): domain Bacteria; phylum Acidobacteriota; class Terriglobia; order Terriglobales; family Acidobacteriaceae; genus Telmatobacter. Next base: position 4,901 of record CAYYKV010000049.1, on the reverse strand, counting down.
CGAGAATCAAAATCAAAAGCGCAAAGACGACAAAGGTATAAGGCCGCCGCAGCGCAAGCCGGACAATCCACATCATAGGGCTGGTATTCGCTCCTCGGCTCGCGTGTGAATGGTGCTCAGGCCAGCCACCGGCCCGCCATCAACCGCAGCCGCAATCCGGGACCGGTTTTGAGCCATCTATCGGCGCGCCGGCTCCTCGGTACCGGGCCGGACGGCACCGAAGTGTAAGTCCGGCCAGGCGTTTCGTTGAACATACTATGTTAGCTGATCGACAAAGACCGTGAGATCGAACACCGGAAACCGGCCCATCAAATTACCCCGTCAATTGGATGCCGGCGAGACAGAAAAGGTCGGATTTGCGAAATCTGCGGCCCGGGAGAAGGTGTCCAGGTCACGGGAAGCGCGTCTAAGGGACATAGCGCTCGCATGGTTCCGGTAGACTGTGAGATGGGTTTAAAAGAAAGATTCATCCCTGTCTCCGCCCGCGCGCGGCATGGAACCTTGAACAAGGATTCGGTTGTGTGCCTGGAGTCAGCTCAAGGGGGATGCACCCCGGCGAAGAAGGGCCATCGCCACAGCACTGGAGTTTCCACGGCAGCAACGAGGACCTGATGCTGGGGGCCCCGGAGTTTGGGAAGGGTGGGCGCGGTCCTGTAGAATCGATCTTTCCTGAAGGAACGATCAAAACCTCCGAGGAAGGGCCGGATTTTCAGCGAATGAGGGTGTGCAAATTCTTCCTGTGAACCCGAACAATGGTACGAAAGAGACTTTGTGCTCGCCGCAGGGCTCATACCCGGTGAAGTTCAGGCACACTTCCATCTCCGGAGTCACATCCGCCGCCAAGCGCGCGGTGGGGGTTCTTTTGCTGGTTGTCCTGGTGTCGGCTGCGGGAGCAATGTTCGCGCAAACGCCCGACACAATTGATCAGATCCGGGTGATCGGCAACCGGCGCATCCCCAAGGAAACCATTCTCGCTCGAATGTTTACCCATCCGGGCGACACCTACGATCCCATTTCCACCGAGCGAGACTTCAACTCTCTCTGGAACACCGGCTACTTTGAGGATCTGCGTATCGAGCGCGAGGACTCGGAGCACGGCGTGATCCTCGACGTATTTGTCCGTGAGAAGCCCACGATTCGAGACATCATCTATAAAGGCAATAACTCGGTCACGAACTCCGACATCCTCGATGCCTTCAAGAAGGACAAGGTGGGCCTTTCGGTGGAGAGCCAGTACGACCCCACCCGGATCAAGCACGCCGAGAACGTCATCAAAGAACTACTCGCCGAGCACGGACACCAGTTCGCGACAGTGAAAACCGACGTCAAGACCGTTCCCCCGGCTTCGGTGCAAGTCACCTTCAACATAAAGGAAGGCCCGGTAGTGAAGGTGGGCAAGATCACCTTCGTGGGAAATGAGCATCTGAAGGCGCTCTACTTGCGGCGCTCAATGAAGAACCTCAAACCCATTGGAATTCCGTATTCCATCATCTTCGAAGATCTCTTTCCCCAGACTTACGACTCCTCGAAACTCGAGGAAGATACCGAGCGGGTGCGGCAGGCCTACCGCGACAAGGGCTATGCCAGCGCTGCAGTAGAGCAGCCGAAGACCCAGGTTCGCGACGAAGGCGGCCTTAACTGGTTCACCTTCAGGCCGAATAACGGTAAGCGCATCGACATCTCCATGACGATTGAAGAGGGCGAACGCTACCGCCTCGGTACCATTACGTTCACCGGGAACAAGCAGATCAACAACCTGAAAGCCCTGCGCGCCACCTTCCCCATCAAGGACGGCGACTGGTTCAGCGCCACCGAAATCAGCAAGGGTCTCGACAACCTCAAGAAAGCCTATGGCAGCCTGGGCTATATCAACTTCGGCGCCATACCCACGCCCGTCTACGACGACCAGAAGAAAACAGTTTCGCTGAAAATCGACATCGATGAGGGTAAGCAGTTCTTCGTATCGCGCATCGAGTTCACCGGCAACAGCATTACCCGCGATAAGGTCATCCGCCGCGAGCTGCTGCTGGACGAAGGTTCGGTCTACAACTCTCAGCTTTGGGAGTACAGCTTGCTCCGCCTCAACCAGCTGGAATACTTCGATCCGCTGAAGGTCGACCAAGACTCCGAGGCTCACCAGGATCCCGATAACGGGACGGTCGAGCTGCTATTGAAGGTGAAAGAGAAGGGTAAGAACTCGATCGGCCTCAACGGCGGCGTGAGCGGATACTCCGGCGCGTTCCTCGGGCTGAACTACTCGACCAACAACTTCCTGGGATTGGGCGAAACTCTCAGTCTCCAGGCGAATCTGGGCAGTATCAGCCGCACTTTTCTCTTCGGCTTTACGCAGCCGTACGTTCGCAATCGCCCCATCAACCTGGGATTCCAGGTGTTCAACAACAAGCAGGACTACAACGCAGCCAAGAACTACCAGGCCACCACGGGTGCCGACCTTAATCTGTCCTCGGCGGAGAGGTCGCTGACGCAGAACTACAACGTGGGCAGCGATGGGCTCAACTTCTCCATCAGCTACCCGCTCAAGAGGCATGCGTTCCAGCGCGTGGGCATGACCTACTCGCTCACCAAGTCCACGATTACGGCCTTCAGCTCGGCGTCGGCGACGTTTTTCCAGACCATCGCCTTCCGCTCCGGAGTGCAGGGATCGAACCCGCTGGCAGGCATCATCAACAGCAATATTTCGCTCACCTACACGTACGACACGGTCAGTAATCCACTGCGCCCACGGGAAGGCAAGCAATACACCGCGTTTGTGCAGGCCGCCGGCATCTGGGGCAGCGTCCGCTATGTGAACCCGGTGTTGGCGTACAAGCAATTCATTCCCATGCACTACCTCAAGTTCTCAAAAGAGGGACACAACGTGCTGGCGATGCGCGCGCAGCTGGCGTATATCTCCGGATATGGCGGCGACGTTGCTCCCCCGAACAACCGTCTCTACTCCGGCGGCGAGCAGGAGTTGCGCGGCTTTGACGTGCGCGGCGCGACGCCGTACGGTTACGTGCCCTCGCGGATCAACTTCCAGCTCACTAATCCCGACGGCAGTTGCGTTCCTCGCGACCCAACCAACCCGCAGGACAACCAGTGCATCCAGGTTCCGCTCCCTGTCTATGGCATTGCCTCCGTCGGCGGTGATACGAGTCTGACAACCAACGTGGAGTACCGCATCCCCGTGGTCGGACCCTTCATGTTCTCGTTCTTCGACGATTTCGGCATCGATAGCGCGCTCAGTCACGGCCAATTGACACAAAGTCCGGAGGGTTTCGCGACCCTGACCTCCCCGCTTTATGGATGCCCGGTCTACAACAACGGATCGTGCCAGGGCGGGATCCCCGGCTCCCAGGTCGGGTTCAGGAAGGATATTCGGCCGGTGTCCGGCACCAACTTCGTTCCGCGCATGTCGGTCGGACCCGAGATTTCGGTGATCATGCCCGTCATCAACGCCCCCTTCCGCCTCTATTACGCCTATAACCCGCTGCGGTTGTATGAGACCCCGTATTGCAACGAAGTGAATCTGGGCCAGAAGCAGTTGAGCTGCTCCGCGGAGTTGATCACGCGCGCCATGTTCCCGCCGGGCGGCGCGGGCGATTACAGCTACGGGGAAGCCATCGAGGCCTATGGCGCGCAGAATATCTTCCGTGAGCCGCGTAAGACCTTCCGGCTGACCGTCTCGACGACTTTCTAGGACACAATCAACGGCTACCGGCTGCCGGCTTTCAAACACAGGGGGGATTTCGCACTGACGCAACTTCTCGCTGTCAAGTCCCTCCACGCATGAATTCCTCCCTATCTCGCTCAATCCAAAAGAGCTATTTTCTTTCCCAAGTTTGCCGGTTAGATCGCGCATTTGGCGCATGCTCAAACCATGAGTTTCAAATCAATACATATCCGGTTCGCCCGCTCGGCGAAGCTCGATTCGTGTTTCATTTGGGTCAGGGACTTCGCAACCTTCGCCCAATCACCCTCCCTCAATGGCTCGCTTGAGATCAAAAACAACCGGAGCAGTGATTTCATACACTCCGAAATGCGATTTTTCACTCTAACTATCTTTAGAATCAACGAAAATGCTTCAAAATTCGTCTCGATTTTTCTCGATTTTTTGCGATTTTTGTGCGCAGAACGGCCCCTTCCGGCCCCAAAGTGCCCCCTCCGCGACCCTTCCGCGGGACCCGGGTTCGTGCTGTCCCACCCTTCGTCAGAACCCCCTGAAGCAGATCCTTCGGCTCCCGTCATTCTCCGCGGCGGACGGCGGTTGCTCTGGAATACAGCCCGGACAGCGCGCCCGGCTTTTGTGGTGAGGCCCGAAAGATGCAGTTGCATTGAGGCCGAAGATGAGTCGCCGGGCATATTCTCAAAAACTCATGGCGTGGGGCTTGACTCGCGGCAGGCGCAGGGCCACACTGGCGTGCATGCAAACACTAGGGTTGTCTGGCGAGAGCCGCCGCTCCGACGGCCGGCTCAAAAGCATCTTTTGGCCCACGGTCGAGAATGCGTGGGATGTGAACTACCTGGGCCAGCAAGGATTCTGGATTTGCGTGGCCCTCGCCGCAATTCAACTGGTCGTTGCGGCGTTCTCAAGCAATCTCGTCGTGCTGGTCGCCTACCTGATGGCGGCGCTCGTTTATCTGGTGGGCGGGATGGGCGTCCGCGAGGCAAGCTGGCCGGCAGCAGCCATTGTCTTCGGCATCTTCTTCACCGGGCTGCTCTACACCGTGATGATGGGGCACCTGCCGGGAATCGTTGACGTCCTGTTCGCCTGCGTCCTGCTGTCGAACGTGCGCGCGGCCTTTTTGGCCTCGGAGTGGAAGCCGGCAGGCGAGGGCGAGGACAGGCCCACGCGCTTTAGCGAAACCATGATGGACAAGTTTGTCGATCAACTGCCGGCG
>CAYYKV010000048.1:0-17810 GCA_964468605.1 uncultured Occallatibacter sp. | reverse complement strand
GCCCGACGTTCGACGCGATCTTTGTATTCGGAATCGCCACGCCGTCGATCAGCCAGCTCGTCTGGTGTCCGCCTCGCATGTGCAGCATGTCGTGTGTCATGTACGCGCCGGGCACGTAGTCGGTAATCATCTCAGTACCGATGGTACGGTCCGCGCCGGGCGTCTCTTCGATCGTTTGCTGCGTGATCAGCGTCGTCGGCGTCACCGTGTCAGCCGAGCTTGCCGTTCCATTTACGACCACCGATTGTGTCGCACCTGCCACTTTCAGCGGGATGTGCAGAATCGGATTCGTGCCCGAAGCAACCGTCAATGTCTGCGTGGCGATGGCGAATCCGCTCGCCGTCGCCGTCAGCCGGTATATTCCGATGGGCGCCTGCGGTAATTCGAATTCTCCATCGGCATCTGTCGTGGCGTGCAGCGCAAAGTCGGAATCCGCAGCCTGCAACGTCACCGTCGCGCCCGCAATCGGCCGGTGCTGCGGGTCGTGAACAACCCCATGCACAGTGGCAAACACAGTCGCAGACGCGGGAAGAGAAGCGGCCAGCAGCAGCCCTGCCGCTAGAGTATGAAGAAGATTTCGCATAAAAAATGACCTCGCTTTCGTTCTCGTGCAAAGCCAACGGTCGTCACGCGCTGCGCCGGCAGCGCGACGATGACTGGCGCGATGCGGGGAAGCGCAGGAAAAAGCCCTTGCGTAGAGGAAGATCAAACCCCTGCGGCGAGACTTGAGGCGCGACAAAACGTTTTGTTCGCGTCGTTCGCGCGAACGCACACCATCGCCCTCTTCATCAAGGCTTTGTCTTTAGCACAATGTTTAGCTTGGATTCGAGGCTGGAGGGCCGCGTCCGGAGTGCGCGCGACTGGGGCGAGAAAACGCCGCCATCCGTTCGAGTGTGGGAGCAGGAGCGCGCTTGAATTCAGCGCGAAAGGCTACCGGAGCTGCCGTTAGCGCGTGAGCCGGCATTAGCATCGAAAATGCCGGTCCGTGATAGAGCGGGCAGGTCAGGGGTACGGAAAAGCTGGGCGTCGGATCGATGCCGCGGCCGGCCCTCATGGCCATGATTTGCGCGTACATCGCGCAGTGGTGCATCCCGTGCCGCCGGCAACAGGGCGGCAGGCCTGCGTCTTCGCTGCCGTCGATAAAAGCCGACAGCGGCCCGAGTCCGAAGAACAGAATCAGAAAGATGGAGAAGCCGCGCCGCATCTGAAGCTCATGCTAGCAGAGACTGATCGCCATTGGGCCGCAAGTGACAAAAAAGTGACAAAGCTCAGCGTCGGCCCCAATGACGGGAGTTGTTTGCTGTTCACTGACTGAGGACAACTGACCACCGACCACTGCCACCGGCGGCTGTTTCTTGCTCCTCTCGGCTATCATCTACGTATCGCTTGGTTTTGCCCGCCGACAAAAAGCAAAGGAAGATCCCAGTGCCACAAGTGCACAACTCAGCTTCGCCGTCCGAAGCATACGCCGCGCCCTCACACAAGTCCCGCTCCGCGCGTCATCTCCGCATTGCCATCTTCGGCTTTGGAACCGTGGGCAGCTCGGTGGCGCGCATTCTCCTGGAATCCAAACCGCAAGGCCTGGAGCTGACCCACATCTTCAACCGCAAGATCGCGCGCAAGCGCGCAGACTGGGCGCCTTCGAGCATCGTCTGGAGCGAAGACGCCGACGCCGTGCTCGCCTCCGATGTGGACGTAATTGTCGAACTTGCCGGCGGCCTCGATCCTGCTGGGACCTGGGTGCGCCGCGCGCTCGAAGCGGGCAAGAGCGTAGTCACCGCCAACAAGAAACTCATTGCCTATCACGGCATCGATCTGGAGCGTCTGGCTGCGGCCAAAGGCGGCCATCTTAAATACGGTGCTGCCGTGGCAGGTGGAATCCCCGTCATTCCCGGCCTCGAACAGGGCATGGCAGGCGACCGCATCGAGCGCCTGGAAGGCATTCTCAACGGCACCTGCAACTTTATCCTGAGCAAAATGGAAGAAGGTGCCGAGTACGCCGCAGTGTTGGCCGAAGCGCAGGCCAAAGGCTATGCCGAAGCCGACCCCATCGAGGATGTGGGAGGATTCGATGCGCGGGCCAAGCTTGCCATTCTGATGCGCCTCGCTCTCCGCGTGCAGGTCGACCCCGAGGAGATTGTTCCGCGCTCCATCACCACCATCACGCCCGTCGATTTCAGCTATGCCCGCGATCTTGGCTGCACCATTCGCCAGGTGTCGCGCGCGCAGCAGGTGGAGGGCCGGATTGCGGCCACGGTCGGTCCCATGCTCGTCGCACTGCGTTCTCCTCTTGCATGGTCGCAGGGAACGGAGAACATGGTCATCGCCAGCGGCCATTACGGCGGCGACGTGGTCTTCTCCGGTCACGGAGCGGGCGGCCATCCCACCGCAGTCGCCGTCGTCAGCGATCTGCTCGCCCTCGCGCATGGCTCGCGGCGCGTCGAAATCCCGTCAGCTCCGGCGCGCCTCGGCGACGAGTTCGAGGTCCCTCATTACATTCGCTTCCTGGTGCGTGACCGCCCCGGCATCGTGGCTGCCATCACAACCGCGCTCGCCAAGGAGCAGATCAACATTCGCGCTATCGTGCAAAAGGCCGGTTATCCCGCCGACGCGCTGCCCTTCGTGGTCACCGTGGAACCCTGCAAAACCTCCGCGCTGAAGCGCGCGCTGGCCCATATCCATTCCATGGATTGCATGCTCGTCGAGCCGCTCGATCTGCAGATGCTCGAGTAGAATTGCTTCGAGACTGGCAAAGACCTGACCCGGTCCCTTTTTCCCAAGGTCCCAAAGTAGAGGTCGCACCTGTGATCGATACCATCTATCGATGTGAAATCTGCGGCGAAGAGAGCGATAATCCGCAGCACTGGATCGTCATCCGTTGCAACGACGCCCAATTGACGGTTTTCAAATGGACCAAAGAAGCCGCCGACGCGCCAGGCGCGCGCCACTACTGCGGAGAAGCTCACGCGCAGGTCTACATCGGCCGCTGGCTCGCCGCCGCCTGCAGCTGAATTCCCGTCTCACCGTGAGTTCTTGGCCGGCCCGGTCGATTCGCGGACAATCAACTCCGATTCCATGAGGATGTCGGTTTGAAACGCTTTCTTGCTGTCAGCAATCCGCTCCAGCAGGACCTTTGCACCGCGCCTGCCCATCTCCGCCAGCGGCTGGCGCACCGTGGTGAGAGAAGGCGTTGCATAAGCCGCCGACATAATATCGTCGAACCCCACCACCGAAACGTCTCCCGGCACGCTCAACCCCGCGTCCTTCAGCGCGCGAATGGCGCCGATCGCCGCAATGTCATTGAAGCAAAACACCGCGGTGAAGTCGCGCGTTCTTTCGAGCAGCGCCTGCATCGGTTCATAGCCGATCTGCGGCGCCATCGGATGCTGCCCGTCCTTCGTTGACCATCCTGCTGCGTCGATGCGGATCGCCAGATCCGGATCGAGCTTCAAATCCATCTCCCTGGCCACCTGCTGAATGCTCTCCCAGCGGAACTCCGAGTCGGGAATCACGTGAGGGCCGCGCATGATGGCAATCCGCCGGTGGCCCAGTTTGTGCAAATGCTCCAGCGCCTGCCGCACCGCCATGTGGTGATCGAGCACGATATTCGTGACGTAGTCTGCCGCGCAGTGCGCAGAAATGGCGACCACTGGCACCGGTACCGCCAGCTCTTCCATCGCCGTATTCAGCAGCAGAAACCCGTCCACCGCCCGCTCCACCAGCATGCGGGGGTACTTTTCAATCAGCTCCGGCTTCCAATCGTGGCACGCCGTGAAATAGAAATAATGGGCCGCGGTCAGCTCCTGCACCACGCCGCTCATCACGCGCGTAAAGTAGCCCTCACTCAGGTCAGGCGCCAGCACGCCAACGCTCATTGACTTGCTTTGACGCAGCGACCGCGCAAAATAGTTGGGCCGGTAGTCCAGCCGTTCCGCGGCCTCTTCGACCCGTTTTCGCGTCTCCTGGGGGATGGATTTGGCGCTGGGCGAGTTGTTCAACACAAGGGAAACCGTCGTCTGCGAGAGCCCCAGATGATCGGCCAGCATGCGCAGGTTCACATGGCCTGGCGCCAGCGGCGTCTTTCCCTTTGTCATGTTGGAGTTTTATCACGCTCGACCGTCGGGACGGTAGATTGGCTCCGGGCCAGCACGCCGATTTTCTTTGACTGACCTAGGGCGCCTCGATCGAATTCACTCCCGGTCTCAGAGGCCAAGTCTTGCCGTTGAACACGAAACTGCCGCTCAGCTTGCCGGGCATAGAGATCTTTGCGTGCAATCCCGCGACTTTGCGGGTGTACTCGACCTTGATGTCGCCCTGAGGATGTGGATAGGTTGCCGTGAGCGAGCGCAGGGCGCCGAGGTGCGGGGCGATACGCACGGTTGCAAATCCTGGACTGGCCGGTTCGATGCCCGCCACCAGCGTGAGCAGGTCGTAGATGGGATGCGCGCTCCAGGCGTGGGAGTCGGAGCGCGTGTCGCCGGGAGTCTCGGGCCAAGTGCTGAAGTGAAACGGGAGCAGCTTGCGCCATGGATCGATCGAGGCCAGGTATTCATCGGCCATACCGGCGTGTTCGAGGGCGCGGGCCAGGTAGAAACGGAAGTAGTAGGACGCGCTGAGAATGCCGTTCGGGGTGGTTCCGGGCTCGATGGCCAGCATCTGGCGCAGAACATTTTTCTGCTGCTGTTTGGGGACGACGTCGTAGAGGACAGCGAGGATATTGCCCTGCTGGCTGAAGTTTTTCTGGTCGGGCGTGTCGGCGAAGAGACCTCGCTGGGCGTTCCAGCACTTGATGGTGAGGCCGCGACGCACGTGCGCTGCGCGCATCTGGTAGCGCGCCGCGCGAAGCGGATCGCCGAGACCTTTTTCCAGCGCGGCGGCGTCTTCGAGTGCGCCGAGGTACTCAAGGGTGGTTACGCAGGACTCGCCGTTGGCGTCGTAGGTTGGAATGGTGCCGGAAGGAACCCAATCGACGAAGCTCCACCAGGGAAGCTGCTTGAGCAGTCCGTCGGGCTGTTCGTAGCGGGCGAACCAGTCCATTACGGCGCGCATTCCGGGGATCGATGCGCGGGCGGGTTCGGGGTCGGGACGGTAGAGCCAGTAGTCGTGCACCATGCCGACATAGAGGAGTGAGAAGGTGGGAATCGATTGCGGAAGGGAGCTGGGATAGCGGCTGCGCGTGATGCCGTCGGGAATGCGGGAGGCGTCAAAGGACTGGAGTGCCTGTACGGCGAGGTGGTCGTCGCCGGCGACGGCGTAGGAGATGAGGGCCTGGATGCGGGTGTCGCCTATGTACTGGAGCTGCTCGTAGTAGGGAGTGTCCATGTAGGTTTCATGGGCATCGAGACGGGCGGTGCGCCAACTGATGTCCCAGATTTTGTTGAGATCTTCGTCGGGCGGTTGGAAAGATGCGCGCTCTTCGAATGGATATGCGGTAAAGGCGGCTTTGAGGGACTCCAGGGTCAGCGGATCGCCGGCGGTTTCGATGTCGAGGTCGAGATAGCGCCACGTCCGCCACCAGAGTGGTTGAAAGGAGCGATGGGCTCCGCCGTCGGGCAGGAAGCTGTCTCTGAGGCCAAGAGCGGAGCGGTCGCCTACCTCGTCGCGGTCAGCTTTGTGGTTCTTTTTGTCGTAAAGGGCCTCGGAGTATGTCAGCCAGATTTGCGCTCCCTGGCCGCCGGAGACGGTAAGAAGGGGATAGGCAGTGGCTAATGTTTTGCGGTCGAGCAGGATGTGGACATGAGTGCCGGCTGGGACGGTAACCGGGGCGGCCGGGAATGCGCGCAGGTCGGCTGCTTGAGGGCTGCGGTTCAGGACATCGATCCTCACGGTCTCGCCAACGGTGGTGGGCGCATACTCCATGTGGGGTAACGCATCGGGAACCAGGCCCCAAAAGTTGTCGCCAGTGGCATCGGCGGAGTGGGCTTTGGCGACAGAGGGAAACATGCTGTCGCGCATGGGAGATGCGACCGGGACCCAAGAGGGACTCGCATCCAATTGCGATTGCCAGTTCCAGTCGTAAAAGGCAGCGTTGATTTGCTCGCCGGGGCCGGAAGCAAAGTAGGTCTGCAGGTTGACGGAGCTGCGATCGAGAGGCCGGTGGCCGGACTCGATCTCAACCTGCCAGCCGTCGGGAGTGCTGATCGAAGCGGCGCCGGCTGCTTCGCTTTCGAGCAGGAACGCCGTGCGGTCGCTGATCTGCGCAACCGGGGCGAAGATACCCCAGTTCCAGACGGTCGCGGTAATGAGATTTTCTCCAGCGTGGAGAAGCGGGGCGAGGTCGAAGCGCTCGTACCGCCAATGGTCCAGGTCGCCCCTGGCCGGGCCGTCGCCGAGGCGCTGGCCGTTGACGTACAGCACGAAGCGATTGTCGGCGCTGACGCGTACCGGATAGCTGGGTGGGACCGAATCCAAGGTCAGCCCGCGGCGGAAGTGGAGTACGAGGGGCTCCCGCAGCGGGGCGGTTGGATGGGTGACCCAGGAGGCGTTCCAGGCGCGGTGCGTGGCGTCGGCCGGTTCGGGTTTCTGGGCTTGGCTTGTGGAGTGGAGGGCGGGGAGGGTCAGTGCAAGAGCGACAAGTCTTAAAATAAAGCGCATGACGGGAGCCTTCCATATTTCAAATCCTCAGCTTACCGGGCAGAGGAGCCATTGGAGGAACAACTTTTTGTTCCGTACTTGTGCTCATCCGGGATTCTTGGGGATTTTTCCTGCTCTATGGGCTTGATTTAGCAGCCTTGTAACCTCCTGTTCATAATTCACCGGTAGCCTGACCTCTGTGGACGCCATCGTGCCTGAGATTCGTATCTCCCAGCCCCATACTGAACCGGAAGCTGCCTCGATTCCTCCACAGGGATCCGCCCCGGCGCCTCCGCAGGAGCACTCGGCCATTCGCCGCTTTCTGCTCGCGCGCGGTAACTCTGCCATCGCCGACCGCGTCTTTCAGGTGCTTATGGTGTTGTGCGCGCTCAGCATCTTTGGCATTGTGGTCCTCATTGCATGGCAACTGATCGAGCGTTCCCAACTCTCCTGGCACGCGTTCGGATTTCAGTTTTTCTGGAAGACTTACATCGACCCGACGACCGGTCTTCCCTCCTACTGGGATCCGGTCAACAACTACTTCAGCGCCCTGCCATTTGTTTACGGCACACTGGTCTCCTCGCTCCTCTCGTTGGTGCTGGCGGTTCCGCTGGCCATCGGCGTCGCCATCTTCCTCACCGAAATGTGTCCCGGGCTGCTGCGCGCGCCGCTCGCTTTTCTTACTGAACTGCTCGCTGCCATTCCCAGCATCATTTACGGCTTGTGGGCTGTTTTCGTCCTGGTCCCGCTACTCCGCGTATATGTGAACCCCTTCCTCATCAAGAGCCTGGGTTGGACGGGGTTCTTTAGTGACGACAACCCCACCGGTCTCGGCTTTTTCGCCTCCGCCATCATTCTCGCCATCATGATTCTGCCCATTATCTCCTCGCTCACGCGCGAGGTGATGACGGCTGTGCCTCACTCGCAACGCGAAGCCGTCCTGGCCCTCGGCGCTACGCGCTGGGAGATGATTCGCATGGGCGTTCTACGCAACGCTCGCGTCGGCATCGTCGGAGGAATCATTCTTGGCCTTGGCCGCGCGCTGGGAGAAACCATGGCCGTCACCATGGTCATTGGCAACACTCCGGAAATTCATCGCTCTCTGCTCGCCAACGGCAGCTCGATGGCTTCCGTCATCGCCAACGAGTTCACCGAGGCCGTCACAGACATGCACCTGAGCGCACTCATCGAGATTGGCCTGGCGCTCTTTATCGTCACCATTATCGTGAATGCAATCGCCCGCCTGCTGGTCTGGGCGGTCACGCGAGGAGCCCCGGCAACGCAGCGTTGAGAAACGGAAACAAGTTCCGCAATCGCTGAAGAAGGGAATCGAAGAGAGAATGCGGCAGGAATTCAAAATGCGTGCCCAGGTCCGCTCGGTGGTTGACAAGGCCGCGACGTTTCTCGCGGTGTTGTCGACCATCCTCGTCATTCTGCCGCTCGTCGCGATCTTCATCTACCTCATCATCAAAGGCGCCAGCTCGCTGAATCTTGATTTTTTCACCAAGATTCCCGCGCCGGTCGGCGAGACCGGTGGCGGAATGGCCAACGCAATCGTGGGTTCGGTCACTCTGCTTGCTCTCGCCAGCCTCATCGGAGTTCCCATCGGCATCGGTGGAGGCGTCTACCTTGCCGAGTTTGGCCGCGGCACCAAACTGGCTAACGCCATCCGCTTCACCGCCGACGTCCTCAACGGCGTTCCTTCCATCGTGATGGGCCTTGCCGCTTACTCGCTCATCGTGGTGCCGCAACATCATTTCTCGGCCATGGCTGGCGGAGTGGCGCTTGGCATCATGATGATCCCGACCATTTGCCGCACCACTGAGGAAATGCTCCTCATGGTTCCCCATGCTGTGCGAGAAGCCGCTCTGGGACTCGGCGTTCCCAACTGGCGTTCAGTCATTTCCATTACCGTTAAGACCGCCTCGCCCGGAATCATCACCGGCTGCATGTTGGCCTTTGCACGTGTAGCCGGAGAAACCGCGCCGCTCATCTTCACCGCATTGGGCAACGATTTCTGGAGCACCAGCCTTAACGAGCCCATCGCAGCCCTCCCTCTGCAAATCTATGTCTACGCCATTTCTCCCTACGACGACTGGCACCGGCTGGCCTGGGCGGGAGCGCTGGTTTTGATTGTTCTCATTGTGCTCGCCGTTTCGCTGGTTCGTTTTGTCACCAGCCGCGGCGTTTTGAAAGGGGCAAGCTAAACGGCATTTCTCCTTCGAGAGTGCCGTCTTGAGGTTTAAGTGATGGGCTGATTTCTTGATGAAATCGGCCCCGCGATGTTTTGGTTTCAGCCAAGGTAAGAAGGAGAAATGCGCACGTGGGAGTCGGCATCGAAGTTACGAACCTGAATGCGTGGTACGGCACCAATCACACGCTGCAGGACATCAATCTGAATATCCCCGCGAATCACGCTACGGCGCTGATCGGTCCTTCCGGATGCGGCAAGAGCACCTTTGTGCGCTGCCTCAACCGCATGCACGAGACCAATCCCATCGCCCGCGTCACCGGCACTGTTCGCATTGGCGACCTTGATATTTATAACGACACCACGCCCGTCGAAATCCGCCGCCGCGTGGGCATGGTCTTCCAGCGCCCCAATCCCTTTCCCACCATGTCCATCTACGACAACGTCTCGGCCGGCCTCAAGCTCAACGGCTTCTCCAATCGCCGCTCCCTCGACGAAGTCGTCGAAAAATCCCTCAAGAACTCCGCGCTCTGGGACGAGGTCAAGGACGACCTGAAGAAGAAATCCGGCGCCAGCCTCTCGGGCGGCCAGCAGCAGCGCCTCTGCATCGCCCGCGCCCTCGCCGTCGATCCTGAAGTCCTGCTTATGGACGAGCCGGCCTCCGCCCTCGATCCCGTCTCTACCTCCAAGATCGAAGACCTCATCTTCCAACTAAAGTCGCAGTACACAATCGTGATTGTGACGCATAATATGCAGCAGGCGGCCCGCGTGGCAGAGAATACCGGCTTCTTCCTCAACGGCCGCATGGTCGAGTTCGATTCGACCCACAAAATCTTCACCAATCCTTCTGACAAGCGCACGGAGGATTACATCACGGGCAGGTTCGGATGACACGCATACGCTTTCAACAGAGTCTGGAAGACCTGAAGGAAAATCTTCTGGTCATGGCCGGGCTCGCCGAGCAGGCGATCCAACGCGCTATTGAGGCTTACCGGGTTCGCGACCTTTCCATCTGCGACCTGGTCAGCCGCAGCGAGATTGCCATCAATCGCATGGAGCGCGACATCGATCAGGCCGCGCTCGACCTGCTCGCCATGGAGCAGCCCATGGCCATCGACCTGCGCTTCATTCTCAGCGTCATCAAGATCAACGCCGATCTGGAACGCGTGGGCGACGCCGCTAAGAGCATCAGCGACCGCGTCCGGCACATGGATCGCCTGGGCGCCGTCGACTTGCCGGTTGACATTCCGCGCATGGCCTCAATGGCTGCCGACATGGTGCGTAAAAGCCTGCAGGCCTTTATAGAAGGCGACGCCGAGCTGGCCCGTGGCGTGCTCACCATGGATGATGCCGTCGACCAGATGAACCGCGCCGCTTTTCGCGCACTCACGAAAGTCATGGAAGAGCAGAGTCATCTCGCTCCACAGGCTCTAAACGCTCTCATGATCTGCCGCAGCCTCGAGCGCGTCGGAGATCACGCCACCAACATCGCCGAAGATGTCATCTTCTGGGTGCAGGGCGCAGATGTTCGCCACCACAAAAGCGTGGCGAAAGCAGCCGCCAATGCCGCAGCGGCCGCGAATACGCCGGCCGAAAACACGCCATCCGCGCCTGCCTCCGCGAACCCGGACGGCACTGTGCCGATCGATACCGCCCCTGCCAAGAACTGAACCGCTGCGGATTTCCGCCCAGAGAAAAGCCCCGCTCGTCGCGGGGCTTTTCGTCGTGTACTTGTAAATCAGTGCAACTGCGCCAAAAGCTGAAAGCTGCCTCTTAGTGCGCCGACTCCGCAGTGGTGGTCTTCACTCCCATCGTCGTCAGCCTGGTGCGCGCCGCTCTCGCCTCCGGCGTCTGCGGGTGCCGCTGGATCAGTGAGCGCAACTCGTGAATCCCTTCCTCGCGCTTGTCTTGCGCAATCAGCGCGAAACCCTTGTGCAATTGTGCCGCTGGAACCTTCGCGTTGCCGCTGAAGCCCTCGAGCAGTGCGTTGTAGTCGTTAATCGCCGTGTCGTAGTCCTTCTGCTGGTACGCAATCTCGCCCAGATAGAACTGCGCCGTCCCCGCCATGTCGTCCAGCGGGTAATAGTGCACCACGTCCTGAAACTCTCCTTGCGCCACTTGGTACCGTCCCGCGTTATAGTCGCGCTCGCCAGCCTGCAAAGTTTCCTGCAATGGCGGTGCCTGCTGCGTCGTTGCCGCTCCGGGCGCGCCGCCTGGCGTACCCGATCCCTGTACTGGCCCAGCCGGTGCTGCCGTCCCGCCAGGACCGGTGGCACTGGGTCCCGTTGCGGACGGCTGCTGCTGCGCCTGCGCCGCCTGCATCGCCTGCAGCTGCGCCTGCAGGTCCTGCACAGATTTGTCCAGCTTGGCAACTCGCGCCTTCAGCTCATCCACAGAATCGTTCAGCGACTGCACCTGTCCTGAAACCGCGTCCACCTTGCTGCCTACCGCGTCGTTCTGCGCGCTGATCTTCTGTTGCAGCGCGTTCACGGTGGTGGTCACCTGGGATGCCTGGTCGGCGGTCTGTTGCGCCAGGTGTTCCAGCAACCCCATGCGCGAATCCAGCGTGGATTGCAGCCGCTGCACCGCATCCAACAATTGCTGCACCTGCGTTTGCAATTCCACGATCTCTTTCGAGACCGCGTGAGCGGGGATGGCCGCGGGACCAAACAGAAGAATGAGTGCTGCAATTGCGAGCAGACGTTGACGAATTCGACTTGATTTCAGCATGACTAATGACCTTTCTGATTCAACAACTTCCTGAATACAACATACGGCAGCCTGGCTGAGGGAGCGAGGCTGCCGCGTGTCAATGCGATTGAATCGCCAACTGAAAGCTGACAGCTATCTTTACTTGTCGATCGTGAACCCGTCTCTGCGGTTCAACTGCCAGCACTCCTCTGTCGAATCGGAACAGAACGGCTTTTCCTTGCCGTAGCTGATTACCCGGATGCGATCCGCCGCGATGCCCGCCGTAACCAGCGCGGTTTTCGCAGCCTGTGCCCGGTTTTGTCCCAGCACCAGATTGTATTCGTCCGATCCGCGCTCGTCGCAGTAACCGCCGATCACAACCTTGATGTCGGGATGCGCATTCAGGTAATCGGCATTCTTCGCCAAAGTTGCCTGCGCATCACCGCGAATATCGTAGGTATCATAATCAAAGAAAATCGGCTGCACCCTCGCGTTGAACTCTTCCTCCGCGCTCATGCTCTTGCTGGGCACGCTGATCGCCGGCGGCGAATTCACTGTTACATACGCCGAAGCATCGGCCGAGCCGCCATTCCCGCGCGCCACCAGATGATAAGTGGTTGACTCGGTCGGGGTCACCGTCTTCACGCCGACCGAGGGAACATCGCCGATGCCGTCAATCGAAATCGAGCTTGCGTTGGTCGTCTTCCAGCTCAGCTGCACCTGGTCCCCGGCCGAGATCACCGTCGGTGTCGCGGTCAATTGTGCCGTCGGCGTGCCCAGGGATGTCGTCGGCGCCTCTTCCGCGGACGGTAAAGGCGCAGTCTTCTTGTTGCAACCCGAGACTGCGATCAAGGCGACCAGCAAAAGAGCAATCGAAAAAATGGATTTCTGTGTCTTCAAGGGAGTTCTCCTTCTAAGAAAGGTCAAGTCGCTCTTTCGGGCAACCGGGATTTTTGTCACCGCAGCGTGCCGCCGTCGCACTTCAGCACCCACAAAAATGATAGTTCATTGAATCCGAGGACACAGTTAAAACGCGGGAACTTGCCACGCAGGGCACCCTCCGGGTCCGGCCTTCAGTTGAAAGCTCACTTCCAACTCCAGTTGGGCATCATATTGTCGCCGGAGAACGTCAGTTGCTGCTGATTGGTGCCGTCGGCCAGCATTGTCCAGATCTGCGTGCGATGTCCAATCTGCCGCTGGAACACAATGTGGCGTCCATCCGGCGACCACGACGGAAAATCGTTGACGCCTGCTTCGTGGGTCGCCTGCAGCCAGTTCTTGCTGGCAATATCCATCACGTAGATGTCATACCCGCCGGGATCGCCGGGACCGTATTTGCGGTTCCATGCAAACGCCAGGATGCTCCCGTTGGGCGACCACGACGGAGAGATGGCATACCCGCCGTCAGTCATCCGCTGCACATTGGCGCCATCCTTGTCCATCATGTAAATCTGCGGTTCGCCCGTCCTTCCGCTCACAAATGCGAGCTGGTTGCTGGTGCGCGGATTCCAAACTGGCGATACATCGGAGCCGAACGACGTCACCCCGTGCGCATTGGCGCCGCTCACGTCCGCAATCCAGATATCCGGATGGCCCGATCTCGCGGAAGAGAATGCAATTTTCAACCCGTCTGCCGACCATGCCGGCGACTGGTTGCTTCCTCCCGCGGATCCCGCCGGGAAGCTCACCAGCCGTTCCAGGTCCAGGGAATACATCCGAATTGCCCATCCATCGCTTCCCAACGAGGCAAACGCAATTCGGGAGTTATCCGGTGAGATGCGCGGAGAGAGCGAAATGCTGCCCAGATGCGTGACCGCATGCTGATTCTGCCCATCGTAATCCATCACCCAGATCTCTTTGGACCCGGTCCGATTGCTCACAAAATAAATTTTGGTTTCGGCAATACCGTTTATCGCGCCGCCCAGCCGGTAGATGATCTCGTCGGCAAACCGGTGCGCCAATGTGCGCGCCATCTCTTCGCTTGCCGCCTCGTTGTACTGGCTGGCCAGCACCGGCGCGCTTCCTGCCGTGCGCGCGTCCGTCAGCCACCCGTAAACCACAAGCCGCCCGTTCGTGGCCGACAGCGCTCCGAACGCTACCATCGCAGCGCTGGCCGGCGCCGCTGACCATTGATCTCCCGCGAACTCCTGTGGCGATCCCGGCATAGACTGCGGCGCCAGGCTCTTTGACACCATGTCGAAGATGCCCGCGTTCGTCAGGTCGCTATAGAGTGTGGAGTCGAAAATCGCCTTCAGCGGTACCGTTCCGGGATCGCTCCCGACCGGCTTGAAGTCGGCCGCGGCCAGGCGAATGCGCTCGTTACCAAGGTTGGTTCCCGTGTGTACCCAGTCTTGCGCGAAAACTTGCGGCGCTGAAAGGTACGCCAGGGAAAGTAAGAACAGGGTGAAGACCCGAAATATTGCCTTCATGCGTTCTGCAGTCCTTCCTGTTGGGGTAACAGAGGTTTGTGCGCACGCCACTAACCACTAATCACTAACCACTGTCTTTCAGTACTCGCAGTAGTATGAAACCTTCAAGGTGCTTTGATTATAGTTTGGCGGAAGCTGACCAAACGTGTCCACGCGCTGCACGCCGAGCATGCAAGAGTTGTCCAGCGTCGGGCTCCCGCTTGAGGTGTCGATCTGCGGCCGGGTGTGGCTCCCGTCCCGGTAAATTGAGAAGTCCAGGTAAACGCGCGCGCCCTTCGGCGTCCGCGGATCCACCTGTGCCTTGTCCCAGCTCTGTGACATCTTCCGGTTGATCTGGTCCACATACCACGGATAAAGGCTGGCAAAGTTGTTGTCTCCGACTGTTGTCGGCCCACCTGATCCTAGCTGCATCTGGTGTGGCATTACCGAGCCGTTTTGCTCGCCGTATTGCGCAACATTCTGTTTGGGCGGCGGCTGGTGCATTTGCGTCTTCGGAATGTTCTGCGCCGTAGGCTTCGTCGGCTTGCCCAGAATTGGAATCGCCGTCTCATCCACGTGCTTCTCTTCTTTCGGGCTCGGCGCAGCCGGCGCCTTGCTCGGCGTCTCCGTCGCCAGCACATTCTGATTGATCTGATCGGCCGGCAGCGGCAGCGCGTCAGTCACGAGATTTACTTGTATCGCGCCGCCCGCACCGGCATTGCCCCAAAAGTTGTGATGAAACAGCCCCATCGCCCACGCGTAAGACAAGAGCATTGCGGCGATCGCCAGATGCAACCCCACCGCCCCCGCGGCCGGTCCCGCAAAAGGCTCCCGCGCCAGTTCCCGCTCCAGGTGTTCGCCGCCCTCAAGAACACTTTCCATTTTTCATCAACCGCCGACTGGCTAGCTCCGCCAACCTCACTAGCCCCGCAGCATCTCCTAATTCCCGCTTCCTGCCGATCCCTTTTGATCCAGCGGCTGCGTCACGATCGACACATTCGTGATCCCCGACAGCTTCACCGCATCCATCACGCTGGCGAACGCCCCGAACGGCACTCGCTCATCGCTGCGCAAATAAATCGCCTGGTGGGCCGGATCCACCCCTGCCTGATGCAGTCGCGCCGGCAAATCGTGTACGTTTACCGGCTGATCGTTCAGAAACACATTCTGGTCGCGGTCGATCGTCACCACCATCCGCTGCTCGGTGATCTGTTTCACTGTCCGCGTCTTCGGCACATTCACTTCGATCCCCGACTGCAGCACTGGCTCGGTGATCATGAAGATCACAAGTAGGACCAGCACAACGTCTACCAGCGGAGTGATATTGATCTCCGCCAGCGACGACCGTGTCTGTCCGTTGATTGTCGAAAATGCCACGTTCACCCTCTTGCGAAACGGGCTAGCTCCGCTAACTCCGCTACTTATATAGACTGCGCTCCGCCTCACGCGGCATCTCGGCCGGCGCGCGGGGCGCCGCCGGCGCCTGAGTCCGCTGAGGCATTTCCTCCAGCGAGTTCAGCAGCTCGCGGCAAAAATCGTCTGTCGCTGATGCGAAAATCCTGATCCGAGCTGAAAACTGGTTGTACGCCACCACCGCAGGCACGGCCACAAACAGTCCAGCTGCCGTCGTAATCAGTGCCTCGCTAATGCCCGGCGCCACGGCGCGTAGTGTTGCCGCACCTGCCGTCCCCAGCCCGCTGAATGCGTCCACCACGCCCATCACCGTTCCGAACAGTCCCACAAACGGGCTGGTTGCTCCGATCGTAGCCAGCCACGTCATGCGCCGCTCCAGCGCCGTCACCGCCGTGCTCGCCGCGGTCTGCGCCGTGCGTTCCAGCGGCGCCAGGTTCCGCGGAGGCCCCGACCCACCCGTCTGCCGCTTGTACGTCTCGTACACATCCTCAAACACCTGCGCCAGCGGGCTCGCGCTATATTCGCTGGTCAGTGCCGCAATCTCCTGCAGCCGCGTTGCCTTGCGAAACGCCCGAATGAACCTCTTGCTCTGTGTCGTCGCCTTGCTGAACGTCGAAATCTTGCCCAGAATCACCGTCCACGAGTACAGGCTGGCCAGCATCAGCAGCACCAGTACGAAGATTGCAACTCCCCCGATGTTGGTCATCATGTTGGCCAGTTCGCCAAAGCCCAGCGAGGGCGCCGCGCCCGTTCCCGCGCCGCCGTCACTCTGCAAAATCAACGCCAATAATGCTGTAAAAATCGCCATTCACCTCATTCTCAACGGTACCAGACCATGTTCTTCGGCCCAAGTGACCCTTTGGGTGCCTTTACCATCATCGGACCCACCCTGCGGGCTTTAGTTTCCTGCGTTCTGGCGGCCAGATGCGCTCCTCGCGAGCCCCATTCATGCTATGCTGCGCTCGGATTCTAATGAACTGGGGATTGGGTGCCCCATCCTTGGCTTGCCTTTGCCAATTCGCCAAGGGTGGGAGACCAGGTTCGTTCACTCTTCGAACGCCGTGGCAATACGGATCAACCATGCTCGTCGAACTCCGCGCTGAGAATTACGCCGTTATCGATCACGCCATCGCCTCCTTTGGGCCAGGCCTCAATCTCCTTACCGGCGAAACCGGCGCAGGCAAATCCATCCTCGTCGACGCGCTTGCCCTCCTCCTTGGCGGCAAGGGCTCGGGAGAGCTGGTTCGCCACGGCGCGGACAAGGCCGCTCTCTCGTGCGTTTTCGAGTCCACTCCCGGCGCCGAAGCCATCCTGGAAGCCAACGGAATCGACGTCGAAGGCACCGAGATCATCCTTCGCCGCGAGATTCTTTCCACGGGCAAAGGTCGCGTCTTCGTGAACAACCAGCCCGCCACCGTCCAGGTCCTCAAGCTGCTCGCGCCCGAGCTCGCGCTGGTCCACGCGCAGACCGAAAGCCTCTCCAGTTTCGACCAGGCGCAGCAACGCCTCCTGCTTGACCGTTTCGCCGGCATTTCGTTAGATGCGGTCGCCGCGGCTCACGTTCTGTGGCATGTCACCGCCGGAAAACTCAACGACCTCCTTCACGGCGAACAAGACCGCCTGCGCATGGTTGATCTGTGGAGCTATCAGAGCAAGGAAATTGAGCAGGCCCATCTCACTCCCGGCGAGGACGAGGCCCTCGAAACCGAGAAACGCGTCCTCGCCAACGCCGAAAAACTCTACTCCGCCGCGATGAGCGCCTTCGACCAGCTCTACGAAGGCAGCTCGAGCGCCGAAGCGGCACTCCGCGACGCCGTACGAAACGTCGACGAACTCGCCCGCTACGACGGGCGCTTCTCCGAATCCGCCCAGCAGCTCGCCTCCGCCCGAGCCACCATCTCCGACATCGCCGCCTCGCTCCGCGACTACGCCGAAGGCATCAACGCTTCGCCCGAGCGCCTCGCCGAAATCGAAGACCGCCTCGCCCTCATCGATCGGCTCAAAAGAAAATACGGCAAGACCGTCGCCGAAGTCATCGCATTCGGCGAAGATGCCGCCCGCAAGCACTCTGAGGTCGAAGACCGCGACGAAATTCTCAAGACTCTTCGCGCTGATCTCGACAAAGCCGCTGCGGTCTACCGCAAGGCCGCCTCCGCCCTCACTGCCGAGCGCCAGGCCGCCGCGGCTAAGCTCGCCAAGCTTGCCGAAGCGCAAATCAACTCGCTGGCCATGAAGGTCAAGTTCGAAGCCGGAGTCACATCAAGCGATCAGGAATCTGCGTGGTCTGCTTCAGGCTGGGACGAGGTCGAATACCGCATCGCCACCAATCCCGGCGAGCCCCTCAAGCCGCTGGTCGAAATCGCCTCAGGCGGCGAGCTCTCCCGCGTGCTTCTCGCTCTCAAAGTCGCCGTCGAAGAAGGCACTTCGGCCAAATCGAAAAAGAAGACCACGCCACGCACCCTTGTCTTCGATGAAATCGACATCGGCATCGGAGGCCGCGCCGCCGAAGCCGTTGGCCAGAAGCTCAAGGCCCT
>CAYYKV010000047.1:0-17844 GCA_964468605.1 uncultured Occallatibacter sp. | reverse complement strand
CGGCCACGTCTTCCATGGCAGCTTTCATGGCGGTGCTTCCGCTTTGATCTTCGACATACATCAGCTCACCGTAGCGAGACATGCCGTTGGTGATCCAGGCATCATCGAGGGTTTTGGGGCTGATTTCGAGTCCCCACCACTGGTGGGCAATGGTGTTGGCGAGGAGCCGGATGCCGGATTTGTCGCCGATGCGGGAGCCCATGATGGCGGCAAGCTCCGGCGCATAGACGGCAGGCAAGGTGTCATCGGGCAGCTCGACGATGTTGATGCGGGGCGTGGGCGGCAGGCCGAAGGTATCCGTGAAGAAGTTGTATTCGCTGGTGGCCGTTTGCGCCAGCTGGTTGGCCGAGCCCTGATGGGTGATGGTGACGTAGACCTTGACGTTGCCGGCGCCCGCCGAGACAGGCGGCAGATAGCGGCCGGCGATTACGGTTCCCGGAAAGCCGGGCTTGGCCCAGTTGAAGTCGTACTCGTCGCCGGGCTTGCCGCTGGAGAGCGTGACGGGTTTGGAGGCGCCCGTGGAGCCGCTGGCAAAGACGCGCATGCCCTGGGGAACGCGGATGTGCAGTTCGGCGGTGAAGCGGTCGGTCATCAAGCCGGTGGAGGGAAACCAGCGCGCGGGATAGAGCAAGTAGCTGATGGGTTCCTGGATGGCGGCCAGTTTGAGGCCTTCGATCGGGCCATCTTCGTTGCCCGTGATGATGCCGTCATAGACAAAGGTCCAATGGGCGGGCTGGCCATCAACGAAAGGAGTGTTGGCGGTGACTCGGATGGAGCCGTCGGCGGTGCGCTCGGCTTCAAGCAGCTTGCCGGAGTCGTCGGTGATTTTGGTGACTTTGAGCGCGGGATGGAAGCCGAAGGTGACCACATCGAGGTTGGCAGGCGCGGTAAAGGTGACCTGGGCGGTTGCGGTGAGGTGGTGAGTGGCGCTATCGAGCTCGGCGTCGATGACGTAGCCGGTTATGTTGAGCGCCGGGCGAGCGGTTTGGGCGGCGGCGGGGATCACGCCGGTCGCTGCGAGAACCACACTGAGGAAGATAAGTGCGGCGCAGGTTGCGAGACGCTTGCCCTCAAAATGGAAGTCTTTCAGGTTTCTATTCATTCGTTCGCTCATTGTGCTGCCGCCGGCCATTTCACGGTTGCGGCGGGTTGGGGTTGGGGAATCTCCGATTGGCTTTCATCACGGGGCCGCTTGGGCGGCTGCCGGTAAGATTGATTCAACCTCGTTGACCACGATAGCGGCTACCCGTTCGATGGCGGATTGAGCCGGCCGATTAGCCGCCGGTGCCCGGAGCGCCTCCCGAATAACCCCCAACTCCATTCTCATGGACTCCCGAGCGGGGCCGTCGGGTAGCAGCGGGCTAAGGTGTTGGACGATCTTTACCGCGGTGAAGTCGTGCTGAATGAGTTCTGGAACCACTCGTTTGCCGGCGATGAGGTTGGCCATGGCGACGTGAGGAACTTTGACCATTCGCCTGGCGATAGCATACGTGACGGGCGAGACGCGGTAGACAACGACAAAGGGATTGCCGATGAGGGCGGCCTCGACGGTGGCGGTGCCGCTGGCGACGACCGAGGCGCGCGCGTGGAAGAGCGTGGCGCGGGCATCGCCACCTGCGGTGGGGCTGACTGCGCCTTCGGCGCCTCGATCGCTGATGAGTCGAATGCTGAGGCTGGAACCGTGTTCATCAACGATTCGCCTTACCTTGGCGCGCTGGGCGGCGTCGAGCGTGGGTGCCAGGGGAATGAGGAAGTCGTAGTGCGGCGCCGGGGCGGCGGCGGTTGGGCCAGGCGAGGCAAGCGCGCGCGCGGCAGCGAGCATTTCCGGAAGATTGTCTTCGATTTCGCGGAGACGGCTGCCCGGGAGAAGGCCGATCCAGGTACGACTAGGGTCGAGGTTGTTTTCGACGGCGAATTGTTCGCGGGTGATGGAGGGCTGCGGCAAATCGGCGAGGGGATGGCCGACAAATTCGGCATCGACGCCGCGGGTTCGGTAGTAAGGCTCCTCGAAAGGAAAGATGACGAGCATGCGACGGACGTATTCGCGGACGAGGCGGATACGGTGCTGCTTCCATGCCCAAAGCTGCGGGCTGACGAAGTAGATGACAGGAATGCCGAGGCGATGGAATTCGCGGGCCAGGCGGAAGTTGATTTCAGGGAAATCGATGAGGATGGCGACGGTGGGGCGGCGGGCGCGGATGGCGCGCTTGAGTTTGCGAAACTCACGATAGATGCGGGGCAGATGGAGGACGACCTCAGTGAGGCCCATGACGGCCATGTCTTCGGCACGGACGATGCAGTCGACGCCAGCGGCTGCCATGCGCGGGCCCCCCATGCCGATCAGTTCCACTGTTTTATCTTTTGGAGCAGATTGTTGCTGGATTGAAGCCGCAAGGAGGGCGCCGTAGTGCTCGCCGCTGGCTTCTCCTGCCGAGATGAAGATGACCGGGGTCATGGATTTTTTGCCGGTTGGGGGCGGCTTGACCCAATCATAGCGGCCTGATGCGCGGATTTGCTTCTGGCTCCGATGCGCCTGTGACCTCAAGGGATACAGCGCATGCCGAATTCTCATGACAGGGTTCCTGATCAGGGGTAGATTGTCTGCATGATCTCGCTCGAGGGCGAAATTCTCCGCGCTTTCGACGAAGACGAGTTCTTCCCCGTCTTTCAGCCTCTTGTGGAGTTGCGTACAGGGCGGTTGATTGGCTTCGAGGCTCTGGCCCGATGGCGGCACAAGCACTTGGGCGACGTTGGGCCGGACGAATTCGTTCCCTTGCTCGAGAAGAATGGGCTGGTTGACCGGTTGACGCTCATGATGCTTGAGCGCGCATTTGCTTCTCCCGCACTGAAGGACAGCACGCTGAGCCTTGCGATCAACATCTCGCCGATCCAGCTTCTTGCGTTCGAATCATCCGAGCGCCTCGCGGCGACCGCGGAGAGGAACAACTTTGCGTTGGACCGGCTGACGATCGAGATCACCGAAAGCGCCCTGGTCGACGACCTGGAGCGCGCGCGGGCGGTGGCCGGCGAGCTTAAGGCGCTCAACTGCAAACTCGCGCTGGACGACTTCGGCACAGGCTACTCCAGCCTTAAGCACCTTCAGGCGTTGCCGTTTGACGAGCTGAAGGTAGACATGAGCTTCGTGAAGTCCATGACCGAAAAGCGCGAAAGCAGGAAGATTGTTGCGGCGGTCTTGGGATTGGGGCAGAGCCTTGGGCTTACCACGGTGGCGGAGGGCGTGGAGACTCAGGAACAAGCCAACATGCTGCTCTGGCTAGGCTGCGGTATCGGGCAGGGATGGCTTTTTGGAAAGCCGTGTTCGATTGATGAGCTTCCCCGCGTAGCAACCCGCAGGTGGCCTGGCGCGTCCACCACGATGCCTGGGCTCTTCTCGGAGAATTCAATTACGCGGCCCGACGTTCCACCTGACCAACGCCTCGCACAGCTGCAGGCCATTTACGACGGTGCTCCAGTGGGGCTGTGCTTCCTGGACCGCAACATGCGTTACGTGAGCCTGAACAGACGGCTGTCTGAGATCAACGGCGTTCCGGCCGCGGAGCACCTTGGGAGGACGGTCGCAGAGGTCATTCCCCACGTCTTTCCTCTGGTCGAGCAATACATCCGCCGTGCTCTGCAGGGCGAGCCTATTAGCGGCATAGAGGTGACCAAGCCGCCCCGCGAGGGCCACAATGAAGAGGAAACTATTCTGCTGTCGTGGCAGCCGGCGCGCGATGAAGCCGGGGAAGTGCTGGGCGTTTGTGTGGCCATTATGGACTTGACCGAACGCCGGCGAACTGAAAAGGCACTGCGCGAGACCGAAGATCGCTACAGGCACTTGATGCAGCTTGGCCCGCACGTGCCGTGGATTCTGGACGCAAGGGGCGAAGCAATTGGGGGAGGCCCGCACTGGGAAGAGTTTACCGGCCAAACCGTCGCGGATGGCCTCGGCAACGGATGGCTGAACGCGCTGCATCCCGACGATGTGAAGCCCACCCGCGAAGCCATCCAGAACCTGCTGCGCACCGGGCTGCCCCTCGACATTGAGTATCGCGTCCGGCGACCAGGCGGAGAATGGATCTGGATGCGCTCGCGTGGCTCTCCGCGATTTGGACCGGACGGCAAGATTATCGATGTTTATGGCGTCGTCGAGGAGCTTCATGGCCGTACGCAATCCGCCGCTGAGGCGGATCGGAAGCGGGTCGAAGCGGATCGCTGATTCCATTTGGTCCCGACTCTTCGGCAGCGGCTCCGGTCCTGTCTTCTTCGCCCTTCGACTCAAGTGGTAGGCTTGCCTGTGGAACTGAGACAGGGGGAAGCCATGCTGCTTTCTTGTGGGCGTTATTTTGCCATTGCTGTGCTTGCTGCGGGCGTTGTCAGGTCACCGGCGCAGCCGCCTGCAGAGCACGCTCAGGAGCATGCGCGGGCGGTAGCCGGGCAGACGACTGAACCCACTGATAATCCCCTCGCCGATCCAATGTCTGTGGTGACGGTGGGCCACGCGCGGTTCACGGTGTTGACACCGCAGTTGATTCGGATGGAGTGGTCGGCGGATGGCAAGTTTGAGGACCACGCGTCGTTTGTGTTCATCAATCGAAGGCTGCCGGTGCCGATGTTCGCCGTGGGGAGCGAGTCTGAGCACGGCATTCAGTTGAAAACGATCAAAACCGATGCGCTCACGCTTCGTTACGATCCCGCCGGCGACGGGCACTTTACGCCGCAGAACCTTTCGATTGAACTCAACGTCGACGGCGAGCAAGTGGTGTGGCATCCAGGCGACAGCGATCCTGAGAATTTGATGGGGACAACGCGGACGCTCGACACTGCGCGGGGATCGAAGACCCAGGAACCGATCGAGCAGGGGCTGGTGTCGCGATCGGGATGGGCCGTAGTCGACGACTCGACGCGGCCGCTGTTCGATTCGGCGGATTTTCGGTTTCTTGGCGGAGAGAACAGCGTGTGGCCATGGGTGATGGAGCGGCCCGCGAGCGAGAAGCCGGGCTCATACACCGACTGGTACTTCTTCGGCTACGGACACGATTACAAACAGGAGCTGGGCGATTTTGTGCGCGTGGCCGGGCGGATTCCACTGCCGCCGCGGTTCGCGTTCGGGGTTTGGTGGTCCCGCTACTGGGCGTATACCGATGAGGAGCTCGACGGACTGGTGAAGAACTTCAGGGAGAATGACACGCCACTCGACGTGCTCGTGATCGACATGGACTGGCACATCAGCGACGAGCAACTGCGGGCGATGGGCGATGTGGATCAATCCGGTGGCCTGCTGGGATGGACGGGCTACACGTGGAACAAGGTGCTGTTTCCCGATCCCGACGCATTCTTGAAAAAACTGCACGAGGACGGGCTGAAGACGACGATGAATCTGCATCCGGCGTCGGGGATCCAGCCGTGGGAGCAGGCGTATCCGGCGATGGCGCGCGCGATGGGGATCGACCCGGCGACGAAGAAATACATTCCGTTCGACCCGACGGACAAGAAGTGGGCAACGAACTATTTGAACCTGGTGCTGCACCCGCTGGAGAAGCAGGGCGTGGACTTTTGGTGGCTCGACTGGCAGCAGCAGTCGACGACGGATTTGCCAGGCGTGAATCCGACATGGTGGCTGAATTACGTCCACTTTACTGATCAGCAGCGCGAAGGCAAGCGGCCTCTGCTGTTTCATCGCTGGGGTGGGCTGGGGAATCATCGCTATCAGATCGGTTTTTCAGGCGACACGATTTCGGTCTGGGATTCGCTCGCGTTTCAGCCCTGGTTTACGGCCACGGCGGCCAATGTGGGCTACGCATTCTGGAGCCACGACATTGGCGGGCATATGCCGGGCGCAGTCGATCCCGAGCTGTATACGCGGTGGATTCAGTTCGGCGCGTTCAGTCCGATTTTGCGCACGCACACGACCAAGAACCCCGATTCGGAGCGGAGGATCTGGGCGTATCCCGAGCCCTACTCGGCCGTGATGCGCTCGGCCTACCAACTGCGGGAGGCGATGCAGCCGTACCTTTACACTGAGGCGCGGCGGACGTACGACACCGGCGTGGCGTTCTTCCGCCCGCTCTATTACGACTGGCCGGAGGACGATGCGGCGTACACAAGCAAGAACGAGTATCTGTTCGGCGATCAGTTGATTGTGAGCCCCGTGACTGCGCCCGCGGACAAGATCTCTGGCCTTGCTACTGAGGGAGTGTGGTTGCCGAAGGGCGACTGGATCGAGCGGCCGACGGGAAAACATTTCGTGGGACCGACGACTGTGGAGCGCAGCTTCACCATCGATCAGATTCCCGTGTATGTTCGGGCGGGCACGATTCTTCCGATGCAGCCGGCAATGCTGCACACGGGCGAGGAGCCTGTCGATCCGCTGATTGTGAAAGTTTGGCCGCTTGCGCCGGGCGCAAGCTCGAGCTATTCAGTCTATGAGGACTCGGGCGTGTCGGTGGAGTATCAGCGGGGTGTCTTCGCGCGAACACCCATCAAGGCCACCGAGAACGGCGACACTCTGCGCGTGGAGATTGGGCCGGTCGAGGGCAGCTATCCGGGCATGCTGAAGACGCGCGGATACGAAGTGCGCCTGCCGGCCGACTGGCCACCGGTCTCCGTGACCGTGAACGGCAAGCCTCTGGCGTTCGCTAAGCCCCGCGAACCGGGAGGGTGGACATTTGAAGGCGACACGCTGACGACTGTGATTCCCGTGCCGAGCGGCAGCGTAAGTGCCAAGGTTGTTGTGGAGGTGCAGCGCGCGAAAGGCCGGATTGCACAACGCGGTGAGCTCGACGGATTTGCCGGCGCGATCACGCGCTTGAGCGGAGCCGATGACGCGCTGCAGAAGACAGGGCCGGTTGCGGGGCCATCGAATGCGCTCGTTGATGCAATGCAGACGGGCGACCGGCTGAGCTACTACCCTGGGCGCATTGACGCCGAGCTTAAACATTTCCACGATCAGGTGGCGCAGGCCCGTGCGGACGTGGCTCAGCTCGACAAGGAGTTCGAGCAGCGGCTGAGCGATACATCGCGGCGCATTGGCGGGTCGACGTGGGCTCCGGCGGACATTGAGAGCGAAAAGCAGAAACGGCGCGACGCGCTGCACCGGGCAGAGGCGCTGCTGGGAGAGGTAACGAAGTAGCTATGCGGGCTTTGCTCTAGGGCCTGATAACCCTAGCTTCGAAGTACTTCTTCATCGGCTCGAAGTAACATTCCCGCCATCCCGAGCGGTAATCGGAATGTCCACCGGGTATGTTGGTGTGGTGAAGCGTGAGTTTGGTGCCTCCTGGCGACTTTACGAGCAGGACTTCAATCTGCGAATCGGGATCGGAAGCCGCAAACTCGGTTGTGCGCCATGCCTGAACAATTTGTTTGCCGGGCTTGAGCTTGAGGTTCTTGCCCGAAATGTAACCATCCCATGCAGTGAAAGCGCCGCCGACCCGCGCAGACACTTTGGCCCCGGCTTCAGTCATCGCTGCATGGCCCTCGCTTGAGAGCCAGGCATCATAGACCTGCTTCGGCGAAGCAGGAATGGTCGCGGAGACGGTGAACTCTTGGGCCATCGGGGCCTTCACTTCCCTTCGCCGCTCATGGAATTCTCAGTCGTGACAACACTTGCCGCCCTTGGCCTCGATTTTGACCACTTCCGGCTGGACGTAGGGCTGATCGGGATCGACAAAGTAGCCTTCGCCGTATTTGTCGTGGTGGCGAACCCAGGCCATCGTGTGCTTCAGCCCGGCTTCGTCGCGCCCTTTCGGCACTAAATCGAGAAAGTTGTAAGCGCCGACCAGAATGTCGAGGCCGCGCGCATAGGTGGAGTAGGTGTGGAAGATCGCTCCGCTCGCGTCCTTCGCGAAAACGCTCAGTCCCGGCCGCTCCTCGGCGGGAAACTCCATCATTTCGTAGTTGTAGTAGACCTGCTTCATACCGGCCTCCTCGGGGCGAAGAGAGACCTGGTAGTCGAAGTTGAAGTCGCTCGAGTTCGAGGAGAGCCAGCGAAACTTCCAACCCATGCGGTTCTTGAATGCCTCGATTTCTGCGATGGGAGCGCGCGAAACCACAGCGAGTGTGACGTCGCGGTTAGCCAGGTGGATGGTCATGCCGTCGAAATGGTCGGAAATGTAGGAGCAGCTGGGGCAGCCTTCTTTCCATCCCGGCCCGAGCATGAAGTGATAGATGACGAGCTGGCTGCGGCCGCCGAAGAGGTCGGAGAGCGAGACCTTGCCGGCAGGGCCCTCAAACTCGTAATTCTTATCGACTTTCTCCCAGGGCAGGGTGCGACGAAGGCGGCTGAGCTCATCGCGCTCGCGCGTGAACTCCTTTTCCTTTTTGAGAAGTTCCTTGCGCGCCGCGATCCATTCATCGTGCTTTACGACTTTGGGGCTCTTGATTTCTGTCGCGATGGTTGCCATTGCGGCCTCCTTTGTTGCGATCTGTTGGGGACGATCTCGAAAACAATTTGCGGCGATGTGCGCATTACTCGCCTACTTGCCGCGGCGAAACAGTCTTGCAAAAAACGCCGCGATTCCGCCCGTGCCAGCGGTGCTGCCGGCGACGAGCGCTGCCGTTGTTGCTACACATACAGGACACATAAGACCCTCCCCTGGGAATCGAATGATTTCGACCGACGTTCAAAACTACGGGCAAGGGCTATGATTTGGACTTCTGTGCGCGCTGACGGACAGTTTCGTTGATTTTTGCCCAGCCGCCCTTCATTCCCTTCTTGAAGTCCTCGGGAACGTTTCCGAAGCCGGCGTGATGAAACTTGATGAGCGTTTCGCCGTTTTCTTCGGTCAGGCGATATTGCACGTTGTTGGCGACGGGGAAAGACATCATCAGCGGACCGCTGAACTCGAGCAGCGTGGGCCGCTTGATGGCCTGCACGGTGGCCCAGCAGTGGCCGTTATTGTCGCCGAGGTCGCGGAACCAGCGGCCGCCCGGCCAGGCCTCAAGTTTGAAAGGCATCGACGTGCCGTCGTCCTTTTCGAAAGCGGAACCGAGTTGATCGAGAAGCGCTGTGAAGGTGACCTCGAGCGAGGCGCGCACGCGAATCTCCTGTTCGATTTTGAAACTGAGAGATTCGAGATCGGGAACTGTCATTGTGGTCATACATCCTCCGTGGGAAAGTTGAGAATTTGGGTCATGGACTGCGGGCCCTCAGGGCTTCGGAATTGTTGATTGCGGTGGGTTGCCATCGGGGTCGATCTCGGCCTGAACGCGCTCGGCGCGCTCTTTCACGCGGTTCAATTGGTGCTGCCAGTATCGCTCGAAAGTTTCAGTCCAGTCATGCAGCGGGCGAATGGCCGCGGCGTTGGTGCGGTAGAGGCGATGGCGCCCGTTGCGACGGACGCGCACCAGATTGACGCTGCGCAAGACGCCAAGGTGTTTTGAGACCGACGGCTGGTCGAGGCCGATGGCCGTGACAATTTCTCCCACCTGCCGCTCATCATGCGCCAGATAGAGCAGAATCTGTCGGCGTCGCGGCTCGGCAACGGCGTTGAAAGCATCGGAAGTGGTTGCAGCCCTGGCCATGGAGAAAACAATACATGCCTATATAGGAATATGTCAAGGGCAAAATTTGTGACTTTCGTTCCGGCGTCTGCTGACGCATATTTTGCCGCTGCTGGCCAGGCAATTTACCATCCGTCGCATGACTCTCAACCGCCGGGCTTTCTTAAACGCATGCACAAGCGCGGGGATTGCGTCTCCGCTGATGCCGGGAATCTTGTACACGCTGGCCGTGCAGGCGCAAGAGGCAGCACCCGCGGCGAATTCTTCTGCGGGTTCAGCGGCTGGTTCGGGCGCGAGTCCCACGGCAAGCACGAACGCAGGTGGCGAATCTAAGACCCCGGCGCTGCCCAAGATAACGGCGGAGATGATTGACCGGGCAGCAGAACTGGCCGGCGTGGGGCCGTTCGCCGATGAGCAGAAAAAGATGATGCTCGACGGGCTGAACGATCAGCGGGATGCGTACGGGCAGATTCGCGCGCTGAAGATCGAGAACGGCGTGCCGCCGGCGTTTGTGTTTCATCCGGGGCCGGCCGCGAAACCGGCGGAGAGCCGCATAGCCTTCGAGGGTGCGACGCCGCAACTGATCTTTGATGACTCGGAATCCAGCGAGCCGAAAGTCCCCGCGAATCTTGACGATCTTGCTTTTTCCACGGTGCTCGAGCTGGCCAATTTAATTTGGCATCGCAAGATTACGTCGGTCGCGCTCACCGAGATGTACATCAATCGCCTGAAGAGGTACGACCCCGAATTCCATTTCGTGATCACGCTGCTGGAGGACCGCGCGATGGCTCAGGCTAAAGCAGCGGATGAGGACCTGGAGAATGGGCTTTATCGCGGGCCGCTGCACGGGATTCCGTGGGGCGCAAAGGATTTGCTTTCGGTGAAAGGTTACCCGACGACTTGGGGCGCGGGAGGGTTTGAGCAGCAGAGCTTCAAGGAAGACGCAACGGTGGTGCAGCGGCTGGATGCCGCCGGCGCCGTGCTGGTGGCGAAGTTTTCGCTGGGCGCGCTGGCGATGGGCGATAAATGGTTTGGCGGGAGAACGCGAAACCCATGGAATCCCGCGCAAGGATCGAGCGGATCATCGGCCGGCTCGGCGAGCGCGGTGGCTGCGGGATGCGTGGGATTTGCGATCGGTTCGGAGACGCTCGGGTCGATTTCTTCGCCCTCGACGCGATGCGGAGTGACGGGGTTGCGGCCAAGCTTCGGCATGGTTCCGCGCACCGGAGCCATGGCGCTGAGCTGGACGATGGATAAGCTCGGGCCGATTTGCCGGTCGGTGGAGGATTGTGCGCTGGTGCTGGACGTGATCCACGGGCCCGATGGCAAGGATCTGTCGGCCGGAGCCAGCATTGACTTCCACTGGAATCCGGATTCCGATTGGCGATCCTTGCGAGTTGGGTATTTCAAGAGCGATTTCGATCCGTTGCCGCCACTGCAACAGAAGGATGCTGCTCCCAACGAAACTCCAGACGAAACGAAGAAGCGCGAGGATGCGAATGCGGCCGCGCAGGATGAATACACGCGACGCACGTACGACAAAAAGTTCGAGCAGGCCACGCTGGACAAGCTGACCAAGATGGGCGTGCAGCTGATTCCCGTAGAGCTGCCGAAGCTGCCGTGGGACGCGATGGTTCCGCTGCTGACGGCAGAGGCAGCTGCGGCGTTTGACGACCTGACGATGAGCGGCCGCGACCGCTTGCTGACCGAACAGGGGCCGGAGGACTGGCCAAACGACTTCCGCATTGCGCGGTTTTATCCGGCGGTGGAGTACATTCAGGCCAATCGCGCGCGGACGCTTGGCGTTCGCGAGTTTGCGAAACTATTTGAGAAGGTGGATGTCATCGTGACGCCGTCGACCGACGAGCAGTTGACTGCGACGAATTTAACGGGCAACCCGGCGGTGATTTTGCCGAACGGCCTGCGCGGCGCCGATGCTCCGGCCCCACCCGCGGTCGACGACGGCAATCACGACAATATTGGCGGGCCGGGGACGCCGGTGTCGATCACTTTCCTCGGCGCGCTTTACCAGGACGCGAAGCTGGCGGCTTTTTCGCACGCTTACCAGGAAGCGACCGGGTTCCAGAAGCTGCACCCGAAGCTCGACTAGACGACGAGACGCCGTTCACGACCGTGTGATTGGCGAGACTCAGAGTAAAGGAGTCGATGCCGCTGGTGGTGGGCGGCACGGTAGTGTCGGGGCGCGTGGCGGTGTTCACCGCGATGGATTCGACCACAATGGACGAGGCAGTGAAGGTGATGCGAAGGAATCCGAACTGCGTGTCGCTGTAGCTGTCGAGAGTGATGGTGTTGCCCGCACCATCGGATTCCTGCTGCTGACCCGCGACCGGCTTTTTTCCCTGCTGATTCGTTTTCAAACCCGAGAGATCGTAGTAGCCGCCGTTCCCTGAAACGACATAGGGGATCTGGCGGCCATCGCTTTTCATAATGCGGGTGTAGCGCTCGTAGACATGTGAGTGGCCGGAAAGCACCATGTCGGGCCAGACGCCTGCCTGCGTACAGCAGGTGTCCATGGTTTTGAGCATGGCGGCGCTGGGCATGTGTTGACTGCTGCCAGTGAAGGGCGGATGATGCACGGCGATCACCAGTGCCTGCGGATTCTTGTTATTTTTGTCGGCCTTGCGGTCGCTCGCGTAACGCGTTAGCTCGCTGGTCAGGAACGTGAGTTGATCTGTGCCGATGGTGGAGTTGCCGAGGGAGCCGGCGGTTTCTCCGGCGTTGGAGTAGAGGCCGATGATGCGGACAAAGGGCGCATCGAGGGTAAAGTAGACGCCCGGCTCGGTCAAGGTGGTGCGATCAAAACCGGGGGCGGCCTGCACCGGGGCCGGTGTACAGAAGTTATTGACGAAGGCTTCGCAAGAGTAGCCGGCCGGCTCGCCTTCGAACATGAATCCGTCGTGGTTGCCGGGGATGGCGAAGATGGGACCGGGGTAATTGCGATAGGGCTCGTAAAACTGTTCGGGATAGTAAGTTTCCTGCCCGAAGAAGTAGACCACGTCGCCGAGGTGATAGAAGAAGGCCGGCTGGCCGTTGGCCCAGGTCTTGCCTAGCGCGTCAGCGGTCATGGCATCGGCGACAGCGAGCTGCGGCTCAGCGCGCTCGATGCCGCCCGTGTCGCCCACGCAATGGATGACGAGCTGGCCGGTTGCGGCGATGGCGTTGACGGTGGCCTGGGAAAGCACGTCGGCAAGTGACATGACGGGCGGGCTAACGCGTGGTTTAGGGATGGGCTCAAGGACTTGGATTTCCTCGGACTCCGGTATGGACGCGTCTGCATCAATTTGCTGCGCGCTGTACGTGACGAAGTTGTCTGCGGTGAACTTCGGGTTAGCAAATTTGAAGCCGTTCGTCGACAAGGCGATCCAGCTTTCTGCCGGCGGAAACGCAGGCGAATGAGATTTGAAAAGGCCAGAGCCGGGGAAAAAGACGGATCGAAGCAAATGGCAGACAGGGCAGAATCGTTCGTGGGCGAATTCTATCGAAGTGGCGGCTGCGCATGGAGAAAAAATTTGAAGAATTCTGGAGGCCAGGTGCGTGCGGCATCGATTCATGCCGCTGTTGCGCTATTTGAGCACGCGTATGGCGGTGATGGAGCATGGAAAGCTGGCCGAGACCGGCGAGGCCGACGTGCTGTGAGCGGATCCACGTGAAGGGTAAACGCCGCAGTTGATTGCGGCCACGCCGGAGTTGCCTGCCGGCGCGGCCTGAACAAACATCTGAATGCTACTTGGGTTGGGCCTGCACATTCGTAGGCGGCGGAGGCGGCGTGGTCTGCGCAGGCGCAGCCGGTTGAGCAGGCGCAGTTGAGGCCGGCGCGGCAGGCTGCGCTGCGGGTGCGGCAGGCGTAGCTGGAAGAGCCGCTTTCGGATTTGGCGCTGCGGGCGCGGCGTTGGGTTGAGCGCTTGCGCCGGGATGCGGCGGCATAGGCATCGGATGGTTGGGCGGCATCATCGGGCGCTGCGGCGGCTGTGGCATGTCGGTCACGTCAACCAATTCGACATCGAAGATCAAGTCAGATTTGGCGGGAATTCCGGGACTTGCCGGACTGCCCGGGCGCTCCGGACGGTCGGGAATGGCGCGGGTTCCATAGGCCATTTGCCAGGGAATG
This sequence comes from uncultured Occallatibacter sp., assembly GCA_964468605.1. GTDB lineage: Bacteria > Acidobacteriota > Terriglobia > Terriglobales > Acidobacteriaceae > Telmatobacter. The sequence continues at coordinate 4,217 of CAYYKV010000047.1, read as the reverse complement.
AAGATGCGGCGCTTACCGCCGATTTTCATGCCTTCGAGGCCGTAGTCGAAGCCGGGGATTACGCGGCCCATGCCCTGAGGAATCTCGATAGGCTTTGGATCGCCCATCTTCGGCTTTCCATCGGGACCAACCTCGGGCTTGCCGTCGGAGCCGATGACGGGCTGAGAGTGCATATCCCACGAGTCGAATTTGACGCCGTCCGCTGCGCGCCAGCCGGTGTATTTGAGGTGCCAGAGCTTGCCGGACTCGCCTTCGGCACCGGTGCCGACCTTGACGTCCTCATAACGCAACGCGAAGGGCAGCTTAACCGGACCGTGCACAACTCTGGGCACGCCGGGAGGGAGCTTAATCCAAGGCTCGAGCGTGGCTGGGGCTGCCGTTGTGGACGGCTTGGCGCTGGCCGACGAGGAAGGGCTCTTCGCGGGCGCTGTAGGCTTTGGAGCTGGGGTTTGGGCGCTTGCGGCGGTCAAGGCCGCGACGAAAAGGAAAAGGACAAATCGATTCATGATTGGGAACATCTCCGACTAGATTTCAAACGGGAGTGTATCAGGCCGACCGCACATAGAGCATCAATCAGCCCATCAGCATAGCTGCAAGGAGGGCGGTTCGCGGCGCAAGATGCTCGACAAGGACCGATTCGTGCCTGGCGTGCGCGCCTTCGCCGACCGCGCCCATGCCGTCGAGGGTGGGAACGCCGAGCGCGGCGGTAAAGTTGCCATCGGAGCCGCCGCCGGTTGAGGCCTCGTGGAGCGTGAAACCAAGCTCGTGGGCGAGCGCCTGCGCCTTGCGGAAGAGTCGCACTGTTCCGGAGCGGCGCTCCATGGGCGGGCGGTTGATGCCGCCGGTGACAGTGAGCTTGCAGCGCGGGTCAATTAATTTAAGTGACTTGAGGGCGGCAAATCTGCGTTCGATGCGGGGGCCGTCGCCGCTGCGCACAATGCGGGCTTCGACATCGGCCCAGGCATGAGCTGGAATGACGTTGCTCTTCGTGCCGCCGCCTGCGACACCGACAGACACGGTAAGGCCGCGTTTGAGGTCGGTCCAGGTGCTGACTTCCTCGATGACGCGCGCCAGCTCGCGAATGGCGTTCGCGCCTTTTTCGAAGTCGACTCCGGCGTGAGCTGCGATTCCTTTTATGTCGATACGCCAATCGCCAATGCCCTTGCGCGCTGTCTTGTAGGCCAGGCCCTGCGCGGGCTCAAGGACATAGACCGCGGCACAGCTTTTCGCGAGTCCTTCCGTGATCGGCCGCGACACGGTGCTGCCAATCTCCTCGTCACCGTTGAGCAAGAGCACGACTTCACGCCGGAGCAGATCCGCTTCGGTGAGCATTTCAATCGCGGTAAACGCCATGGCTACGCCGGCCTTCATGTCGAGTGTTCCGGGGCCGAGAAGACGGCCGGCGCTGAGTCGGCAAGGCATGGTCTGGAGAGTGCCGACGGGCCAAACCGTGTCCAGATGGCCGAGGATCAGGATGGGCTTTGCGGCGTCTTTTGCATTCGAATGCCCGAAGCGAAGTTCGAGGACATTGCCACGAACGTGCTGACGGTGGAGCTTGACGCGTCCTCCCACCTGCTTGCCGCGCGCGGCGGCCAAGGCGATGCAGGCATCCACGGCTGCCTTGTCGTCGGAGGGCGACTCGGCCTGAACTAACTGTCGGGTGAGCGCGATCAGTCTCGTCTGCTTGCGTCGGGCGCCGGCCAGAAGGGCGCGCATGGGAATCTTCGATTTGGCTGCCAACATCATTCGTGCCTCTTTGGCCAGACTACCTTCGATCGATGCGGGAAGACCACCTGATTCTACGACAGTTATGGGTAGCCCCAGGAGAGGTTATTAAAGAGGCTCCGCGGCTCAAATGAACGCACGGTGTGGCAAAAATGCCACACAACCGGATTTCGCCATGCCGTCTATTCTAAACAGTGGAAAGGCTTTCAAAGCCGGAGAGGCAAATTGGGTCAAAGAGCGCACCAGGAACAAACGATCGCGGAGCCCCTTGAGCTTTCAGGCGTGGGGCTGCATTCGGGCGCTCCTGTGACGATGCGGCTTCTGCCCGCACCCGCCGGCTCGGGGATTGTTTTCCGGCGAACCGACCTGGACAACTTTGAGATTCCCGCTACGGGACGCAATGTGGCCAAGGTGAGTTATGCAACCAGCTTAATGCGACAGAGCGTGCTGATCCAGACCACCGAGCACCTGCTGTCGGCGTGCATTGGCATGGGAATCGACAACGTGATTGTGGAGATCGATAACCTGGAGTTGCCCATCCTGGACGGAAGCGCATTGCCGTACGTGGAGGCGTTCCAACGAGTGGGGATTCGCGAACAGCGCCGCAAGCGAGAGACGCTCCGCGTGCTGCACCCGGTGGAGGTGCGCGAGGGCGACAAGTTTATCGGCGTTTACCCAGGCGCCGGCTATCGCGTCTCGTACACGATCGACTTTCCCGTGCCGATCGGCCAGCAGAAGACCTGCATCGATCTGGCCGCGGAGACGTATGGGAGCGAGATTGCTCCGGCGCGCACCTTTGGCTACAAATCGGATGAGCGGAAGCTGCGCGACATGGGTCTGATTCGTGGGGCAAGCCCGGAAAACGCAATCATTCTGGGGCCGAGTGGGCCGGAAAATGGACCGTTACGTTTTCCCGACGAGTATGTGCGCCACAAGGTGCTCGACCTGATCGGCGACCTGGCGCTAGCGGGTCGGAGGCTGGAGGGTCACGTGGTGGCCGTTCGGGCGGGGCATGCGATGCACACAGCTTTTGTGTCGCGGCTCATGAAGGATCGCTCGGCGTGGGAACTGGCCCATGTGCCGGTGGATGCCCCGGAGCCTAACGGGTCGCATGCTGAGGCGAATGGCGGGGTTGGCGAAACTGCGCTGGCGGGCGCCTAGAACTGTATTGCACTGCGCTCATTCGAGGCGCGGGTTCCCTTTTAGAAAAAGAATCAGGTGAGTCGTTCGATTGCGATCGCGGTGGCTTCTCCGCCGCCGATGCAGAGCGAGGCGATTCCGCGACTGAGCTTGTGTTGCTCGAGGGCCGCGAGCAGCGTGACGAGGATGCGCGCGCCGGATGCGCCGATGGGATGGCCGAGCGCACAGGCGCCACCGTGGACGTTGACTTTTTCGTGGGGTAGGCCGAGGTCGCGCATGGCCGCCATAACCACAACGGCGAAAGCCTCGTTAATTTCGAATAAGTCGACTTCCGCAAGGGACCAGCCAACGCGGTCGAGCAGCCCGCGAATAGCGCCGATGGGCGCCGTGGGAAACAGCGCAGACGTGTTCGCGTAGGTGGAGTGGCCGACGATCGCGGCAAACGGTTTGAGGTCGCGGCGATCGGCTTCGGAACGGCGCATGAGGACGAGTGCGGCGGCTCCGTCGGAAATCGCGCTGGAGTTTGCGGCGGTCACCGTTCCACCTTCGCGAAAGGCCGGCTTGAGGTGAGGGATTTTGTCGGGAGTGGCTTTGAGCGGGAGCTCGTCGTGGCTCACGATTCGCTCGGCTCTGCCGGCGGTCACGGTGAGGGGAACGATTTCGGCGGAAAAACTTCCATCCGATGTGGCTTTTTGCGCACGGGTGAGGGATGCAAGCGCAAATTCGTCCTGCGACTCTCTCGAAAACGCGTAGGTCTGGGCGCAGTCTTCGGCGTAGGTGCCCATCAGGCGGCCTTTGTCGTAGGCATCTTCAAGGCCATCGAGAAACATGTGGTCAATAAGGCGGCCGTGGCCGATGCGATAGCCGGCGCGCGCGCGATCGAGGAGATATGGCGCGTTGCTCATGCTTTCCATGCCGCCGGCAACGACGATCTTCGCGCTGCCGGCGAGCAGCAGATCGTGCGCCAGCATGACGGCCTTCATGCCGGAGCCGCACATTTTGTTGATGGTGACTGCGCCCGTCGAGGCCGGCAGCCCTGCGGCAAGGGCGGCCTGTCGCGCGGGAGCCTGGCCGAGGCCGGCAGGAAGAACGCAGCCGAGGAGGACTTCGTCAATTGAGTCGGCAGAGAGCGATGCGCGCTCGACGGCGGCGCGGATGGCGGCGGCGCCAAGTTGGGGAGCGGTGAGGTCCCTGAGGTCGCCCTGGAACGCGCCGATGGGAGTGCGCGCTGAGCCAACAATCATGATGGGATCGGAGACGGGCATTTGTGTGTCCTTATCAGCGCGGGGCCATCCGCAGTGCGCCGTCGAGGCGGATGGTTTCGCCGTTGAGCATGGAGTTTTCGCAGATGT
>CAYYKV010000046.1:0-18134 GCA_964468605.1 uncultured Occallatibacter sp. | reverse complement strand
CATCCAGCGCCAGAACCTGCTTGGCGTGCGCGCGCCGCGAGCGCGGCCAGAACCGAGTGCCGCTGCCTCCGGCCAGAATCACGGGACGAAAGTCGATTTGCTCTAACATTTGAAGAACCATCGTACTCGACAGAGACAACGTTTGCCCATAGAGGAACGAATAAATTTGGCCGCATCCCACTTGCGGCAGCCTCATTTGCCATATTGAGGGAAGCGTTCGTCCAGTGCGCCGCACGCCGGCCCTCCCCGCAGCATCCGTTCGTCCCCGTCAACTCCGCTACTGGCGTAAGCTATCTGCAATGCCAGGCCTGCGTCAGGGTTCCGTCCATCTCGGCCGCGTTGCGGGGATCGATCTCTACCTGCACTGGTCATGGTTTGTCGTCGCCGTCATCGAAATCGGCAGCCGCCAGGGCCGGTACACCTCCCTGGTTTGGAGCGCTCTCGAGTACCTCGCCCTCTTTGCCATCGTTCTTATGCACGAGTTTGGCCACGCCCTGGCCTGCCGACAGGTCGGCGGGACGGTCGACCGCATCATGCTCTGGCCGCTGGGCGGCGTCGCATACGTCAATCCTCCGCAGCGCCCTGCCGCCACACTCTGGAGCCTCGCCGCCGGGCCCCTGGTCAACGTCGCACTTCTGCCCGTTATTGGTGGCGCATTTTTGACGGCTGGCGCGCTGGGTTGGGCCAATTCCTTCCCCAACGCCTACACCTTGCTCAGCTGGATTCTGTGGATCGACGTCATCCTGCTGGCTTTCAACATTCTGCCCATCTACCCGCTCGACGGCGGCCAGATTCTTCGCTCCCTGCTTTGGTTCTTCATGGGACGCGCCCGCAGCCTCTATGTGGCTACGATTCTTGGATTTGTGGGTGCTGCGGGCCTGGTCTGCCTTGCCATGTGGATGCACTCCACCTGGTCGTTGCTCATCGCTGCGTACATGCTTCTCAGTTGCTGGAGCGGATTCAAAAGCGCCCGGACCATGATCCTGCTGGAAAAGCTGCCGCACCGCGAAGGCTTTGCCTGCCCCGATTGTGGAGCCCACCCGCCAGTGGGCGCGCTTTGGAGATGCGCGGAGTGCAAACAGACCTTCGACACATTCCAATCCATGGCCGTTTGCCCTCATTGTGGATCGGAAGCCGCCAACACCATGTGCGGCGAGTGCCGAGCCATGCATCCCATCAGCAAGTGGGCGACCGCCGCAAACTCGAAGCCCGCTGAGGCGAGCAGTGCTTCACTCGCGAATCGCTAGTCTTGCCTGAATAGATTGGATTCTGTCGGGGTGGTCTAGCCTCGGGCAGCCCGATCCCGTCCTAGTCACTAACCACTAGCCACTGCTTCTATTTCAGCCCCGTTAGGAACTCGCCCATGCGGCGCGTGCCCTCGTCGATGTTGTCCCGCGTCACGGGATACGAGATGCGCACATGCTCCGCGGTCCCGAACGCCTCGCCCGGCACCGTCACCACGTGGCCCTCGTGCAGCAGCCGCGTGGCCAGCTCCGTCGCGGTCCGGATGCCGCCCTTGCCAAGGTAGGCCGAAATATTCGGGTACACGTAGAACGCGCCTTCCGGCCTGGTGCACGTCACGCCGGGAATCTTCGCAAGCGCAGCCAGCATATAGTCGCGCAGCCCAATAAACTCCGCGCGAAACTCTGCTACGCACTCCTGCGAGCCGTTCAGCGCCGCAATCGCCGCCTTCTGCACAAAGCTGGTCGCGTTCGAGGTCGACTGCGACTGCAGTTTGCTCAGGTTCGCGGCTACCGGCTTCGCTGCCAGCGCATATCCCGCTCGCCATCCGGTCATCGAGTATGTCTTCGACAGCGAGCCCAGAATTACGAGGTGTTCCTTGGCCCACGTGAACGACCCGCCCGACACAGGCTTGCCCGCGTAGTTGAGGTACACGTAGCACTCGTCCAGAAGCAGAAAGATTCCGCGGTCGTGCGCCAGATGGACGATCCGCTCCAGGTCCTCCGCCGATACCACAGAGCCGGCCGGGTTCGACGGCGAATTGAGGATGATGGCCTTGGTCCGCGGCGTAATCGCGCGCTCAATCGCATCGGCTGTAATGCGGAAGCTCTCCGCTTCGCTCGTTTCGAGGAACACTACGGTGCCGCCCGCATACTGAATGATGTCCTTGAAGCTCACCCAGTAGGGAACAGGAAGAATCACTTCATCGCCGTGGTCCACCAACACCTGGATCGTGTTAAACAGCGCCAGCTTGCCGCCCGATGTAAACACCGCCTCATCGATCGTGTAATCCGATCCGAAGTCGCAAGCGTGCCGCTCCACGATCGCCTTGCGCAAGTCGGGAATGCCCGGCACCACGGTGTAGCGCGTGAAGTTCGCTTCAATCGCTGCAATCGCGGCGTCCTTGATGTGCCGCGGAGTGGCAAAGTGCGGCTCGCCCGCGCCAAAATCAACCAGGTTCACGCCCTGAGAGCGCAGTTTAGCCGCCTCGGCGGCCACGGCCATCGTCGCGGAAACCTCAATCCGGCCAATGCGGTCGGCAAATACTTTTTGAGGAGCTATAACGGTCATATCTCTTCCATCTTGACAGATTTCGTAGTACGCGCAAAGTTCAGGCTGTGAATGGCGCGATTGATGGATACGGACTGCGTTCGCAAACCACAGGAGCTGGGTGCCCCATCCTTCGCCGTTATTCTGGCGAAGGGTGGGATAGCACAAACCCAACCCCGCTTTTATCCTCCGTTTTTGATCCGCGCTCTCAGCTTCTTCACGACATTCGGCGGTACCAGCCCGCTGATGTCGCCGCCAAAACTGAACACTTCCTTCACCATCCGCGAGCTCACAAACGAGTAGCGCCCCGCCGGCTGCAGAAAAACCGTCTCCACGTCCGGCGCCAGCCGCCGGTTCATCAGCGCCATCTGGAACTCATGCTCGTAATCGGAGATGGCGCGAATCCCGCGCAGCACCGCTGAAGCCCCCACCTTTCGCGCGAACTCCACCATTAGCCCGTCGAACGTCGCCACTGAAACGTTGCCCAGCGCACCCGTCACCTCTTCGAGCATCTCCACGCGCTCTTCCAGGGTGAACAGCGGATTCTTGACCGGATTGACGAGGATCGCCACCGTCAGGTGGTCAAACAGCTTCGAACCGCGCTGAATCAGGTCCACATGGCCGTTCGTCGGCGGGTCAAACGTCCCGGGATAGAGTGCTTTCACAGGCATTTGGGCTCCAAATGGATTCTACGGCAGATCCCTCCCGCGCCGAACCAGACAGCAGAACAAACCCGCGCCGGATTCAACCGTTTTCTCCAGCAACGCCATCCTGGCGCAGAAGACATGGAAGTGCGCAACGCTATCCACGAGATCGTCCTCGAGCATCGCCGCCGTTACGGCTACCGGCGCGTCGCGGTCGAACTCCGTGACCGCGGCATGGCCGTCAACCACAAGCGCGTCCTGCAGCTGATGCGCGAGGATAATCTGCTGGCCGTCGAGCCGGAGAGCTTCGTCACCACGATGGAGTCGGACCACGATCTTGGGATCGACCGGAATCTCGCCAGCTGCAGCGCAATCTGCCATCGAGCCGACAAATGAACAGCAATCATCAGTCAACGGCAACCTATCAAAATAGAAACTGCCTCTCCCAGGCGGTTCACCCCAGACGCTGTCAACCCCGCAGCGCCCCTCACCCCTCCCCAACCCACTCATTCCAAACGAAATATATTCTTGCCAAGTTTGCCGGTTATTTCTGCCGTTTCGCTAGACTAGGTTCTAGTCGGGTAGAAACAGACGGGCGGGCGGTTCCGAGGGGTGCCGGCTTCGGGGTCGCGAAGCGGGGGGCGACAGGTCTGCGTCGCTGGGGCGATGGAAGGGGATTACGCCAACCTTCGAGCCGCCAATCCTTTTTCTGGGAGAGGTTTCTCTCTGTCGCAAGAGAAGTTCTTACCGATTCAAAGGAGAAGTTTTTCTCTGTCTTACGCACCAGAAGCAGTGCAAAACCCGAAAGAATAGGCCGTAACCCCTGATCCTGGACGACTTTGCGGAGTAAGCCCGGAAGTATGTACTTTACGCAAGGGGCACACAATGAAAGCTAGAAGATTGGCCCTACTTTGGATGCTTTTTAGCCTGTTCTACTTCCTCAGCGGCATCATTAATTCCGACTGCCACGCCCAGTCCGTTCGCAAGCTGATCATCAAGGACGTTAATAATCAATCCTGTAGACTCCAAAGGATTCACGCCCATAATTCTGACATACCCTCCGCTTCCCTGCGCGGCCTTGATCTGTTCCCTTGTCGCCTCCAAGGCCTGACCGATGCCGCTCAATTTGGCCGAAACAATCCCGACAACTTTACCATTCTCGCGGGAGATTATGGGAGAGCCGGAAACTCCCTTTATGGATGGGCCTTGGAAGTAAACCACATCAACTTGGACTTGACCATCAATGGGAATATCTGGTAGTGGGTCAGTTTGGATTTGCACAGATTCGCTGCGGCTTTTCTGACTGTGGGATGATTGTTGCATGACAGTGGGAAAGGGCAAGAGACCGCGCGATCCTAACCAGCTTGCCAAGTGGATCGTCGATACCTCGACTTCTGAGGCGTCTGAAACTTCTCCCTCTTCTGCGGCTTTGCCCAGCCTTCCGGCTCCCGCGAGCATTTCGGCTTACATGTCAGCTATGGGACGCAAAGGCGGTCAGATCGGCGGCAAACGCCGTCTCGTCACCATGACACCAGCACAGAGACGTAAAGCCGCTGCGAAGGCGGCAAAGGCAAGGTGGTCAAAGAAGGGAAAAAGATGATCGGATTCGTCTACGTCAGGGATATTCCAAAAATCATCATTTCCTTAATTATAGGGATTGTCATTCTCGTTCCATTGGTCGCATTATTTGCCTATTTCTTTCCTAACGGTTGCCCCGACTGCAATCAATCAGTGTGGATGATTTGTGCGGTGCTCATCCTCGCAGGAGTCTTCGCGTTCAGCATGTGGGCGGGGTGGCACGCTTGGGAGTGGATTCAAATTAACGTGGCTTTGTGGGGTGACAAGCGTCGTGAAAAGCGTATGGCTAATTGCTACACATGCCAATGCGCTCCAGAATGGAAACATGACACTAATTGGCAAGTCTGGTACGAATGCCCTCGCTGTGGGCGGAGGGGGAAGAGCTACCACATGGTGTTTGACAATAACGCCACCCGAAATGCAATTGTTTCTTGGGAAGAGACAATTAAAACCGCGAGTGCTACCATAACCAAAAAGTAGAAACCCCGCCTGCCAGGGCGGGGCCGATTACTGTGAGACTGGAATCTCTAGGCGGATATTACCGCACTGGAGAAGGCATGTCTACGCCAATCGTTGAAGCAGCGCGTCGAGCGCGTCAATGTGCTCTTGCTGCACGGGATTTAATCGGATCACCTTCATTTCTTCTTGAACGTACTTTTTCACCTGCGGATCAACCCGCGCTACAGCGTCTTCAAGCGCTCCGAAAGCATCGTGAAGATTGCGAACGTACAGCATTTGATTCTTCAATAGATCAAGAGCTGTCCGTAGTATCTCTCGATTCTCAAGATCGGTCATAGCAAATCCCTCCCCGTGGATTACCAATCCACTATATACGCGGCCTTTAACCGCCGCCCCCTTGACATGCTAAAGCGGCAATCGCATATTAGTCAGTATGCGTTGCCTTGACTCCCAAACCCGCGCTCAAATCGTCCGCTGCCTCATTGAAGGTTGCAGCATTCGGGCGACTTGCAGAATGACCGGAGCGGCCAAGAACACAGTCGTTAAGCTCCTCGCTGATATTGGTACGGCCTGCGCCAAATACCACGATAAGCACGTGCGAGACCTCAAGGTACGGCGTCTGCAAGCCGATGAGATTTGGTGTTTCATTGGATGCAAGCGGAAAAATGCCACTCCTGAGCAGAAGTCCGAAGGATGGGGCGACGTATGGACTTGGGTGGGCATCGACGCCGATACCAAACTCGTCGTTTCCTATCTCGTTGGGGGCCGGGATGGTTGGTGGGCGAGAGACTTCATGGAAGATTGCTCCAGCCGCATACGCAATCGCGTCCAGTTAACCACAGATGCACACAGAGCTTATCTGGAAGCCGTAGAAGGGGCGTTTGGAGGGGACATCGACTACGCGATGCTCCATAAGATTTACGGTGCCCCTACCGATGAAGAGCAGCGCCGCTATTCACCAGCCAAGTGCATTGGCTCCGATATGAAAACCATCCTTGGCGATCCCGATCCGGCCCATGTGAGCACGTCTTTCGCGGAGAGGCAGAATCTAACGATGCGAATGTCTATGCGGCGGTTTACTCGGCTCACCAATGGCTTCTCGAAGAAAATTGAGAATCACATCCACGCGGTTGCGTTGCATTATATGCACTACAACTTCTGCCGAATCCATCAGACGCTTCGCGTCACGCCAGCCATGGAAGCGGGCCTTGCGGATCACGTCTGGAGCGTGGACGATTTGGTTGCACTAATCCCCAAGCCAACCGTAAAGCCGTACATGATCGACCGGGAACTCCTGCGCCGGGTGCTGGATAAGACGGCCTAGTTGCTGCGCCTTATCCGCCTCTGGCTCTCTTGTCTGGCTTTCCGGCATTCTTCCGTAAAAACGGCAAGCTCTCCTTCAAATTCATCTTCCGCTGTGTTCGCGTCTGAAAAGGAAAGCAATAGCGGCTTGATGAGCCGCATGAATCCCCTTCCACGATCCTCAATATCCAACATATTCGACGGAGAAATTCTTGATACGGGTCCATGCTTGGGCAGCATCACTACCTCACTAAACATCCCTCCGCAGCCCGGAACATTGGCCTTTACCTGTTCCAAAATTTGGACTGCCAAGTGTGCGGCCTTTTCAGTGGTCTCCCTCTGTGGCGTCAGTCTGCGTATCAGGTAGTTTGCCAGCGTCTCTCCAACCCCAATACACACCGGTTCGTAGACCTGCCGTATGGACGTGGAAGAAGTTAGCAGGAGTTGCAGCCGGTCTCCGTCCTTGATCCCCGTTAGAAGGTTGAAAAACGGCTTGTCATCGCCAGAATAGAATCTGATGTGCTTCCGGTAGACCTCAAGTACCGTTTGCTCTACGACCTCTTCAATCTCATATCCCGTGGTTGCAAAGATTGCCTGCTTCTTGATCTTCTCGACTGCCATTTTCACGTAGTCTAGCCACCCAGAACCAGCAAAAACCACGGTTGGCCCAGGGGAGGAACCGTTCTCGTTCATCGTGAAAATCTTCGACTCTTGGCGCTTGTCGGTATCTGCTGATACCTCAGAATCGGCCCCGATGATGAGTCCATCAGCGCACAGGAATCCAATACCTATCGTCACGGGCTGTTTCCTCTTTTCGATCCGTTGCACATTCTGGCGACGGCGAACAGGCGTAACCGGCTCTTGCAGAATCATACTCGTCCCCCTTTCAAGCACGTAAGGTTCCAATTTGGAGGGTTATTGGGATGTGGAAAATGAAACTGACCCACTACCGAATATCTCCCAAAGCTGTGCGCTGAGTCCCCTGAAAAGAAATTGTTTCCGTATCTGCGCTCGCAAATATTCCAGAAAGGCAAAGCTTCTGAGAAAATATTCTTCCTTCGGACGCGGCGCTAAACGGAAATCCGATGAATGTCGCGTCTCCGCCAACAATCACGTCACTAAATGATCCTAGTTTCAAAAACGGTAACGATCCGCCAGCAGGATCGATCTTAAGCAAGGCATAATCTCTCGCTACAGAGTCGCCGCTAATTTGCGTGATAGGTTGTGCCTCTTTTGTGGAGCCGTCAGAAAAATCAATTTCAATGGGAGAGAAATAGCCAGCGGAGCCATTCCTCACTACATGCATAGCTGTAAGAATGTAGCCATCGGCAGAAACTATAAAGCCGCTGCCTAAGTTATAGGTAGGCCCTGGTCCAGCTTTGATCGCGACAACTGCGTTGCTGAAATTCGCGCACGCTTGTTTCTGTGTTAGAGGTCCATTTTGAGCGCAGGAATAGATCGCTGTAAAGACGAGAAGAGGGGCAGTGCAAGAATACAGTCGCATAGTGATCCTCCTTGAAACGGGGGAATCAGTATACTTGCAAACTGCTCAAGTCTTTGGCCAGCCTTCTGTGGGTTTCTTCTTGGATAGGGATTTCTTCACAGCGTTTTTCCAGTTGCCCTCGATCTTTAGGGTGTCTGGCTTTGGGCCTGTCTTGGCGGGTTTCTTTTTCTTTGCGGTCTTACGCATGGTATGGCGATCCCTTGTAGGTTAGACGCCTGTTCTCTGCCTGTTTGATGGCTGCAATTGTCCGCTCTCCATCGTTCAGCTTCCGGTTGTTCCAAAGAAAATCATACTGCCAAAGATACCGATGAAGATACTCACGGCTCACGTTGTGGTAGATCCCCACGATGCCGCGCTTCACAAGGGCATGGCTGCTCTCGACAGTGTTGGTGTGGACGTTGCCTTTAACGTACTGACGGAGTGAATGACGGATACGATGGTGCCCGCCCTCAAATGGGAGAGCCAGTCCCTTGTACGCGATATAGTCATCCGTCATGATCGTGGCGCGGGGATCGACCACTTTCTGAATTTCCTTCTTGAGTGTTTTTCCGGTCACGTTCGGAATGATTTTGCGGGTAATGTTTCCGCCCCTCTCGACGGCAGCAAACACGATGGTTTTTGCCGTGTGGCCGCGCCGATTGTCAATTGACCTATAGCGCGGCTTCCCTCCAACAAATGTCTCATCGACCTCGACTGTTCCGTTCAATGGCGGGAACGGCGGATAATCCGGAGCCATCGCAAAGCGAATTCTGTTCATCAGGAACAGCGCCGATTTGTAGCTGATCTGGCACGTTCTTTGAATCTCCAGAGCGGAGACGCCTTTCTTTGATGAGCAGGCGCGCCAGAAGGCATAGGCCCAATGCTTGAGCGGGATGCGGGACTCTTCGTAGACCGTGCCAATGCGGACGGTGTACTGTTCTTTGCAATCCCGGCAGCGCCAAAGGTAGCGGCTATTGCGCTCTCCCGTTTTAGCATCAGTCATTTTGTAGACTTCGACACTGCCGCACTTGACGCAAGCGGGAGCGTTGCCCCAGCGTTGCTTTTCAAAGAACTCGACAGCGGCCAGCTCATCGGCACACGCTTCTGGAATGTCGGCGATTAGCTTCGATTTCGATAAATTGTGGCGATCCTTCTTCATAAAGACAACTTTATACCTAACGCAAGCCTTGTGTCAAGTATAAAATTGCAGTAATCATGCAGCCTTTGCAGTACAAGAGGGGCGTCCACTGACAGACAGTTGCAGAAGAAATACTTAACTCAGGTTTGACGAGTGTGCAAACCCCTATGAAACTGGACTCTGAAGCGTGTGGTGCGGGCGGGGGGAATTGAACCCCCACGACGGAATTTTCCGTCAGCCGGTCCCAGATCGGCTGCGGCTGCCAATTTCGCCACGCCCGCTTCGGTGGAGATAGAGGGAATTGAACCCTCGGCGAACGACTTGGTTAGGGTGTGCGCCGGACCAACCTATCCCCATTCACGCCCAAGCAGGATCGGGAGATGTTCGGCAAAAACCTCGCCCGATCCTGCACCTTAGACCTACTCAGATTGCTCAACCTTAGCCTTCGCCGCCAACACTTGCGCAATTCCACTGAAAAATGAAGCAATCCTGTCTGCTTGCCACGTTGCGAATTCGCCCATATTCACTTTGACGGCGATGTTGAATTGAACCTGTCCTTCTGTGGTACCAAACAGGCTAGGAATTGACTTTGTGGAATCCGGCAACGTCCCTCCGCTCTCAGGTTTTGTGGTGGTTGGTGAGGGGTCGTCCGCAGGTGCCGACGATGAGGAAGATGTGGTCATGCCTACGCTTCCCTTCTTGATAAGGCTGCCATCCCGCTGAACCAGGCCAACTGCAAGGAGATATTCCAAGAGCATCTTGAGATTGTTCTTGTAATCCTGTCCAGCGTTAGCAGCATCGCCAAGGTCTTGCAGGCAGTCTGCCTCAGTGCGCGCCCCGAATTCGAGCTTTGAAGCTAGGGCTTGATAGAACCACGCCTTCGACAGCACCGGCGCTAATTTCTGCGCGGCGGTCTCTTTATTCCAATCGTAGGCCCGCAAGAAGGCCATCACGTCTTCAGCGGGTGCGTATCCGCCTTCCGATTTAGACAGGAGTCCGACACTCGCGTAAAAGGCGTTGTTCATCGAGACCGTTGACGGCTGCATATCGACGATCTTTCCGACCTCTACATTCGTAACGGCCTTGCGAAGCGGCCCGCTCGCTGCCGCCCAACCGCGCAGAATATCCAACTGTCGCGTGAAAGTGATCCTCTCGCTCGGCAGGAATTTTGTCGGTCGGGATGCGGCAGATTTCGTGGTGCGCTGCGAATCTGGCTTGTGTTTGGAGCTTTCAGGCTTGGCGACTGCCGTGATCGGGCGCGGGGCGATTACTGTGGCCTTCTTCGGTAGTTGTTGGGGGTTGGTTTGAGGAATTGATGTTGCTGCTTCCGTACTCTGTGCCATTGCAAACCTCCTTATGATGTTCGGCTGATAACATCATGGAAGGTTTTTCGGGAGCCGTCAACTCGAATGGGCTGCAACCTGTGGAAATCTAATGAAATGTGAGTCTTGGGCACTCATATTGCGTAAAGTACATACTTCCGAGTAAGCCCTTTTGAATCAGAGGTCTAGCGGGAATGATCGAGGGTGCAAACGCTTGAAAATAAACCTCTTAACCCCAAGAAACGGGGGGAGGGTGGTACCCCCGCGATCAAAGATCAGTTTTCAGCAAATCAGCTGCAGGCCCCCAGGCCAAACCGACAGCTGAAGGCTTTCTTTCTGACCCCTGACCCCTGTTCTTCTGACCCCCGTTCTGCGTCTTACATTGTCTTACAGCGCCAACCAGCGCGTCTTACATGCCTTACACGCCCTCCGCCGCCCGCCTCACGGTGTATAGCTCTCCTTGAAACGTACGGGCTTCAGCCCGTACAGATGCCAAGAGAGTTGGATATGGGCTTTAGCCCCTGAGGGAAAGTTCCTTCAAGTTGAACTACTGCCGTCATACGCCGTTCTTCGACACCTCCCGTGTCGGACCATAAAATGAAGTGTGGAGATCAGAGGTGCAGAAGTGAAGCGTGAGAAAGTGACCAGCGGAAAGAAGAAACGGATCGAAACAGCCGTCCGGGCCAGCCGCAAGCCGGCCGCCACGCGCAAGACTGAGCACGCGATCTTTTCTTCCCCTGAAGCCCGGGAAATCAAAAAGGAAATCTGCGCCGCCGGCCGTAAGCTGTGGATGCGCCAGTATGTCGATGGCAACGGCGGCAACATCTCCTACCGCATCGGACCGAACTCGGTCCTCTGCACTCCTACGCTGGTGAGCAAATACGATCTGACTCCCCAGGATATTAGCCTCGTCGATCTCGACGGAAACCAGTTGGCGGGAAGCAAGCCGCGCTCGAGTGAGCTGCTGCTGCACCTCGAGATCTACAAAGCCGTGCCGCGTGCGAAGTCGGTTTTGCATTGCCATCCGCCCCACGCCACGGCCTACGCGATTACCGGGTGCCTGCCACCCAGCCTGATCATTCCCGAGTTTGAGGTGATTGTGGGCAACGTCGCGGTTGCGCCCTATGAAACGCCGGGCACCAAGGCATTTGCCGAAACGGTTCTGCCCTACGTAAAGAATCACAACACCATGCTCCTGGCCAATCACGGCATCGTGTGCTGGGCAGATACGGTGACGCACGCCGAGTGGTGCGCCGAGGTGCTCGATACCTATTGCTGGACGCTGATGCTGGCCGCGCAGTTGGGCGCTCCCATCCTGCGCATCTCCGAGGAGCGCGGCGCCGACCTGCGCGCCTTGAGAAAGAAACTTGGCCTGGCGGAATTTCCCTCAGATATGCCGCCCGTGAATCAGGCCAATCTTGAGGCCCAAAGCCCGATCGCGCTGCAGCCAACCGAGCGCGGCGCGGGTAATGGGAAGGCCAGCGCTTCTGCTCTCGACATCGCCGCCGGCCCGGATGGCGCTGGCGGCCTGGATACCGGAGAGCTGGTGAAATCGGTAACGGAATCGGTGATGGCGGCGATCGCGGAAAAATATACGCTTGTCCCGCGCAAATAATGGGCCGCATCGTTTGGGTTGAGCCACTGAGGGATTTCCGATGCGAATCGATGAGCACGATGTTCTGCTCGTCATCGACGTGCAGAATGATTTTTGCCCGGGCGGCGCGCTTGCCGTTCCCTTGGGCGACGAAGTAATCGCGCCCATTCATCGCGTCGCGCCGCACTTTGAGCACATCATCCTCACGCAGGACTGGCACCCTTCCAATCATTTTTCCTTCGCCGCGTCCCATCCCGGCAAGCAGCCTTACGATTCGATTGAGCTTGATTTCGGAACGCAAACTCTCTGGCCATCGCATTGCGTTCAGGGCACGCGCGGCGCGGAGTTCCATCCCGCGCTCCGGCTCACGAAGGCCGAGCTGATCCTGCGCAAGGGCTTCCGTCCGCGGATCGATTCGTATTCCGCTTTCTTTGAAAACGACCGGACGACGCCGACGGGTTTGGCGGGATATCTGAAGGAGCGCGGGCTAAGGCGTGTGTTTCTCGCCGGCCTCGCCTACGACTATTGCGTCGGGTATTCGGCGCTCGATGCGCGGCGGTTGGGCTTGCCTGCGTTTGTGCTGCGCGATGCCTGCCGCGCCATCGATCTCAACGGGTCGGTGGCCGCAATTGAGGCCGAATTCGGCGTCGCGGGCGTCTCCCTGGTCAACTCGGCCGATATTTCTGCTTGAACCTGACCGCCGTAGAATCGCTTCAGGCCGAGCCAATCTCGCGCCGATCGAGTCTCACGCCAAACCGCGCATGTCCCGCAACTTCTACATTCTCGCCGCCACGCTTGGGTTCTTCGCCCTCATCTCCGGCGCCATGACGCTGGTGCCATCGAGCTTTCAGCCCGGCCTGCCCGCGAACGGCTCGCTCTGGCGCACGATGGCGCTGATGCTGCTGCTCGCTGCGCTCGCTTCGGCTCTCATCGGAGTGCTCAGCAATCTCTTTGAACAAGTCGACCGCCGCAGCGAGGAAGCGCGCCGCGCAGCGCGAAACCACCGGCGCGGCAATCGCAAGCCCTGATCGGGCCCTCCAAATTAGAATGAGAGAGCGCGGGGCGTTTCCCGCGCAGGATCGAGCAGGCGCAAATGTACGAAGTTACCGTCGAGGCGGATTTCTCCTCCGGCCACTATCTCCGCAACTACAAGGGCAAGTGCGAGAATCCGCATGGCCACAACTACAAGGTCCAAGTGACGCTGGCTGGCGCCACGCTCGACGAGGCCGGTCTGCTGCTCGACTTCAAGCTGCTCAAGCAGGTGCTCCGCCCGGTTATCGACCGCCTCGACCACCAGATGCTCAACGACCTGGAGCCGTTCACGACGCTCAATCCCTCTGCCGAAAACATCGCCAGGTATTTCTACGATGAAACGAATCGCCAGCTCGCCGGAATGACAGCGGGACGCGTGCGGGTGAAAGACTGCACAATCTGGGAGACCGACACCACGACGGCCACCTACTTCGAATAGCGCCGGCTCTCTGCGCCCTCGCCGCACGTCAGTTCATCTGGCTCGACTTGGACTGCAGATATTTATTGAAGGGAATCTCAAAATAGAAGAGCTCTTTGCCGTCCGCGTCGCGCAGATCGTGCAGATAGAGCTTCGCGCCTGCCAGCGGGTTCCTCAGCCCTGAAACGTCGTAAAACAGGAAGCCGGCGCGCGTTGTATGTGGTTCCACTGCGAGGGCCGAGTATTCAAAGGTATTAAAGTCGTCCTCGATCTCCTTGATGCTGCCCTTTGGCTTCACATGAAGCGGCGGCAGCGGGGCTGGCAGAGGAATCTTCGACCCCTGCCGCTCCTTTTGCGTCATCATCCGCTCCACATCGTCCGGCTCGGCGGCGCGAATCCGGTCGCCGTCCGCCGTCTCAAAGAGAATCCGCGCATCGACAAGTGAAATGGGCCGGTCGCCCTGGTTGGTCACGATGAGGCGAATCGGCATGACGTCGTGGCCCAGGTAGTCGACGCGGAAGATGGACTCTTTTTCTCTTGTATCGTAGGGCTCGGCGGCGATGGCCACGTGCTCATCGGGGTGCACTTCAACAGCCGGGAATGAAGTTGCCGGCTGCACTGGCGGCGGCGTGCGGTCGCTCGCCGTCAGAGGCAAGGCGAACCAAAGCAATAGCAACGTGATTCCCCGCAAAGTTTTCATCGCGGTCAACTGTATCATTCCAGGATCAGACGCTCTACGATTAGACCTGCGGAAGACTGGTTCGTCTACGGATGATTCTTTTTTTCTATAACCTTGCCTTGTTCGTGGCATTCGTTGCCGGCGCACCCTGGTGGCTGTGGCGCATGGCCACCGCGCACAAGTACCGCGAAGGGCTCTTGGAGCGTCTGGGCCGTGTTCCGCGAAGGCTCATCTCTATTTCTCCGGCGGCTGGCGAACGCCCGCTCATCTGGCTTCACGCAGTCTCTGTCGGCGAAGTTCTCGCCGTCACGCGCCTGGTCAGAACGCTTGAATCCGCGCTGCCCGGCGCCTCGATCGTCGTCTCCACCACAACGCGCACCGGTCGGGCGCTTGCCAGCGAGCGCTTTGAATCGAATCGCGTTTTCTATTGCCCGCTCGACCTGCCCTGGGCCGTCCGCGCCTATTTCAACGCCCTCCAGCCGCGCATGCTCGTGCTGGCGGAAACCGAGTTCTGGCCGAACCTTCTTCACGGCTGCTTTCGCCGCGGCATTCCCGTCGTCGTGGTCAACGCCCGCATCTCCGACCGCTCCTGGCCGCGCTATCAAAGGCTGCGCCGCTTGTGGCGGCCGCTGCTCTCGCGTCTTAGCCGCGTACTTGCTCAAAGCCAGATCGACGCCGACCGCCTGCTCGCTCTCGGCTGCCGATCCGACCGCGTCTCCGTCACCGGAAATCTCAAGTTCGACGTGCGCGCCGTGCAGGAAGCGGAGGCCACGCGCTTGTTGAGGTCGAAGGCAGCCGGTCTGCGAATCGTCGTAGCCGGCAGCACGCTCGAGGGCGAGGAATCCGCGCTCCTTGAATCTTGGCCACGCCTTCTTGTGGCCGACCCACGACTTGTTCTCGTCCTCGCACCGCGCCATCCTGAGCGCTTCAGCGCAGTCGCGGCGCTCATCGAGAAATCCGGCGTCGCGTGGTGCAAGCGCTCCGATTGGCCCTTGGAGCCATCCGATGTTCCGCTTGCGTCGACCGGCTCGCTTCGTCCCGGCATGGTCGTCCTGCTCGACACCATCGGAGAGCTGGCTTCTGTTTATTCGCTGGCCGCAGTTGCATTTGTCGGTGGCAGCCTCGTTCCCGCGGGCGGCCACAACCCACTCGAGCCGGCCCAGTTTGCCGTTCCCATCGTGATGGGTCCGCACTACGCCAATTTCGTCGCGATTGTCGAAAGCCTGCGCGCCAACGACGCGCTGCGCATCGCTTCGATGGAAGATTTGGCCGCGACACTCATTGAGCTTCTTCGCGACCGCGCCGCCGCCGAAGCGATGGGCGCGCGCGCCAGGGAAGTATTCGACCGCCAGGCCGGCGCTACCGATCGATGTGTTACGGCCATTCGCGAGTTGCTCGACTCGACCTCCAGCGCGGAGCGTGCTTCGTGAACTCCACTCCTGCCGCCCGTCCACTGCTTTGGCCGCTGGTGCTTGTCTACCGGCTCGGCCTCGCACTCCGCGAGCTGCAATTGCGCTCAGGCCTGAAGCCGATTCGCCGCCTTCGCTGGCCGGTCATCAGCATCGGCAACCTCTCCACGGGCG
Organism: uncultured Occallatibacter sp.; assembly: GCA_964468605.1. GTDB lineage: Bacteria > Acidobacteriota > Terriglobia > Terriglobales > Acidobacteriaceae > Telmatobacter. The sequence goes on along the minus strand of CAYYKV010000046.1, from coordinate 2,391 downwards.
GGGCAGGGAAGACTCCGCTCACGATCACGCTGGCCAAAGCGCTCACCGCGCGGCGGCTGCACGTCGATGTCCTTTCCCGCGGCTACGGCCGGCGTTCCGCGCTTCCGCTTTTGGTTGACCCCGGCGGGACAGCACAAGAATTCGGCGACGAGCCGCTCGTCATCGCGCGCGAAGCCCGGGTCCCCGTCTTCGTCGCCGCCGAGCGATACCAAGCCGGGACGCTTGCCGAGTCGGAGGCCTCCGACTCGTCATCTACGGGCGTGCATCTCCTCGACGACGGCTTTCAGCATCGCCAGCTTGCTCGCGACGTCGATATTCTGCTCCTTAGTCGCCGCGACTTGAACGACCATCTTCTTCCCGCAGGAAATCTGCGCGAGGCATTGCATGCAGCGGCGCGGGCGCAAGTCATTGCGGTGCCGGCAGACGAGCCCGAAGTTGAAGCCGAAATCAAAGCGCGCGGCTGGAAGACCCAGATCTGGCGCGTGCGCCGCTGCATGGAAGTCCCGCACGTCGACGGCCCAGTCTTAGCTTTTTGCGGCATCGCGCGGCCCGATCAGTTCTTTCTGGGCCTCGAATCCGCAGGCGTGAAGCTCGCCGCGCGGACCGCCTTCGCCGACCACCACAATTACACCGCGTCCGATCTCGCCCGCCTCGCATCTGGGGCCAGAGCCGCCGGAGCTGCATCGCTCCTGACCACCGAAAAAGATCGCGTCCGCCTCGGCGCGCTTGCCGCTCCGCTTCCGATTCAGACTGTGCCGCTGCGGATTGAAATCGAGGACGAGAAGGCCGCCATCGATTGGCTGATGCATTCGTTGAGAGACCCTGCGTGATGCCCGGGAACGACACCTCTACCAGACAATCTTGTAAAGATTGCCTCGATTGTCCACGCCGACTGCAACGTAGTTGTCCAACGACTCAACCTGAAGGACGGTTCCCTTATCTCCGGTAAAGGTTCCGTGGAGGATCTTGTTGCCCGCGACATGGGAAGCGTAGTATCCCGGCCCATTAACCAGATCCCACGCAGCGGCCAGGTTCTGCTGGGGTGAATTGCTGTCCGTGGTTGCAGGCCCCGATGCATCCGCCGATGCATCTGTCGACGCATTCGCTGAAGACGCAGTAATCCAGTCGCACTTTCCCTTCAGCGTCTCTCCATCGGCGTAGGTCCACGACTTGATCCGTCCGAAATTGGACTTGATGGAGTACCCGTACGTGCCCCCGCCTTTCGAGCCCTCGAAAAACGGTCCCGGCGCGTGCAATTCCAGCGGCCCGCGCACGGGATCCATCTGTTGACCAAAGGAAGGTGTGACGGCGAGAGCTAGAACGGCGGCGGCAAGGGCGACCCGCAGCGGACCTGCAATTCCGGAAAAAAGCGCGTTTTGCCTGACGTTCAGTTGCGGAGCCTGCATCGGTTCTGGTTTCACTGGAATCAACCTCCGGCGGTTGGCGCGATTTTCACGTAGGACCTCAAGTCCCCACCCTTCTTCGTACGACGACAATCGTGGCCCTTCATGAATGGACTTTCGCCATGCGATGTCCTATTCTTGCTCTCCATCCACAAAGAAAGCGTAAAGGAGTCGGTTCCAGCAGAGAAAGTTGAAGGCGAGATGCGGCTTACAGCCGCTCTTCCACCGGAATCCACGGCGAGGGATACACCGGCCCGATGTATTCGGCGCGCGGACGGATCAGCCGGTTGTCGTCGAGCTGCTCGATCACGTGCGCGGCCCAGCCGGAGATGCGGCTCAACGCGAAGATCGGCGTATAGAGATCGATATCGATGCCCAGCGTGGCGTAGGTCGAAGCCGAATAGAAATCCACGTTGGCGTTCAGCTTCTTATCCTGATTGATGTAAAGCTCGATGGCCCGCGACATTTCAAACCACTTGGGCTGGCCCGCATCCTTGCCCAGTTGCTCGCTCATCTTGCGCAGGTGTGTGGCCCGCGGGTCTTCCGTTTTGTACACGCGATGCCCGAAGCCGGAGATCTTTTGCTTGGCCGCGAGCATGTTCTTCACGTACTCCACGGGATCGGCGCCTTGCTTGTCAATCGTCAGCAGCAGCCGCATCACGCCCTCGTTGGCGCCGCCGTGCAACGGGCCCTTCAAAGCGCCAATGGCGCCGGTAATTGCGGAATGGATGTCGGAGAGTGTTGCGGCGATGACGCGGGCGGCGAAGGTGGAGGCGTTCAGTTCGTGGTCGGCATGAAGAATAAGAGCGATATCCAAAGTTCGAGTGGCCGTCTCTGAAGGCTTTTCCCCGTTCAGCATCCACAGAAAATTTCCTGCGTGCGAAAGCGAGCGGTCAGGTGGAACAATTTCCTTGCCCTTGCGCAGCCTGTCGTAAATCGCCACGATCATCGCAATCTGCGCGGTCAGGTTGTAGGCCTTGCGCACGTT
>CAYYKV010000045.1:0-18241 GCA_964468605.1 uncultured Occallatibacter sp. | reverse complement strand
TGCTGCTGCACCGCGAAGAAGTCCGCAAGCTACTCTCCAAGACGCAGATCAAGGGCCATACGCTCATTCCGACGCGGCTGTATTTCCGCAATGGGCGGGTGAAGTGCGAGCTGGCGGTGGCCAAAGGTAAGCAGGATTGGGATAAGCGGGAGACGGAGCGGCGACGGGAAGCGGACCGCGAGGCGAGGGCGGCGATTAAGGTGAACAAGCATCGCGGCGGGCGGTGAAACCGCTAATGGACAGTAGCAATTGGCGTTAGCTCGTCGTGAGATCGGAGTTTTCACGCGATCCCCAGGTTGAAGAAGTGGCATGAGCGAGGGGATCCGTACCCCCATACTCCGATTTGCCATATGCCGAGCGATCCGTGAAGAATGGGCAATATGCGTGCCGAATTCTCATATGCTTCGATCGCTGGGATCGCAACCGAGTTGTTGGCCGTTCTGGCCGCCGACACTCAAACCGAAAAGGGCCCGGATGCCAAACCGAGGCCCACACTGCTCGCATCGGACACTGCGGTTCAGGCTGCGGTGGCGAGCGTGCTTGCCACCGGCGAATACAAAGGTGGCGCCAATGAAACCCTGCTGCTGCACGCGCCGGCGGGATTGGCCGCGAAACGGCTGCTGATTGTCGGGCTGGGCAAGCTGGCGAAAGCCTCGGTCCATTCGGTGCGCGATGCCGCGGGAACCGCCGTGCGGTTTGCGAAACCGCGCGGGATTCGGGAGGTGGTGCTGGCGCTGCCCTCTTCCGAAAATCTGCGCGGCGCAGCCATGGTGAGGGCCGCGGTGGAGGGCGCGTTTGTGGGCGACTTCGACGCAGACACTTACCGCAGCGATCGCAAGGACCAAAGCATTCAATCCTTCACGCTTGCGGTTGCGGGCGATGCCGAGCGAACGGCAATGGAGGCTGCGTTTGCGGAGGGAGTGGTCGTAGGCGAGAGTCAGAACTTTGCGCGATCGCTGGTGAACGAGCCGGGGAACAAGCTGACGCCGACGATCCTTGGGCAGCGAGCCGCACTGATGGCGCAGGAGGTTGGCCTGGGGTGGGAAGTGCACTCCACGGAGAAGCTGCACGAGTTGAAGATGGGAGCGTTCTGGAGCGTATCGCAGGGTTCGGCGGAGCCGCCGGCGCTGATCGTTCTGCGGTATGAGCCCGAGGGAGTGACGGGCGGGCCTGTGCTTGGTCTGGTGGGAAAAGGCATCACGTTCGATACCGGCGGCATTTCGATCAAGCCCGCAGACAACATGGAGAAGATGAAGTACGACATGGCCGGCGGAGCGGCAATGATCGGCGCGATGCGCGCCATTGCGCTCTTGAAGCCCAAGGTGCGGGTGGTCGCCATAATTTGCGCGGCGGAGAACATGCCTTCGGGCACGGCGCAAAAGCCGGGTGACGTGCAGACCGCGATGTCGGGCAAGACCATTGAGATTATCAACACCGACGCCGAAGGGAGGCTGGTACTGGCAGACGGACTGACCTATGCGCGGCTACTCGGCGCGACGCACCTGATCGACGCCGCGACGCTGACTGGCGCCATTTCGGTTGCGCTGGGCAAGATCACGGCCGGCGCCTTCTCGAATGACGATGCGGCGTATGGCAAATTTGACTCCGCGCTTCGGATTTCAGGAGAAAAGTTCTGGCGATTGCCGCTGGGTGACGCGTACGCGGACTTGATCAAATCGGACATCGGCGACATCAAGAACACGGGCGGACGCTGGGGCGGTGCAAATATCGCCGCGGAGTTCCTGCACGTCTTTGCCGAGGACACGCCGTGGATTCATCTCGATATCGCGGGCACGGCGTGGGTGGAGGATTCGCGGCCGTTCATCGCCAAAGGTCCCAGCGGTATCGGGGTTCGGTCGATTCTGGAGTGGGTGCGGAGCTACGAGAGCCAGTAACTGAATAAAGTCTCACCGAACAAGCGCATGAGGGCCGTCCTGGCCTGACGTTGGTGTTGTGGCACCGAGCGCAATTCTTTCCCATTGGAATTACCTTAATGCGGAATCGCTGTGTGAAGTTGGGCGGAATTGCGCCGATTTAAGAAGCTATAGCCGACCTGCTGAGTGGAGTGCGCGAGGGATGAGTGCGCGACCAATGCCGGGCGGCCATGTGATCTGGTCCAAAAGGCGAAGAAAGAACCAGTGCCGGAGATGAGCTTCGATGACCGACCGCAACGAGTTGCTCGAAGCCGCATTCGATACCGTTCCCGAGGGCGTGGCTCTGGTGGGTGCGGAGGGAGAAGTGATGTTGTGGAACCAGGCGGCGCAGGGCATCACTGGGTACGCTGCGATCGACGTAGTGGCACGGACGCTGCCCGAGGGCATGGAAACACTTCTGTTGGAGAAAACCCGAGATGCGGATGATGGGGCAATGGTGGGAGTGGGTCGGCGTGTGTTAGTGCGGGTGCGGCACAAGCTGGGCCACAGGGTTCCGGTGATCGCGCGAGCTCTGGTCCTTCGCGACGGGCTGGGAGAGCGGATTGGAGCGGCGGCGTTGTTTCATCCCGCGGAGAGCCTTGACGCGCTGCCTCACGGAGAGAGCAACGAAGACCTGGGAGCCGATGAGGGCCGCGACGAATTCGAAGAACGGCTGCAAACGGAATTCGACGACTTCACGCGTGGCGGTTCTCCGTTGAGTGTTTTGTGGATCGGGGTGGATCAAGCGCAGGAGTTGCGCAGGACACACGGCGCGAGCGCCTGCAATGCGATGCTCGAAAAGGTGCGGCATGCGCTGATACAAGGGCTGCGCCCGGCCGAGGAGATGAGCCGCTGGGGCGACGACGAGTTTTTGATCGTGGCTCACGAGCGTAACGAAGAGATGCTGGCGTCGCACGCGCACACATTGGCCGGCCTGGCGCGGACCGCGGACTTCCGCTGGTGGGGCGATCGCGCGTCGCTCACCGTAAGTATTGGCGCCGCACAGGCCGACGGCAATTACGCCGAAACGCTGGCGCAACTGCTCGGACGTGCGCGCGAGGCCATGGAAACGAGCAGCCGGACGGGAGGCAACCGGGCAACCGTCGCGGCATCGCACGATGCGGACCTGTCTCCGGCGGAGGAATCGACATGTTTGCCATCATAGGCATCTTCGTGGTCTTCGCCGCGATCATCGCGGGCTTCCTCATGGAGAAAGGTCACATTCTCGTCCTGCTGCAGCCCGCCGAGCTTTTGATCATTGCCGGTGCAGCTTCAGGAACGCTGCTGGTGGCAAATCCACTGCGCATTCTGAAGGACATTGTTGCGGGGCTTCTGGCGTCGATGAAAGGTTCACCGTTTACGACAGCGCGCTACCTGAGCACGCTGAAGATGATGTACCAGTTCCTGAACAAGGTGCGCAAAGAGGGTCTGCTGGCGGTGGAGATGGACGTAGAGAAGCCCAGCGAGAGCGCGATTTTCAAGAACTATCCCGAGTTTCTCAACGATCATCATGCGAGAGATTTTGTTTGCGATACGCTACGGACGGCGATCACCGGGGGCGTGGAGCCGTTCGACATGGATCAAATGATGGAGCTGGACATGGAAGTACATCATCGTGCGGCGGTGCAACCGGCCGATTCGCTGAACACGGTAGCGGATTCACTGCCGGGCCTGGGAATCGTGGCGGCGGTGCTTGGCGTGGTGATCACGATGGGCTCGCTGGGCGGACCGCCGGAGGAGATTGGCAAACACGTGGCCGCGGCGCTGGTGGGAACGTTTCTCGGCATCCTGCTTTGTTACGGCGTAGTGGGGCCGTTGGCCGCCAGCATGAAGAAGCTGGCCGACGAGCATAACGACTACCTGCATGTGCTACGCGTGCTGCTGCTCGCTTTTCTGAAAGGCTCGGCGCCGATGATCGCGATTGAGCTCGGGCGGCGCGCGATTCCGGCATACGCGCGACCGAGCTTCGACGAAATGGAGAAGAACTGCAAGAACAAGACCGAGCCGCTGGTGGAAGCGGCGGCAGCTTAAAAGCAGGGAGCGGGGAGTAGCCAATAGGAAGTGGGAAAACAGCGGTGTGAACAAGGGAACAAGCGAGCAAGGGCTGAGTGATTGAATGGCGGCAAAGACGCAACCCATCATCGTAATTAAGAAGAAGGGAGGTCATGGCGGCCACCACGGCGGCGCGTGGAAGGTAGCGTATGCCGACTTCGTGACCGCACTGATGTCGCTCTTCATCGTGCTGTGGCTGATGGGCCAGAGTGATCCGGTGAAGAAAGCGGTGGCCGGCTACTTCAACGATCCCAGAGGAACGGGCAGCCTGCTCGGCACCACGATGACGGGAACCGGAATGGGAATCGGTTCGAGCACGGCGCAGACAACCGACCAGAATCAGAAGGAGCTACAGGAACTGAAGGAAAAACTCGAGCAAGAGATCGCAGCGCGCAGGGACTTGCAGAAACTAATCAAGCAGATCGAGATCACGATTACTCCAGAGGGTCTGCGCATCGAACTCATCGAGGACAAGAACGGAACGTTTTATCAAAGCGGCAGCGCACAGCTGAGTCCGAGCGGGCAGGAACTGCTGGCACTGCTCGCGGCGGAGCTGAAGACGCTTCCCAACCAGTTGCTCATCGAGGGACACACGGACGCGGCGCGGTACTCGACCGAAGCGAATTACAGCAACTGGGAGCTTTCAGCAGACCGCGCTAATGCGGCGCGGCGGCTACTGCAACGGGATGGCGTGCGCTCGGACCAGGTGACACAGGTGCGCGGATTCGCGGACCAGATGCTGCGCGTGAAAAACAATCCCTACGACCCATCCAACCGCCGCATCACAATCCTGGTAAAGAACCAGGACAACGCGGCGCGGCTGCCGCAGCTTGCGCACGCGGCGATCGTCGATGACGGGCTGAGCGGGGCGGCTCCGGGCGCGGGGGCGTCACCCGCGGCGCCCAGAGCGCAGAGCACGCCGGCTTCGGCCCCCACCACGCCCGCCAAGCCGGCAGCCGCGCAACCGGCGGCCAATTCAGGATTCATCGGTAAGCTAAAGTCGATGTTGCCGGGCTCGAATAAGTAGTTGCGGACGACGCAATCCACTGCAATGCCGCAGGGCGATGGTGTAGTCTGATGGGCGGATCAGGAAGCGTTTACTTGGGAGAAGACCCGATGGCCATGGTCGCCGGAGTCGATTTCGGCACACTCAGCGTTCGCGTGACTTTGGTTGACAGCAAGAAGGGTCCGATCGGCACTGCATCGGCCAGCTATCCGCTGCACCGCAAGCGAGAGGACCCGAATTACGCAACGCAGTCGCACGGCGACCAGATGGCCGCATTAGTCGCGGCAACCAAGGACGCGCTGAAGGCGACGGGCGTCGATGGCTCGCAGGTGGCCGCGATTGCGCTCGACACGACGGGATCGAGCATGATTCCCGTTGGCGAGGCGCTGGAGCCACTCGACGAGTACTACTTGTGGTGTGATCATCGCGCGTTCGCCGAGGCCGAGGAAATTACGCGCAAGGCGCACGAACTGGGGTTCGAGGGCATCAAGTGGTGCGGCGGCGTTTACTCGCACGAGTGGGGATTCGCCAAACTTCTGCACTGGCTACGGCACAATCCTGGAAAACGCGCGCGCTTTCGGGCGGCGCTCGAACACTGCGACATGGTGGCGGCGACGCTGTGCGGCGTGACGGACGCGAGCGCGCTGAAGCGCAGCGTGTGCGCGATGGGCCACAAGTGGATGTGGAATCCGAAGTGGGGCGGGCTGCCGCCGGAAGAGTTTCTTGTTGCGGTCGATCCGCTTTTTGCCGGCGTGCGCGCGAAGATGGACGGCGAGTACCTGACCAGCGATCACCTGGCGGGGCATCTCTCGGTGAAGTGGGCGGCAGATCTGGGGCTACGCGCCGGAATACCGATTCCCGTTGGTGCTTTTGACGCACACTGGGACGCGATCGGATCGAGTATCCGTGAGGGCGACGCGGTAAATGTGGTCGGCACGTCTACTTGCGTCATTGCCATGGCTCGCCAGGCGGAGCTGATTCCGGGAGTATGCGGCGTGGTGCCGGGCAGCGTGCATCCGCAATACACGGGCATCGAAGCGGGGCTCTCCGCAGTGGGCGACATCTTTGATGCGATTGCCACACGCGCGGGGACCACAGTGGTGGCACTGAGCAAGGGGCTTGATGAATACAAGGCCGGACAAACCGGCCTACTGCGGCTCAGCTGGGACAACGGCGATCGCACAGTTCTGGTGAATCCCGAACTGGGAGGAGTGACTCTGGGCTGGAACCTGATCCATACGGCGCAGGATGAGCTGTTCGCGGCGATCGAAGGGACTGCGTTTCACACGCGCATCATTCTGGAGCGGATGGCGGAGCACGGGGTGCGTATCGATCGCGTGATCAATGCGGGCGGCATTCCGCAGAAGAACGAAATGCTGAACCGCGTGTATGCGAATGTGCTGAACAAGCCAGTACTGGTGCCGGCAGGGATACCGACGAGCGTGGGATCGGGGATCTTTGCGCTGCTCGCCGCTGGATCGTACAAAACCATCGAAGAAGCACAGGCCGCGGTGTGCCTGCCGTTGCGCACGGTCGAGCCCGACGCGAAATCTGCGTCGGTTTACGAGCAACTTTACCGGCACTATCGCGATGCATACTTCGCGCTGGGGAGGCGCGACGCGGCTCCGCTTGCACTGGGCAAAGTGCTGCCGGAGTTAAGGAAGATTGCGGCTGAGGTTCGGAAAGCGGGTTGAGGTTGCTCTGGACCGATGACCGCGCAATCGGGCTAGAACTTGTTTCCGCACTGAAGACACGTCGCTATAATCTTGTCGCTTCCGATGATACCCGTTGTCCACTTCCATCCGCGCTTCGCAGTCTGGACTTGAGTGGATCCGCAGCGCGGACACTTTAGCCCTTGAGGGTTCGATCCAGGAACGTTCGCAGCTTGTGCTGCGAATTGCTGTGGAGGCTGTGGTGCCGGAGTTGCTGGAACGGCCTGGGCACCGAGGGGCTCAACGGGTTTGCCGCATGAAGGGCAAAAACGTGTTTCTGGAAGGAGGGGCGCACCGCAGCCCCCGCAAAACCTGTTTCCGACTGTGCCGCTTTGGTTGTCCATAGTCAACTCCTGGGACAGTATAGCCGTGGGTGAGACAGTGCGGGAGGCCCAACCGTACCGGTATGAGCGGCGCTGCGCCCCAAGGCTGCTTGCGCTCAGGCTCCGCTCGGTTTACCGTTGTTTCACATTCCAGCGAACCGGGTGACCCGTGTCGAATTCTTTCTTGCGTCCATTCATTCACAGCTTATTCCTTGTCTTTATCGCCTGCGCCTTGCCCGAAGCCGGGCAGGCACAGTCCCCAGCACCAGCCACCGCGAACTCAACCTCGAGTACGGCTGCCAATCCGTGGGCTGCGCCGGATTTCTCCACCGATCCCAAAGTGTTGTACGAGGCGGCATCCGCGGTGCCCGTGCCTGACGGCGCCAATGTTGTGGAACTGGTGGAAGACGAGAGCTACACGTTTGACGATGCCGGGCGAATGGCTCATGTGGGCCGGATCGTCTACAAAGTGCTGACGCAGAAGGGCGCGGAAGACTGGGACTCCCTTTCGGTTGGCTGGGAGCCATGGCATGAAGCGCGGCCTCAGATTCACGCCAGGGTCATTGGGCCGGACTTCAGTGTCCACACTCTTGACGCAAACACGATTACGGAAGCGCCGGCACGCGGCGGCGACTACAAAACCTACAGCGACGGCAAGAGGCTGCGCGCGCCGTTCCCAGCAATCGCTCCGGGAGTGGTGGTGGAAGAGGAGTACACGGAGACAGAAACGGAGCCGCTGTTTGCGCCGGGCCGGGTGGGGCGCGTCGAACTTGGGCAGGAGAATGTTCCGGTGGCGCACAGCCGGGTGATCTTCGATGCTCCCACGGCGCTGCCGCTTCGGACCGACCTGTTTCTGCTTCCCGATGTGAAGCCAGTGCGCACCGAAGCGGGCGGGCGCGTGACGCTCACCTTCGATGTGGACTCGATTGATGGCATTGATACGCGCGAGCCGTACCTTCCCCCCGATGTGGTGCGTTTTCCCATCATCGGATTCTCCACGGGTGCGTCGTGGCAGAGCGTAGCAGCCGAATACGGAAGGATCGTCGACAATCTTACCGGCTCTGCAGCGGTGAAAGCCGTCGTTGACCCTCTGGTTGCCGGGAAAGAGTCCGCCGCTGACAAGGAAGCGGCGATCGTGGACTATCTCGACCGCGAGGTGCGGTACACAGGCATCGAGTTTGGCGAAGCGGCCATCGTGCCGCACGACCCGGCAGAAACGCTGGCCAAGAAATATGGCGACTGCAAGGACAAGGCCACGCTGCTCGTGGCCATGCTGCGCGCCGCCGGTATTCCCGCCAACGTGGCGCTGCTCAGTGTCGAGTCGCGGATGGATGTTTCCGCGGATTTGCCCGGCATGGGCATGTTCGATCACGCGATCGCTTATGTCCCCGGCAAGAATCCACTATGGATCGACGCCACCGACCGCTACGCGCAACTGGGGCAGCTTCCCATGGGCGACCAAGGACGGCTGGCGCTCATAACGAGCGCCACGACAACCGCGCTGGTAAAGACTCCGGAGTCAACCTCGAAGGACAACGGCCTGAAGGAGACACGCGAGTTCACGCTGACGGACAACGGTCCAGCAAACGTTGTGGAGATTACCGAACCCACGGGAATCTACGCGTCGGGCTATCGCGCGTACTACGCCGACAAGCCTGACAAAGACACACGTGATGGGCTGCGCGGTTACGTGCAGGCGGAGTATGTTTCGGACGATCTGACAAAGGTAGATCGCACCGATTCGGCCGATCTCTCCCAGCCATTCAAACTCACGATTGCATGCGAGAAAGCGAAGCGCGGTTACACGAATCTCGAGGACGCGCAGGTCGCGATTCGCGTGGACCGGCTCTTCCAGATGCTGCCCGACGAGCTGAAGCGCAAGGACGACAGCGACGAGAAGAAGGTGACCGGCCCCGACAAGCCTAAGAAGCTGCGCACGGCAGACTGGTGGTTGGATGCGCCTTACAACATCGAATGGAATTACCACCTGATTCCGCCTGCCGGATTTGTTCCCAAAGAGCTGCCCAAGGACGCGACGATTCCGGTGGGGCCGGCGCTGCTGACGGAGACTTTTTCCACCCGCAAGGATGGCGCAGTGCTGGCGCACTTTGCCTTCGACACGACGAAGCGGCGCTATACAGTGGCCGAAGCGACCGCGCTGCGCAACGAAATAGCGGATTTGATCGACGGCCCGGCAATCCTGGTGAATTTCGAGCCTCAAGGCGCGGCGCTACTACGTGACGGCAAAGTGAAGGAGGCGCTAGCGAGCTATCGTGCGCTGATTGCGCAGAATCCGAACTCAGCGGTCCATCACCTTCAAGTGGCCAATGTACTGCTAGAAGCGGGGATGGGCGAGGCCGCGCGAGATGAAGCGCGACTCGCCGTAAAGCTCGACCCGACATCGGCGCTTGCCGAACGCACGCTTGCCGACATTCTGAAGCACGACCTGGTGGGGCGCAATTTGCGCGCCGGCAGCGACCTGGCCGGCGCCGCAGAGGCATTTCGCGCCGCGATCAAGCTCGATCCCGACGATCACTCGGCACAGGGCGACCTGGCGATTCTTCTGGAATACGACTCCGTCGGGCGGCGTTATAGCGGGCAGTCGCACATGAAGGAAGCGATCGCCGAGTATGAGGCGCTGGGCGAGGACAAACTGTCCGATCTCGGTATCGCCGACAACTTGGCATTCGCGCTGTTCTACGGCGGCGATTTTGGGGAAGCGTACAAGGCCGCGCAGACTCTCAATCCCGAGCCCAAGCCGCTGCTTTCCGCCAGCATGGCAATGTTGCAGGACAGCAAGGCGGGCCTGGCAGAGGCGAACAAACGGTCCTCCGACGATGCGGCATTCAAAGACACCGTGGGCACCGCAGGCGAGATGCTGATGAATGTGAGGCAGTATCCTCAGGCCGCGGACTTTCTGCAGGCGGGCGCCGCGGGTGACGATGCGGCGCGCACGCTGGGTCTCGCTAACATGCTGCGCAGTGCGACCCACCATGAGGACGCGAAGTTCGCCAATACGCCGGAAGACATGGTGAAGCGCTTTGCCCTTGTTCCATTCGACGCCAACCTGACTGAAAACAGCTTTGCCGCGTTGCTTAGCCGCAATGGGGTCAAGGTGCTGAAAGCTACGGACGCTGACGAGCTGAAAGACGAGTTGAATTCAGGCAAACAAATGAACAGCCAGCTGGCGCGCCAAGACAGCTCACTCGACGTAACCGAAGACATTCTGCTGCAGATGCTCGACCCCAAGGGCGAAGGCGACGATGCCACCGGGTACAGGGAAAAAGTGGAGCTGCTGAACGGCACCACGATGACGGTCTTCATCGTTAAAGAGGACGGGCAGTACAAAGTGCTGGATTCGCTCGATAAGCCGAATTCAATTGCCCTGGAGATGCTCGATCGCGTGAACGCGGGTGATCTGAAGGGAGCAAAGGCGCTGCTGGACTGGGTGCGCGAGGATCAGCACTTGGAGGGCGGCGACGATCCGCTGGGCGGGCCCGTGTTTCCCAGGTTCTGGACGAAAGGGGAAGCGGCCGATGCGCGCAAGATGAAGCTGGCCGCCGCGGCCATCATGGTCGATACGAAGCCCACGGTTGCGCAAGGCGTAGCGGTTCTCGAGGCGGGTCTGAAAGATGCGGCGGGTGATCGCGAGCGGACCAATATTCAGTTGGCGCTGGCGGACGGTTACTCGCTTCAGGACAATTTTGCCAGTCTGCTCGACGTTTCGTCGGAACTGCTGAAGCAGGAGCCGGAATCGAAGCAGGCGTTCTTGTATAACAGCGAGGCCCTCATGGGTCTGGGACGCTACGACGACGCTCTTGCTTTGGCCGACGCAAGGCTCAAGCTGCTCGACAACGACAGCGATGCCATCAATATGAAGATGGAGATCGAGGCGAATCGCGGAAACTTTCCCGGAGCGCACGCCTGGGGCGAAAAACTGCTTGCGCTTGGCCAGGAAAATGCCGAAACTCTGAATGGACTCGCTTGGGATGCGCTCTTCACAGGTAAGGTGACCGACGACGACGTCGCAACTGCGGTTAAGGCGACCCAGTTGCAAAAGGACGCGCCTGATATTCTGCACACGCTGGCCTGCCTCTACGCAGAAGCGGGCGACACCAAGGACGCACACGACGTGCTGCTGCGCGCCATGGACGATTGGAACCTCGACGAGCCCAACGACGACGTGTGGTATGTACTGGGCCGCATAGCCGAGCAGTATGGCGAGCGAGACATCGCCATCGCCGATTATCGCAAACTGCAAAAACCCAAAAGGGTCCTTGCCATCCCCACATCAACCTGGCGATTGGCGCAGACGCGGTTGAAGCTGATGGGCGCGGACCAAACAGCGGCAGCGCAGTAATCGCAGCGGCATCCTGGGCGGATCACTGCTGCTGTTGCATCTGCTGCATGTCAATGAAGGGCACAGGGAGTTCGGGCGGCTGCTGTGCGCGCTCAACCAACACGCTCCAATCCTCGGGGATGGGCAGCTTTCGGTCCAGGGCCGGCGGCTCTTCGCTGGCCTCTACCTTCACGGCTACATAGAGCTCGCTCGCGGTCTTGCCCCGGAAGACGCCGTGCGTTGGTGGAACATCGGCGTAATCGCGGCCGACGGCGGTACGGATGTGGCGGTGATGCGCGACCAGGTTGTTGGTGGGGTCAAGACCCACCCAGCCCAGATGAGGCAGGAGCGCCTCAAGCCAGGCGTGCGTGGCGTCGGGCGTGGAGCGGTCGTGGTCCTCGCTGCCGCGGTACAAGTAACCCGAAACGTAGCGCGCGGGAATGCGCACGTGGCGCAGAAGAGCGATCATAGTGTGGGCAAAGTCCTGGCAGACGCCCGCGCCGTTCAGAATGGCCTCGTCGATAGGCGAGTCGACGCGTGTGGAACGGGGCACGTAATCGAAGTAGTGGAACAGGCGCTGGTTTAGCTCAAGCACAAGATGGAGCGGATCGTCGCGCCGCACGACCTCCATTTTTTTCGCGAGCTCGACGAGAGCCGGCGTCTCGGCGGCAAACGTGCTTGGTAGCAGCATCTCAGAGTAATCGCCGGCTTCGACCAGCTCATCCAGATCTTCCCACGCGTCGGGCGAGAGAAAGTGTGGGACGTCGGGCAGGGGCTGCTGCTCGACCACAGATTCGGCCACAATGACGAGCTGGTTGTGCTCGCCGGGAATGTCGAAGTGCTGTACGTTGTTACCCAGATGATCACGATAGCTGAAGACGCGGCAGCGCGGGCTGACGGAAAGCGAAAAGTTGAGGCAGTGCTGGCTGGAGTCGGAGCGTGGATGCATGCGCGTCTCCATGATGCTCTCGCTGATGGGCTGCGAGTAGCGGAAGCGGGTGAGATGGCGGATGAAATAGAAGTTCATTTTCGCTCCCTCGAGGTCCGGCCGAGTCACATCGGCCAGAGCTACACCGCTAGTGCGGATTGAATGGAATACTGCACATAATTGCGGTAAACCAGTTCGTGAATGCGCAGGCACTGCGCACGGATGTTGTGCAGGAATGCGGCTGCGTCACCGGCCAGAATCTCGCCGATCGTGGTATAGCCAAGCATGGCATGAAGCTTTCCGACTCCGGCAAATACGTCTTCGGGCGAGCGGCGCCCGCCGGTGCGCTGGATGGACTCGATGGCGGTGCGGATATTTTCGACACAGTAACGAATGGCGTGAGGAAAATCGCGATTGAGGACGAGGAACTCGAGAATGCGTTCCGGCGAGAGATCGGCAGTATAGACCTGGCAATAGGCCTCGAATGCAGTGCAACAGCGGAGCAAGCCTACAAGCTCCAGGTATTGATAGCCGGAAGATTCGCGCTCGTGGGCATGAAAGAGTTCCGATTGGTAGACCTCGAGCAGCGTGGCAGTGGCGTAAGCGCGCTCAAGCGAGCGGCCGAGGCGGATGAACTGCCAGCCCTGGCCGTGAATCATGGTCGAGTCGCCGACGCCCTGGAATAAATGGATGCCGTCGACCACAGATGCCAGCATGTCGCTGGCACTTGTGGCGTATTGAGCCTGCGCATTTGGCGAGTGGATCTGGTGAAAGAGGCGATTGAGCCGCTGCCACTGCTCAGTGGAAATCTCTTCGCGAACCTGCCGCGCATTCTCGCGCGCCGCGCTGACACAAAAAGTTACCGAGGAGGGATCGACTTGATCGAAGACGAGCTTGCGCGCCATGGCTTCGAGCGACCCGTTCCACTCAATTCCCACCGGCCTGCCGAGCGCCGCGGTCATCCTTTGCCAGCGTTGCTCCGCGTTGGCCCCGCCGGGGTCGAGCATAAGTCCCATCGTGACGTCTAGCAGGCGCACGGTATTCTCCGCCCGCTCCAGGTAGCGGCTCATCCAGTAAAGGCTGTCGGCAACGCGCGATAGCATCGTGCTTCTCTCACTTCCCGCTCGATGTTTCCGAATCAGACTTATTCCAGAACCCATGTGTCCTTGCTTCCGCCGCCTTGCGAAGAGTTGACTACGAGCGAACCCTTTTCGAGCGCCACGCGCGTCAATCCGCCGGGCACGATGTTTATCTTGTCGCCAAAGAGAATGTAGGGGCGCAGATCGACGTGGCGAGGCTCAAGCCGATCGTCAACGAGGCAGGGCGCGCGCGAGAAGTCGAGCGTGGGCTGCGCGATGTAGTTGCGCGGATTGGCCTCGATCTGGCAAGCGAAGTCTTCGCGCTGGCGGGCCGAGGACTGCGGACCGATGAGCATGCCGTAGCCGCCACTTTCGCCGACGGCCTTGACCACGAGCTTGTCGAGATTCGCCAGAACGTGCTTGCGGTCCTTCTCCTCGCTGAGCAGAAACGTCTCGACGTTGGGCAGGATTGGATCCTCGTTGAGGTAGTAGCGGATCATTTTGGGGACGAAGGCGTAGACGGCTTTGTCGTCGGCGAGGCCGGTGCCAAATGCGTTGGACACGGTGACGTTGCCGGCGCGGTAGGCGTTGAACAACCCGGCACATCCCAGAGCCGAGTCGGCGCGGAAGATGAGGGGATCGCTGAAATCGTCGTCGACGCGGCGGTAAATAACGTCAACGCGCTTGAGGCCGTCGGTGGTGCGCATGTAGACGATGTTGTCGTGCGTGACCAGGTCGCGGCCTTCGACAAGATCGATGCCCATCTGGCGCGCGAGATAGGTGTGCTCGAAGTAGGCGGAGTTGTAGACGCCGGGCGTGAGCAGCACGATGTTCGGCTCGGGCCGGCCCTCGGGCGCGAGCGAGCGCAGCGTGGCCAGCAGAACCTGTGGATAGTGCTCGATGGGGCGCACGCCGTAGCTCGAAAACAGTTGCGGGAAGGTCCGCTTCATCACGCGGCGGTTGGTGAGCATGTAGCTGACGCCCGAAGGGACGCGCAAATTGTCTTCGAGGACCACGAACTCGCCGCTATTCAAGCGGAGCAGATCGGAGCCGACGACCGCGATGTAGACGTTGCGCGGCACCTGGAGCCCGCGCATCTGACGCCGGTAATGCCTGCAACTGTAAATCAGGTCACGCGGGATGATGCGGTCGGCGAGGATTTTGGCTTCGGAGTAAACGTCGCGAAGAAAAAGATTGAGCGCGGTGATGCGCTGCGTGAGACCACGCTCGATGCGGTCCCACTCCTGGGCGGTGACCAGACGGGGCAGCAGATCGTAAGGGAAGATGCGCTCGGTGCCTTCTTCGCGACCGTAGACGGTGAAGGTGATGCCCTGGGTGAGGAAGGCTAGGTCGACCGACTGCTTGCGGCGGCGAAGCTCGTCGGCGGGCAGGGAGGCGAGCGTCTCAGCCAGCGCACGATATTGCGGCCGCACCTCTCCGCCCGGCGCGCGCATCTCATCGAAGGCCTGGTCGAGCGGGTAATCTCCGAAGAGCGGTTCCAACTCGACTGGATGGCCTGCGGTCATATCTCGTTGGCAAACTTTCCTGGCAGCAGATTCAGAACGTAGGCAGCTCAATGAAGAGATTCAGGTGGATGTATCCTTCCAACCTTGCCGGTCTCAGGGGCGAGCTGCGTCCAGTTCTGTTCTTTAGTTTCTAACACGCCGGCTATAAAGGAGCCATCAGTAATCGCGATCTGTGCCTGCGCGCGGAGCGAAAGAAAACCGGCGCAGCCGTTCGCGGGCTGCGCCGATTGTTTCTCGCTTTCGCGGGCCGATTTTTTGGAATCGAGACCGCTGATTGGACTACTTCGTTGGCACGGTGCTGATTGTTTTCACGATCTGCGCAACGATCTGGTAAGGATCGGCTTCGGAGTTCGGACGACGATCTTCAAGATAGCCCTTGTAGCCATTCTTGATAAAATTCACGGGCAAGCGAACGGATGCGCCGCGGTCCGAGAGTCCATAGCTGAACTTATCGATGGCCTGCGTCTCGTGGAGACCGGTGAGGCGCAGATGATTGTCGGGGCCATATACGCCGATGTGCGCGGCGATATTGTTCTCGAAGGCTTTCATCAATGCTTCGAGGTACTCCTTGCCGCCCACTTCTCGAAGGTGCTTGGTGGAGAAGTTGGTGTGCATGCCAGATCCGTTCCAGTCGCCCTTGATCGGCTTGCAATAGAGCTGGAAGTCCACTTCGTACCTTTCGCAGAGGCGCGCCATGAGATAGCGGGCAACCCACACGTCATCCGCGGCCTTGTGCGAGCCCTTGCCGAAGATTTGAAACTCCCACTGACCCTTGGCCACTTCAGCGTTGATGCCTTCGTGGTTGATGCCGGCGGCAAGACAGAGCTCCAAGTGCTCGTCTACGATCTGCCGGGCGATGCTGCCCATGTATTTGTAACCGACGCCGCAATAGTAAGGGCCTTGCGGCCCGGGATAGCCATCCTCGGGGAACCCGAGCGGACGGCCATCCTTATAAAGGAAGTACTCCTGCTCAAATCCGAACCAGATATCCGGGTCATCGGGGGCGGTGGCGCGCATATTCGTGGAGTGCGGTGTGCCGTCGGGGTGCATCACTTCGCTCAGAACGATAAAACCGTCTTTTCGACTGGCGTCGGGATAGAGAGCCACGGGCTTTAGGATGCAGTCGGACTTGCTTCCCTCGGCCTGCATGGTGGAGCTCCCGTCAAATCCCCAAAGGGGCAAATCGCTGAGGGTGGGGGTTTTGTCGAAGCTCTTGATCTGCGTTTTGCCGCGCAGTTCCGGGATGGGCTTTTTGCCGTCGAGCCAGATGTACTCCAATTTGTACTTTGACATAGGTCTCCTCATGGTTTGGGAATGAAAGGACAGCCCCGGCGGAGATTGCGCCTGCGGCCAATTAAGGGATCGCTCTCAGAGTAAACCGAGACAGCGCGGATCGCATAAGGATGGCATAAGGAAATGCAGAAATTCTGTGGAAGGCAAAGCAGAACGGGCGGACGGAGATGGGAATCATTTGATGGCAAGGGTGGGAGTGATTGCCGCGGTCTGGCAGAATGCTGCAAAATACGAACGCTTCCAGCAGAAGCACGAACACAAAACGCATTTCGCACTCAACTTTCCTCCATTAATGACAACTCGGAAGCTGTTTGAGGATTCTCGATGCCACAAGGGCCAAACGGTGTTCCGCTGCGTTACTCTTTCTTAACAGGGGATTCCGGGTCACAATGTTCACTCTGCGACGATTCGTTATTGGCATTTTCGCGGTGCAGAGTCTGGTTCAACCGGGCCTGCGCGGACAGCAGTCCACCTCGCAAGCGCCGGGCGAGGACTATATCCGCGCCCACTACACGAAATACGAGTACCGCATCCCCATGCGCGACGGCGTAAGGCTCTTCACCGCGGTGTACGAGCCGAAGGCATCGGCTTTTCCCATGGACCCTGGGCCCTACCCATTCCTCATGAGCCGGACGCCCTACAACGTGGGACCTTACGGCGAGGACCACTATCCCGCGCAGCTTGGCCCCTCGGACGAGTTCGAAAAGTCGGGCTATATTTTTGTCTACCAGGACGTGCGCGGGCGCTGGATGAGTGAGGGCACGTTCGTTGAGATGCGGCCGCACATCGACGAAAAGAGATTGCCGCACGACGTGGACGATTCGACAGACACCTACGACACAATCGAATTCTTGCTGAAACAAGTACCCAACAACAACGGCAAGGCGGGGATCTGGGGCATCTCGTATCCGGGGTTCTACACTTCGGCGTCGATCATCGACTCGCATCCTGCCATCGTCGCGGCCAGCCCGCAGGCGCCCATGACGAATCTCTTTTTGGGCGACGACTCCTATCACGGTGGGGCGTTTATGCTTGCGGCGGGCTTTGAATTCTATGCGCCGTTTTTCCATCCACAACAGAATCCCGTGCTGCCGAAGGCGGAAGCGCCTTTCGATTTTGGCACGCCGGACAGTTACAAGTTCTTTCTTCAGGCTGGGAATGAGGCCAGCCTGGATAAGTACTTCGATGGTGCAGCGTGGATGTGGGACGACCAATACAAACACGACACCTATGACGACTACTGGCAGTCTCGCGATTTGTCGCGGCACATGAAGAACGTCAAATGCGCGGTTCTTTTGGTGGGGGGATGGTACGACGCTGAAGATCTCGAAGGGCCGTACCGCACCTTCTACGCGGTGCGCAAGTTCAATCCCGAGACGCCGACCACGCTGGTAGAAGGTCCATGGGTCCACGGAGGCTGGGCGCGGAACGACGGCGACCACCTGGGCGATGTGCAGTTCAACGCGAAAACGTCCCTATATTTTCGCACCGAGATCCAGTTCCCATTTTTCGAACATTACTTGAAGGGTACCGGCAGAACTCTTCCGACCGCAATTGTATTTGAGACCGGAACCAACGTGTGGCGCCAGTACGACGAATGGCCGCCGAAAAAGGCAGTCGCAAAGACGCTCTACTTTCATGCCGGAGGCAAGTTGAGCTTTGATCCGCCGGTTGAAACCCAAAGCTCGGACCAGTACCTCAGCGACCCCGCGCGTCCCGTGCCCTTTGTGGGCTACACCACAGACACGGTACCGCAGCGCTATATGGTTGACGACCAGAGATTCGCCAGCTACCGGCCTGACGTGCTGGTGTACCAGACTGATCCGCTCACGGAGGATTTGACGATTGCCGGCCCCATCTCGCCGCATCTGAAAATCGCAAGCTCGGGCACAGATTCCGACTTCGACGTGAAACTCATCGATGTATATCCCGACAAGGATCCCGAAACCGTCGCCGTCCCGGACAAGCATGTGATTGACGCGCTGCCGCTGCACATGGGCGGCTACCAGCAGTTGCTGCGCGGCGAGCCGTTCCGCGCCAAGTTCCGCTCAAGCTGGGAGAAGCCGGAGC
>CAYYKV010000044.1:0-18377 GCA_964468605.1 uncultured Occallatibacter sp. | reverse complement strand
ACCTGCACGCCGCGATTGTGCGCAATCTCTGCCATGCGCTGGTAATTCTGGCGCAACGTCTCGCGATCCGCCCTTACCTGGTTGTAGCTTTCTGTCTTCAGAAGCATGCGCGTATATGATCCGGCCAGGCCCACAATCGTGAAAGCTCCCACGATTGCCGCAGCCACAAATCCGTACACATACTTCAGCGGAAGCGGAATCTTCCGTAGTTGGCCGTCTTCATCGCGCGCTACAAAAAGTATGTAATATCGCCTGCGTAGCATCTTTCCCTGCAATCCCCGGCGACCAGCCAGTCATCAAGATTCCAGATCGGGGGAAGTCGATCAGTTGCCAGGCCTTTATGACCCTCAAGAGAACCTTAGCGCTCCATTGGAGCAGTTGTGAATACGTTGTTAAAGCCTAGCAGACTGTCCAAGACCGGGTCAACGAATCCCTTGCAGGACCGTTACCTTAGGCACCCCGAAAGTCCTTGAGATCTACTAACGAGCCATCGCCTGCCTTCTCCCTGAAGCAAAGCTACTTACGCGCACGAATGCGCGCCTCGCGCCGAACCTGCCAAAACCATCGGCTTGCGACCGGATCCGGTGAACGCGCCCTGAAAGTGTATCGATTCCGGGCTTCGGATCGACCCGCAGCGCCGTATCCTATTGTCACCGAAAGATGCCGCGCGCGCCGAAGAGATCGAATCCTTCCCGGATGGGCGAACTGGCCCTCCTCCAGAGAATTCGCCTTCGTGCGGCCCAAACCCCCACTCCGGAACTGCGCCTCGGCATCGGCGACGACTGCGCTATCCTTCGTCCGGTTGCCGGTGAGGAGTTCGCTGTAACCACAGACCTCTCCATCGCCGGCCGCCACTTTCGCCTCGAATGGCACCCTGCCGAGTCTGTCGGCCACCGTGCCCTCGCCCGCGGACTCAGCGATCTGGCCGCCGTGGGCGCCCGCCCCGTCGCCGCGTTTCTATCGTTGGCTTTGCCCCCGAGTCTCGTCCGAAACCCTAAGGCGCGGAGCACACCGTGGATCGACCGCTTCCTCGACGGCTTTCTTTCTCTCGCGCAGGCCCATCAAGTGCCGCTGGCGGGCGGCGACCTTGCTGAGTCAACCCTCGCTGTTGCCGACGTGGTCCTCACCGGGGCGGTTCCACAAGGTGAAGCTCTGCTTCGCTCAGGCGCGCGTCCCGGCGACCTCATCTACGTGACCGGCAGCCTCGGCGCCGCCGCCGTCGGTCTCCACCACCTCACCAAACTTGCGGCCGCCCTCAAACGCGCACGCCCACGCCCAAGGCCGTCAGCGCTTCCCCGGATTCCTCCGCGCTTCATGGCATTGCTTACGCCGCATCTCTACCCGACACCGCGCATCGCGCAGGGCCGCTGGCTCGCGCGCAACGCCATGGCCACAGCAGCCATCGACTTGAGCGACGGTCTCTCTACCGATCTCGCTCACCTATGCGCCGAATCCGGCGTTGGCGCCGAACTCGACGCCGCTGCCCTGCCCTTCGCCGCAGGCGCAACCGTTGTTCAGGTTCTGCACGGCGGAGAAGACTACGAACTCGTCTTCACCGCGCCGCCGGCAGCCCGCGTGCCCAACTCTATCGAAGGTGTTGCTGTCACGCAGATTGGTCGCATCGTCGATGCAGGCAAAACCACGCCACCCATCACCCTCCTCACACCGAAGGGCGCGGTGCCCCTCACTCCCCAAGGCTGGCAACACTTCTCCTGAAGGCGGGCAGCCGCGACCTATGCGGAGCAGAGTCACCACAGGCCTTGGGTGCTCCGGGTTCTCCGTCTTTGGGGATGACACTCGGGTTCGCGGGCTCGACAAGCGCCCCCGCCCAGGCCCAGAGCCAGTGATTACCGCCGCATTAGCGTGGCGTATTTCGTTCGCCGAGATGGTACACAACCCCAACGCTGAAATTCATCACGTCCAGGGCTGGATTCGATCGCACCACAAAAGCGTTGGAGAAGTGGAGATCGCTTAGCAAGCCCAGACGCAAGTCGAAGTGGCCCCGCAATCTGAGCTTCAGGCCTCCAGTGCTGCGGAAACTCCAGTTTTCATAGGTCGCATCAGGCGAGAGAGCTTTCTGTGTGAACCCCAGCACGCTTGCCTTGGTGTCGAAGTAAGGCATCCACTTTCTTCCATCCCTCCACAGCAGACGAAATCCGATCGGCGTTACGCCTATACCCGGGACAATTTCTCGGTCACTGCTCAAGGCATCGCCCCAGAAGTCGGCCTTCGTCGGCTGAATTAGCACAAGGACGGGAAGAATCTCGGAAACGTAATCCACTCGCGCCCGAAAGACGCGAGGCCAAAGTTCGCGATCGTATTCAACGCCGGCCAAGCAGAGCTTTGAGTCTTCCGCGTCGCCGAAGACGCGGTAATTCCCGTACGACGCCATTCCCTCGAAGACGATCTCTCTCTGCGGAAATGGTTTTACGGTGTTGTCTCTGACTGGCACGACCGGCGGAGCGGCGATGGCGATTGGCGCAGAGAGCAGAATTGTAGTCAAAACCAGAAGACAACGGAATCGCCCAAACGAAAAGACGGTCGTCAAGAGTCTGCCGACTTTCGCACATGAGCTACCGGCGGACTGCATGGCTGACTCTCGATCGAGCAAATGCATCGGCCGTCCAGTCGCTTCAAATCTGGTTGACGGGCGCAATTTGGAAACATGAGTCACGATGCCCTCGACCGATGACAGGAACGATAAGGGCAGTTCACACGCCAGGCATTCGCCGCGGTAGCTTAGGAATCTTTAAGGAAAGGGGGAGGGACTTCCGACCGCGCAATCGTCGTCTCCAAGAAGCCGTTCTTGCTTTCAGGGGTGAATGCTGTCCTTGCGGTCGCGCGCCGAATTGCTCCCCGGCAGGGCAGGATACATTCGTTCGGGAACTACGGCCGGTCCTATATGCAGCCGGGCGGCTAACCCGTTCGTTGCGGCCCCTTCAGCTCCGCCCGGAGGCGTGCACAATCGCGTCTGCAACCTGTTCCGGGGTCAGCTTGTCGACATTGAGGGAGACATGCGCCATGCGATAGAACGGTAGTCTCCGCTCGTAGCGGCTGGCCAGGTTGGCTTGATCGGCAAAAACAGGCCGCAGCAGCTCCGTGCCGCGGCAGCGCTCGAGCGCCGTCTCCAGCTCGACCTCAAGGTGAACTACCAGCGTCTCGGGCGCGGTCAAAAGGAGCTCGCGGGTGGCCGCATCTTCGATGGCTCCGCCGCCGAGCGCCAGCACCAGCCCTTCGCGACGCGCCAGGCTCGCAATCGTGGCCCGCTCTCGCCTGCGGAACTCTGTTTCGCCTTCAGTCCGAAAGATTTCAGGAATTGTCGTTCCCGCCTCGGCCGCGATCACGTCGTCCGCATCGATAAAATTCCAGCCCAGCCGCTCAGCCACCAGCGGCCCAACAGTCGTTTTTCCCGATCCCATGAATCCGGTCAGGACGATGCGGCGCGTGGGCTCAGCTTTGTCCGGCGCTTTCATTCGTTCCAGTATAAGGACCGCAAAGACAGGGGTCAGGTTTCAGCATTTGGCGGCATGCCCTTGCTCTGCTCGCCTCGACCACTTGATGATGATCGTCGTTCTCTGATCCCCAGTCACCCGAAGCCTGTCAGCCAAACACCATCAGCATTGCTCCCGCTGTAATCAGCGCTCCACCGATAAGCGCCGCGGCATTCAGCTTTTCGCCAAGGAGCAGCCAAGCGAACACCATCACCAGAGGGACGCTCAGCTTGTCCAGCGGAGCCACCCGCGAAGCCGGCCCAAGCTGCAACGCGCGGAAGTAGCACAGCCACGACAATCCAGTCGCCAGTCCCGACAGCGTGAGGAACAGTACAGTGCGGCGATCGAGTGAGCGAATTTCTCCGTGCTTGCCCAGCGCAAGCACGATGCCCCATGTGAACACCACCACAACACTGGTGCGCAGCGCCGTGGCCAGGTTCGAGTCAACGTGCGCCATACCCACTTTGGCCAGCAGGGCCGTGGCCGCGGCAAATGCAGCGGATAGAAGCGCCCATCCAATCCAGCTATTGGTCCAGCTCATGGCAATCAGCATACGCGCCGCTTTGAAGCCCGGCGCGAATTTCGCCCCTGAATTTCGATTATCGGAAAAATCCTCTTCCGGTCGAAAATTTCCGATGCTATCATGCGTTCATCCCCTCCAACCAAACCTCAGGAGGTGTGTGTGAAAAGCTCCCTTATTCCCACCGGGACCAGCAACGCGGCTCTGCGCCTGGTTCTTCCGGCGATTTTCGCGGGCAGCCTAGCGATAGGTTGCAGCCCACAAGTGACATGTGCGCAACAAGGGCAACAGGCTTCACAATCCAGTCTGGTCGGCCAATGGCGCACGGTCCTTCAGGGCAATACCGTGACCATTACGATTGAGGCGAACGGTCAATACATGCAAGTGGGGGTGCCGCAAAATGGAGGCACGCAGACGGCGCAAGGTGGCCCCTACCAGCTCGTCGCACCCAACACCATCGTCTTTACAGTCACCGACTGGTCGCCGAAGACCAGGGTACTCCTTGTCCCCTGCGGAATTCCGAACGACCCAGTTTGCAATGTACAGCGGGTTGTGAACATGCCTCAGCCGCCCGGATCCAGGTACGCATATGTCTTCAACGGTCCGAATTCGATGACACTGAACAACGAGCAGGCGAAGGAGACAATCACATTTACGCGTGTGACGGCTCAATGACCGTTGCGCGGGTGCCCTAAGGCAGCATTTGCGGGGCGCGGTGACTCATATACACTCCGGAACATGGAGACCGGCCGCGCCAGTAAGACTGCCCTTCGCGTGGCCCTTCGGCGCGCCGTCCACCAGGTTCTCGACCAGCCCTGCGTCCTCACGGATCCCGTTGCGATTCCACTGCTCGGCCGCGAGTTCCGCTTCGACCCGGCACGCGAGATGCACCCCATCGCGCGCGCCTTCCGCGCCTTCATGGCCGTCCGCAGCCGCTACACCGAAGACCAGCTCGCCGCGTCCGTTGCCCAAGGTGTCGAGCAGTACGTGATTCTCGGCGCAGGCCTCGACACCTTCGCCTATCGCAACCCCTTTCCGCAATTGCGCGTCTTCGAGGTCGACTTCCCCGCAACTCAGGAGTGGAAGCGCTCTCTTCTCGCGGCGGCCGCGATTGCCGCGCCTTCCAATCTGACCTTTGTTCCGCTCGACTTCGAGCACAAGACTCTGGCGGCGGGGTTGGCGGGAGCCGGATTCGACGCCACGAGGCCAGCGTTCTTCGGATGGCTCGGCGTGGTGCCGTACCTCACGTTGCCGGCTTTCCGCGCGACGCTCGAAACCATTGCCGCGCTGCCTGCAGGCACGGCCGTCAGCTTCGACTACGGCATCTCCCCACATGCGATGAGCATTCTTCACCGCATGGCCTTCCACGCTTTGGCCAGGCGCGTTGCCAAAGCCGGCGAACCGTTTCGGCTCCTCTTCACGCCCGAGCAGCTCGACGCGGAGTTCGTTCGCGCAGGATTCCGGCGCTTTGAGCAGATGGGCGCAGAAGAACTGAACGGAAAGTACTTTGTCCATCGCGCAGACGGGCTGAAGCTGCCGACGCCCGGCCTGGGACGATTGGCGACTGCGTGGGTGTAACTGACGGCTTGGCCGGCGCCATCATCTCGTGGGATAGGTTGGCCGCGGGATAGAATGGCGTCATGCGTCCGCACGCATTCCTGCCCGTCGCTGCTCTCTCGACCGCGTTTTCCCTGCTCTGCCTGAGCGGATGCGGTTATCACACGCTGGGCGCAGCCACGCATCTTCCTCCCGATATCAAGACGCTCGCTGTGCCGGTTTTCGCTACGCGCACTGAGACCAGCGGCACCGAGCAGGCACTCACTGACGCTGTCATCCGCGAGTTCACCACGCGCACCCGTTTCCGTGTGACGCCAGACGCAGGCGACGACGCCGACGCGGTGCTCCATGGCACGATCCTGAAACAGACCACAACGCCTCTGACTTACAACGCCGCCACGCAGCAGTCTTCGAGCTTCGTCATCACGATCGTGGCGTCTGTTACGCTCACCGCCCACGACGGCAGAATCCTCTACCAGAACAAGAATTATGTTTTCCGCGAGCAGTATCAATCTTCTACAAACCTGCCCACGTTCATCCAGGAAGACCCAGCTGCGATTCAGCGGCTCTCCGGCCAGTTCGCGCGCCAGCTTGTGGCCGACGTGCTGGAAGGATTTTGAACGGCATCCGGAAACCGATTGTCGGTTTTGATTCCCTTCTGGTGATTCCGGACCGGATTTCCGCGCTGGTAACAAGGCACAAAGGCCTGTATTCTGTAGCCGCATGACGGATGCGGCGTGCAAGCGCGCGGAAATGGAGCGTGAGCTTTGAGCGGCAACCGCTGGGGTGCTGGTTTCAGCTCTGTCGGCCGCTTCGTCGCGGAGATTGAAGCTGCAGCGACAGACGCAGGAAAACTCAAGCCCGGCTACGTGCTGGCCGGCGATGAAATCTTTCTCCTCGACCGCTGCCGAGCCGCCGTGCTCAAGGCTTTCGTTCCGCCCGACCTGCGCGACTTCTGCCTCTCCGATCTCGATCTGACCTCAACTTCGATCTTTGAAGTGCTGGACCGCGCGCAAACGCCGTCTTTGATGGCTCCTTTCCAGGTGATCTTCATTCGCAACGTGCGCCAGCTTTATACGCGGGGCGCCAAGAAAGAAGAGTTTGCCTCGCTGGAGCGCTATTTCAAATCCCCGAATCCGCAGGCAATGCTGCTGTTCATCGCCGACTTTTTGCGCATTCCCGCGGATACTCGGCGCATGGATCTCGACGACAAAAATCGGTTTGAACGCCTGACCGAGACGCTGGGCGCTCATTGCGGCATGGTGGAGCTGGCTCGCGTAGGCGAGGAAGACGCCATGCGCTGGGCCACGGCCAAAGCGCAGGAGTTGGGTCTGCGGCTGGAGGCCGATGCCGCGAGAGAACTAGTGGACGCGCTCGGCGCGGATATGATGTTGGTTTCGTCGGAGCTGGAAAAGCTGCTGCTTTATACCTCGGGGCGCGGTCGAATTACCCTCGGCGATGTGGAGACCATGGTGCTTAGCGCCAAGCAGCGCACGCTTTATGAACTGACCGACGCCATTAGCGCCCGCGATCGCGTGCGCGCGCTGGCATTGCTGCAAGGCCTGCTCAACAGCTCCGACGCCGGCGAGGATGCCGCGATCGGCCATCTCTACATGCTGGCCCGCACCTTCCGCCAGATGCTGGTGATTCTGGAAAAGAATGTGCGCGACTCGCGCGCCATCTGGCAGGCTCTGTGGCAGGGATTTCGCATGCCGCCGTTCGCCGCCGACGACCTCATCCGCCAGGCGCGCCGTTACAAAAGCCGGCGCGAGCTTACTCGCGCGCTTCGCCTAGTGGCCCGCGCCGATCTCGAGCTGCGCTCCTCTCCGCCGGACAAGCGGCTGGTGCTCGAACGTCTCGTCTACGAGCTTGCTTCTGAACCCAGGCCCTCCGCGCCGATGTGGGCCGCGACGCAGCTTTCCTTTGAGAGCTGACGCCGCGCCCGGTTCCATGCGACGCCGACCCGCCTGAAGAATCGCCCCATCGTGTCTATCGCACGCCGTGCTCGTTCAGCCACGGGCCATACTCATGGTCCACTTTCTGAATATGGTTGGTGAGCCAGTCGCGCAAGAAGGTCATCAGATCGAGATTCAGCGCGATTTCTCCCTTTTCGAACCGGGAGGTGAAGTCCCTGACCTGTTGAATGAGGTCGCGGTGCTTGACTTGGTGTTCCGCCAGCCCGGGATACTTCGCATTCGCCATCATCTTTTCTTCCGCAGCGAAGTGAGTCTGTGTGTATTCCACGAGTTTGTGCAGCAACGCACCCGTCAGCTTCTGCGCCTGGCCCTTCCTCATTGCTTCATAGAGATCGTTGATGAGCCCAAAAAGCACACTGTGTTGACCATCGATGGATTTGACCCCTACGGAATACTTTTCGTCGTCCCATGTTAGAAGCGCCATGCAATTCTCCTGCCGGTGATCGCCAGCATGGAGATCATCGGCGAGAAACCGACCAAGCTGAGCAAATTCGCGATGCAGGACGGCCGCGCTTCGCTGCGCCGGATTGGAGGGTTCACAACCGATCAGCAAATGCCGCGCTCACGCAGCCAGGGACCATACTCCTGGTCTACTCGCTCGATGTGCTCCAGAAATCCATCGTGAAGTTGGCACAACATGGGGCGCAAATGCAATGCCTCGCCGTATTGCAGCCGATGCGCCGCATGCAGGATTTCGGCCAGCATTCGATGATGCTCCGCACGATGGTCGTCCAGACCGGCGAATCCGGTCTGCACCATCAACTGTTCCTCGCTCCAGAAGTGCATGCGAGTGAATTCGATGAACTGGTCGAGCAATTCGCAAGTCTTTTCGTGGCTACAACCGCGCACCAACGCCAGACGCAGCTCGTTAATGGCGTCCATCAGGATGCCGTGCTGATCGTCCATGGCGCGAATGCCGACCGAGCAGGCGTGGTTCCAAGTGAGAAGAGTCAAATGAGCCTCCGCGAATGACCAAAGGAGGTATCGGCGCTTTGTACCGCAACCTTATCCCCGGATCACTGTCTATTGGTGACCAAGGTTTCTTCGACTCGATCCGTGCGCGGGAGGACAATGGTGATATCGCCGATGATCACTCCTGCCAATTTGATCGCCGCGCTGCTCACGCTGGCCCCATTTCTTGCGGTAGCGTTTTTTCCACAAGCCATTACAGTCCAGGTGCGCAAGCTGCCGACCTGGGCAAAGCTCGCGCTTCCCGCCCTCTTCTGTGCTCCATACGTTCTCGTCGCCTGCGGCTCGGGAATCTTTCGCGCGCAATGGTTTGCCTTGTACGCCCTGTTGCCTGCCGCCATCGCGACCTTGCTCTGGCAGGCGGCTCGCATCGACTCTGCTCAGCGCGGCAATTGGCGCGATTTCGTGGTTCTGGCCGCACTGGGCCTGGCTGTCGATCTGCGCTGGTTTGAGAGCGCATGGCCGGCACATCTGGCCATTTTCAGCAAGATTCTTCTTCTCGACGAGGGAATCTATGGCTTCGTACTGATCCGGCAGCTCAACGGAACCGGCTTCGACCTGCGCTTGCGCCTCAAAGATCTCGGGATCGGGATGCGCGAGGCCGGCCTTTACACACCAATTGCTCTAGGGCTTGGTCTGTGGCTTGGCTTCCTGCATTTCCACAGAGCCTGGCCGGGTTTCGAGGCCATAGCCAGCGCATGGCTCTTCACCTTCTTCTTTGTTGCGGTTCCTGAGGAGCTGTTTTTCCGCGGATGGGTGCAGAACCTGCTTGAAAAACGAATCGGGCGCTACGGCGCGCTGCTCGTTACTGCCTGCCTCTTCGGTCTGGCTCACTTCAACAAGCGCACCACGAGCTTCAACTGGCGCTACGTTCTGCTGGCAGCGATAGCGGGAATCTTTTACGGCCGCGCATGGCGCGCCGAGCGACGCGTGGGTGCATCCGCCGTTACGCACGCCACGATCGACGCCATCTGGTCGCTATGGTTGCGATAGGCGATGCAAATGCTGCGCATGCAGGTGCGAGCGATAGGTCATATACCCCAGTCCGACACGCATATTATGCACTACGGGCCCGGGAATGGTGATGGCCACAGTGATCCCCAGGATGGCATGCGCCATCATGAGTGGATAAAGGTTGCGATAGCGCAGAAAGAGCAGACAAGAGGCAAAGCCCCACAGCAAAGTGATCGGGACAAGAACCGGATTGGGCAGGTGCGCTATCGCGAAGAGTAGACTCGCTGCCAGCGCTGCCTGCCACGGCCTCGGTTTCACGCGCAGGAACCGCAAAAGGAAGAAGCCCTGGAGCAAGAATTGCTGTACTCCAGTCCATAGGGCATATGCGCCAAACGTCGCGGGAAGAGCCCACGGGCCGTCCAAAATCAGCAACGTATGCATTCTGGCTGCGACGACAATTGCCGAACCTGCCACCACCAGCGCAGCGCCGACGATCCACAGTGAGCGGCCGAAGTTCGCCGTGCGCAATCCCATCGCCGCCCAGCCATCAAACGACCTTGAAAGAATGAGCGCAATTCCAATCGCCGCAACCAACCAAAGCAATCGCTGCCAGGGGCGCGGGGTCCACTCGACGGCCAAGATCAGCGCATAGGCAACGCCGATCTCCGTCCAGTTACGCCGCTTGCTTCGCGCGGTGTCAGGTTTGCCCGGCGCGGGCGACGAAGCTCCGGCCTGATCCATGGTCCGATGCTAATGCAAGTCCCTGCGGCTATTCCAGGACGACCTCCGGCTCGTGTCCGCGTGTGGTGAGCGTAATTGCACCGACCAGGATCAGCGCGCCTCCAAGCCAGGCATACGGACCCAGCTTTTCGCCCAGCAGCTCGACTCCTAGAATGGAGCCCAGCGCCGGCTCAATGTTGAGGAACACACCCGCGCGGGATGCCGGAACATGGTGAATGCCCCAGTTCCACAGCAAAGTGGTCGTCGCCGTACAAAGGAGTCCACTGATCCCCAGCGCCACCCACGCAGTCGTGCTGACGTGCGCGAATGGCATCGGCTCCACTTTCGCGTGGACCATGAAGGCGAACAGCCGCGAACCGGCCATCCAGATCACCATCATGATTGTTCCTGAGTAGATGGTGTACGCAGTCACAGCGGGAGGACTGTGTGTTTGCATCAGTTTCTTGCTAAGCAGAATCCAGGCGAGCGCCGAAATGAGAGAGACAATGACCAGCAGGTCGCCGGCGAGCGTTGGCGTTTCGCGCCCGGTTGTGGCGTGGTTGCCGCCTAAAACCACCATCGCTGCGCCCGCGGTCGACCCGCACAAGGCTAGCCAACTCAGCCAATCCAACTGCTCGCCGGCAAACAAGACAGCCGACACCGCAAGAAACACCGGCATCGCGCCCACCATCAACGAAGCGTGACTGACCGTGGTCAGCGCCAAGCCATGAAATTGCAGCATGAACTGGATGGGAATGCCAAGGAGCGCAGCGAGCAGGAGGGTCCGCAATTCGCTGGCAGTCAGGCGCACGCGGTGGGTGAAGATGACGGGCGCCATGCCCAGACAGGCAAACAGAAAGCGGTAGAGCACCATGTGCTCCACATTCATCTCATCGAGTGCGAGTCTGCCCCAATAGAAGCCTGTACCCCAAAGAGTTCCAGCCAGAGCACACGCGCCGTATCCCAGAAATCTGAAACTGCCGCCGCGTGTTCCCGCGATTGAGTTTCGCCGGGCCGTCGTGTGCTCTGCCATCTCTCATTTACTGTCGCACATGACGTCCGTGACGTTCCCATGTTCCTGCGCGGCTCCCTGGATTCAGACGCTCAATGAGCGATGCGCAGCTTCGCGCGTTCCATCCAGTTCACCAGAAACAAACCAGCTATGACGAGTAGGGGCAAAGGGATCCCGAGGAAGATCGGCCAGCTCAGAAAATGTCTGTGCAGCGCGTTCGCACAATAGATCGCCGCCAGCAGAGCGAACGCCACAGCTCCAATCCACTCCCACTTCCAGGCGGCAGCTAGCACGGCAAGCACGATCAAGGCCGGAACCAGACCCATTGAAAATGCGAGCGCTATTCGCCAGAATCCGTGAAATTGGTTGAAAGCTTCCAGCGCGAAAAGGCTTAAGAAGATGGCTAAGGCAACAGCGAGGATCCTCGGCGACCAAAAGAGCAGACGGGCAGCGGAAGGGCTCATGCGTTTCACCTCCTTGCCTGGGAAAACGCGAGCGCAAGAACATTAGAGCCTTGCGGACTTTCGCCGTCAAGCCCGCATCGGCGAGAATACTCATCGATGGTGTGGAGACTCGGACTCGCGCGGTTCAGCCGAAGGCAAAGCGCCCTATTCACACGCGCCGCACTGCCTTTGGCGCTGGCCGCCGCGTTCTCTCACGCGCCATCCGCCGCTCAGGAGCAGATCCCGCCTGCACCAGCGCCAAACCCGACCGCTCCGGAACAAATCGAAACCGCGCCTCAACCCGAATCCTCACCTCCGGTCAAAGAGCGCTTCCTCATCGACCGCTTCCCCGATAAGCCCTCCCTGCCGCCTACGTTCGCCGTTCCGATTGATCCACTCGGATTCACAGGGCCCGGCGCCATCTATATGGGCGCGCGGAATTCGATGGCCTCGCTCGATTTCCTCGACGAGAACCGGTTGCTGTTCACCTTCCGCGTGCCGGGCTTGCTGCGGCGCGATCTTACCAACGGAGACGAAAGAATCGAACGGCAGATTCGCGCCGTGGTGCTCAAGCTGCCCCAGGGGACGGTCGAGGCAGAGGCGATGTGGACCGTGCACGATCGCGTCCGCTACCTTTGGCCGCTCAAGAACGGCCATTTTCTGCTTCGCGACCGCAATAACCTCCTCGAAGGCGACGCCACACTCACGCTCAAGCCGTACCTCGACTTTCCCGGGTCGTTGCTCTGGCTTGAAGTCGATCCCGGAGAGCATTTCCTCGTCACCAACTCCAACGAGCCATTGAAGAAGGCGGCCGATTCCGGAGAAGTCTCGACCCCATCGACCGCTTTGGCCAACGTCACTTCCGATCAGGACTCCTCCGAGGATACGGACCACCCCCCCGATCTGGTGGTCCGCATTCTGCGCCGCGACTCCGGAGAGGTGATGCTCGTCAGCCGTGTCCGCACAGCAGTTCATCTGCCCATCAACTCCGTGGGCTACCTCGAGAATCTTCGCGGCCAGGGAACAGAGTGGGTCCTGAATCTGAGCTACTTCACCGGCGGCAGCAAAATGCTCGGCCGCGTTGAATCCACGTGCGAGCCGGACGACGAGTTTCTCACGGAGCAGGAGATCCTCGCTACCGGTTGCGGACCATCGGGCGAGAGCATTCTTGTGGCCATGACCACTGCCGGCCGAACCCTCTGGAGGTCGCAGGCGCCGGCCACAGAGGTTTGGCCGCAACTGGCCGTCGCCGCCAACGGCTCGCGCCTGGCATGGGAGACCCTTGACGCCACGCACTCCATTTACACTTTCGCGCACATGGACGCCAGCGACGTGAAGGAGCAGTCCGTAACCGTTTTCGACGCAGCCAATGGCGACATCGCCCTGGTCTCGCCGGTCAGCCCCATTCTCGACGCCGGCGGCAATGTGGCCATTTCACCCTCCGGCCGCCGTGTTGCGCTGCTCAACGCAGGCGCCATCCAGGTATTCGACCTGCCCCCGGCCACGCCGCTACCCGCTGCCTCGTCCGGTCGATGAAGAATCCGTGAACGGAAGAAGCCATGATGGCGCACCGTTTCATCGCGTCGCCTCCGCGAGCGCGGATGCGAGGTTTCCTCGTTGCGGCCCCGGCTGACCCAGCATCTGATGACACCGGTACCCAGTCTTCCACTGTCGCAACGTCCCTACGGCCCCGTTTTTAGGTACACTGAGCGACGGGGGTTTCTTTCTTGGCTACGGCTGTCGTCCACTATACGGCCGCGGCGCTTACCGACCGCGGCCGCAAGCGCCCTTCCAACGAGGATGCATTCGGCTACTCCATCGAGCACGGCGTGTACGTGGTGTGCGATGGAATGGGCGGCGCTGCCGCAGGGGAAGTTGCGAGCGGCCTGGCCGTTGCCGAAGTGATGCAGTTGCTCACCAACCGGCTCGGGGCGAACCCGCTACCGACCGACGCCGAGCAAGCCGTTGCCGCCGCGAATGCAGCCATCTTTTCCCGCTCGCAGCGCAACGAAGAACTCAGCGGCATGGGAACGACGCTCGTGGCCCTGCTGGTAGAGGAGCGACACGCCTGGATGGTCAATGTCGGAGACAGTCGCGGCTATCGCCTGCGCAACTCAAGACTCGAACAAATCACGCTCGATCACTCCCTGGTCGAGGAGCAGCTCCGCATGGGCCAGATGAGCCAGGAGGAAGCTCTTCGCTCGCCGCTCAAGAACGTCATCACCCGCGCCCTGGGCACGCAAAGCCTCGTCACGCCCGACATCTTCGAACTCGAGACCGAGCCTGGCGACCTTTTTCTGCTTTGCTCCGACGGCCTGACCCGCGAGCTCTCCGATTCGCTCATCGAATCCTTGCTCCTCCTTGACCTGTCCCTTGAGAATCTCTGCTCGCGCCTGGTTGCTGCCGCTAATAAGGCGGGAGGCCACGACAACATTACTTGCCTCCTGGTCCGCGCAAACGCGTAAGCCTGGCAGGCATCCCGTCCTCTTCCCCTGCAACGATCAATCGCCAGTCGACATTGACGTCCGGCAAATGTATTCTTCCTTGAGGATAACGTTTACTTTTTTGTTCACGGTATATCGCGCATGTCTAATTCCATTGCGGCTGGTTCTGTCGATCTTGGAGCCATTCCCCAGCGAAGGCTCTATACGGGGGCCAAAATGCCGGCAATTGGCCTGGGCACCTTTGGATCCGACCACGTTTCCGCTGTTGAGATCGCCGAGGTTGTGAAGCTAGCTGCAGCCACCGGTTACAGGCACTTCGACTGTGCCTCGGTTTACGGCAACGAGGCGGAGATCGGCGCATCTTTTCAGGAGATGATCCGCGGCGGGATCAAGCGCGAGGGCCTTTGGATCACATCGAAGCTCTGGAATGACAAGCATGGCGAGGAAAATGTAATCGCTTCCTGCCGCCAGTCGCTTTCCAATTTGCGCCTCGACTATCTTGATCTTTACCTGGTGCATTGGCCGTTCCCCAATTTTCATCCGCCCGGCTGCGACGTTTCCTCTCGCTCTCCCGACGCCAAGCCATATATCCACGAAAGCTACATGAAGACATGGCGCAAGATGGAAGAATTGGTGGACATGGGCCTGGTTCGGCACATCGGCACGTCGAACATGACGATCCCCAAGCTGAAGCTGGTTCTGCGCGACGCCCGCATCAAGCCCGCGGTTAATGAAATGGAACTGCACCCACACTTCCAGCAACCTGAGTTGTTCCGGTTCGTGCTCGATAACGGCATCCAGGCTGTCGGTTACTGCCCGATCGGCTCGCCGGGGCGTCCCGAGCGCGACCGTACCCCTGAGGACACAGCGGACACCGAAGATCCAGTCATCGTACGCATCGCGGAACGCCATGGCATTCCGCCGGCAGTGGTGTGCATCAAGTGGGCGGTGCAGCGCGGGCAAACGCCGATCCCCTTTTCCGTTCATCATTACCGCGCCAATCTCGAGGGCGTCGTTGGAGATCCACTCACCGACGAGGAGATGCATTCCATCGCCAGCCTCGATCGCAACTGCCGCTTGATCAAAGGCCAGGTGTTCCTGTGGAAAGAAGGCCAGACCTGGGAAGATCTTTGGGACGAAAACGGAGAGATCACGCCACCGTAAACCGCGTGAAGCCCTTCGAGCATCGCTTAACATCGATCGGGAGCAAGTCAAATGAAAGCCACGATGACCGCAGCGTTCTTACCGGGTAACTCAACCGTTGAGATGCGCACGGTGCCTGTGCCGGAGCCGGGCCATGGGGAAGTTCTTTTGCGCGTGAAGGCGTCGACGATCTGCGGCTCCGACATTCGCTGCATTTACCACGAGCACCTGGGCAAAGGGCCTGAGGGCTACCAGGGCGTGATTGCCGGGCACGAGCCTGCGGGCGAGATCATCGCCACCGGCCCGGGCTGTCGACGCTTCAAAGCGGGCGACCGCGTGATTGTCTATCACATTTCGGGCTGCGGCGTGTGCAACGACTGCCGGCGCGGCTACATGATCTCCTGCACCAGCGAGAAATACCGCCGCGCCTATGGCTGGCAGCGCGACGGAGGCATGGCGGAATTCATGCTGGCCGAAGAGAAAGACCTGATCGACTTGCCGGATGAACTCTCCTATGCCGATGGCGCGCAGGTTGCGTGCGGCTTCGGGACGGTATACGAGGGCCTGGAAAAGATTGGGATCAACGGAAACCACGCAGTGCTCATAACCGGCCTCGGACCGGTTGGCCTGGCCACCGGCGCGCTTTGCCGCAAGCTTGGCGCGCAAACGATTATCGGAATCGACGTGGTGCCGGAGCGGATGAAGATCGCGCTCGAATTCGGGCTCTGCGACGCGGTTCTCGCCTCAGGACCCTATAATGTGGCCGAAGTCAGGCGGCTCACCGGAGGCTTGGGCGTGGAGCGTGCCGTCGACTGCTCGGCGAACGACGCCGCGCGAGCTACGGCGATTCGCGCCACCCGTAAGTGGGGCCGGATCGTTTTCCTCGGCGAGGGCGGGCGTGTTGAGTTCAATCCGTCGCCCGACATGATTCACGACCAAAAGACGCTTTACGGCTCGTGGGTCACATCGACGTGGCTGATGGAAGAGCTCGTGGAGCGGCTGGTGCGATGGAATCTGCATCCGGCTGAAATCATCACCCATCGCTTTCCATTGGAGCGCGCCGCCGAGGCCTACGCGCTGATGGCCTCAGGAAAATGCGGCAAGGTGGCGGTTTGCGCGGACGAGGAGTTGAAATGAACGGGGATCGAGAATTGAAACCATGAGCATCGCGCCGCGACGAAAGAAATCGGTTTGGGAGCGTCAACTGCAAGCGACGTTGCCGGTCTTCGGCCATCGCAACTGGATCGTGGTTGCGGACGCGGCGTATCCGGCGCAGTGCAGGCCCGGCATCGAAACGATCGTGTCCCGCTCCGGACAGTTGGAAGTGGCTCGCACCGTTCTCGACGCCGTTGCGGACAGCAATCACGTCCGCGCCAACGTCTATCTTGACCTGGAGTTGCAATTCGTGGCAGAGAGCGATGCGCCGGGCGTATCGCGTTATCGCACTCAACTCGCAGAGTTGCTCAAGCGAGTAAAGCCAACCACGCTGCCCCACGAGCAGATCATTGCCAAGCTCGACCAGACTGCTCAGAAATTCCGCGTCCTCATCATCAAGACCGGACTCGTGATTCCTTACACCTCAATTTTTTTCGAACTCGACTGCGGCTATTGGCCGCCTGAAGCGGAACGGCGACTTCGGCGAGCGATGGCTGCCTCTGCCACAGATTAGGGTGAACAATCGCAGCCATCGCCGCCGTCCAACTCGACACGCTTGCTTGAACCAATGCAGGAAAGGGAGACTTTCACATGAAAATGAATCGCCGGGATTTGCTCCAATGGATGGGCGCCGCATATTCCGCCCTGGCTTTGTCGAAGTTTGCACCTTCGCAACAGACTGCGTCGAGCGGACCATTTCTGCCCACAAGGGAATCGCTGCAAGCCTATAAAATCCCTGATTGGTTCCGCGATGCCAAATTCGGCATCTGGGCTCACTGGGGGCCGCAGTCCGCGATTGAAGACGGCGACTGGTACGCGCGCAACATGTACATCCAGGGCCAGCCGCAATACTTGTACCACTGCGAAACATATGGCCATCCCTCCAAGGTCGGTTACAAAGACCTCGTGAATCTGTGGAAAGCGGAGAAATGGGACCCAGATCATCTGATGGGCCTCTACAAGAAGGCCGGTGCGAAGTACTTCTTCTCGATGGGCGTGCATCACGACAACTTTGACCTTTGGAACTCGAAGTACACGCGGTGGAACGCAGTGAACATGGGGCCGAAAAAGGACGTGGTAGGCCTATGGCAAAAAGCCGCGCGGAATCACGGCCTGCGCTTTGGCGTGAGCGAACACCTTTGGATCAGCTACAAATGGTTTGCCGTGAGCCATGGCGCCGACAAGACAGGGCCAATGGCCGGAATTTCGTACGATGGCGTCGATGCAAAGAACGCCGACCTCTATCACGATGCCGGCTGCGCGCAGTTCATCGACAAGCTGACCTGGAATGACGACGGCATACCCGATTCCTGGCGCCAGCATTATCTCAACCGCATGACTGATCTCATCGACAAGTACCACCCTGACATTCTCTACACCGACGGCCATCTTCCCTTTGAGGAGTATGGCCTCAAGATGGTGTCTCACCTCTACAACGAAAGCGCGCGGTTGAACGGCGGCAAAGTCGAAGCGGTCTACACCAGCAAAGAGGCGACGGATTGCGCTGTCGGTACCTGTGCTCTCGACCATGAGCGCGGCGTAGCGGACGGCATCGCGGATAATCCCTGGCAGACCGATACATGCATCGGACAGTGGCACTACCGGCGCGGAATCAAGTACAAAACACCCAAGAAAGTGATCGATCTGCTTACTGACATTGTGAGCAAGAATGGCAACCTACTGCTGAATTTCCCGCTGCCCAATTCAGGCCAACTGGACTTCGAAGAGATGGAGGTGCTGGAAGGCATCACCGAGTGGATGCAAATCAACAGCGAAGGCATCTACGCAACGCGCCCCTGGAAGATTTACGGCGAAGGCCCTTCCACGCAAGTGAAAATCGTCACCGGAAACTTCAACGAAGACAAGCAGAGCGATCTGACTGCCGAGGATGTTCGCTTTACGGCAAAGAGCAGCACGCTGTACGCCTTCGTCATGGGCTGGCCGGAGAAAGAGGCCGTGGTGCGGGCTCTCGGATTGGCCAGTCCACAGCAGC
>CAYYKV010000043.1:0-18590 GCA_964468605.1 uncultured Occallatibacter sp. | reverse complement strand
ACGGAATCCTGCGCGTCATCGCCTTCATTCTGCTCTGCATCGGCATCCAGATCGCCTGGAACGGCCTCTCCGCCCTCCTCGCCACCATCATCAAACCGTAACCTCTGGCTCGCGAGCTCGCAACGCGACGAGCTTTCGCTGGGCCGCAGAAGTCAAAACTATCCATCTGCATCTCGCCACCCCTGTCCCCCTGTGGATCCCGCGTCACTAACCGTTGCACCGCCTTCGTGTATCTTGGCGGTGGGTCGATTCTCTTCTTCGGAGCGCACCGCAAAATAGATGACCACCTTCGCCGCCATCGACATCGGTTCCAACTCCTGCAGACTCAAGATCGCCCGCGTGCATGCGCACAGGCTCAAGACGCTCGCGGAAGATCGCGAAGTTACTCGCCTCGGCGGCAGCGTCTTCGACACCGGCCTCATTTCCCCTGAGGCCATGGCGGCTACACTGCGTGCGCTCAAGCGTTTTCAGCGCGCCGTGCAATCGCTAGGCGTCGACCGCATTCGCGTCGTGGCTACCGCGGCCATGCGCGACGCGCGCAACTCCGCCGCATTTCAGGCATGGGTCAAAGCCGAGACCGGCTGGAACATGGAGATCATCTCCGGCCTCGAAGAAGGCCGGCTGATTCATCTCGGCGTCATGGGCGCTGAGCCGGGAGCCGGCGGCCGCGTGCTGCTGCTCGACCTCGGCGGAGGCAGTTGCGAGGTCACGCTCTCTGAGCACAAGCGCATCAAGGAGACCGTTAGCCTCCCGCTCGGCGCGGTGCGGCTTACCGAGCAGTTCCTCTCCGACGATCCCGCTCCGCGCGACGGCCTCACTCGCATGCGGCAGTTGATCGCGCGCGAGCTGCGCCGCGCTCATCGCAAAATACAACCCGGTCGCTCACCGCTGGTCATCGCCACATCGGGCACAGCTGCGGCGCTTTCCGCTGCTTATGCTCAGGGAACGAAAAACGGCAAGCCCGGCGCAAAAAAGGCAGGCAAGCTCGGTGCCAAATCCGGATCTGATCGCGCTGAGGATCGCTCCGCCATCCTGGCCGGAATGGTTCCGGCGCGTGCCGTGCGAAAGCTGGCTGGAAAGCTGGCCAAAATGTCGCTCCCTGAGCGCGAAGCCGTTCCCGGCATCGGCCCGCGCCGCGCGGAGATTATCGTCGCCGGCGCTGAGGTGTACGCCGAAATCCTCGACAGCTTCGGTCTGAAGGGTTTTCGCTACTCGCCTCTTGGCCTGCGTGACGGCATCCTGTCGCAAATGCTTGCCGAGCAGGATGCCCGCGCCAAGGCTCATCGCGAGTTCGAGCACGAGCGCTGGGAGAGCGTGCTGTCCACGGCGCGCCGTTATGGCGTCGACCCCCGCCAGGCCGACCCTGTGCGAGCACACACCGTCCAGCTTTTTCGTGAGCTTAAGTCCATGCATGGACTTCCGCCCGAGTACGAGAGCTGGCTGGCCGCAGCCGCCATGCTCCGCGACACCGGCAAATTCATCAACCACCAGGGCCATCACCGGCACACGCAGTACATCATCTCCAGCTCGGAGATTTACGGCTACACCCAACTGCAGCGAACCTTGGTTTCTGCAATTGCGCGCTACCTCGGCAAGAGTCGCCCCCAACCGGGCGATCGTGCATTGCGCAACATTCCCGCCGACGAGCACAAGAACGTGCAACGTGCCGTGGTCTTGTTACGTCTTGCAGTCGCTTTGAATCAAGATCGCGCTTCGGACGTTTTGCGCGTCACTTCGCGGGTCTACTCTAAGAGAGTTTTTCTGGAATTGCGCCCTGGGCGCACTGGGGCGGAATTGGAGTTATGGTCGCTGCGCAAAGAAGCTGGCTACTTCCGCGAGGTCTTCGGGCGCGAGCTCTTCGTCGCGCTGGCATAAATTGACCGTGCCGTGCGCGGATCCAGGAGCCACTGCAGCCGCGGCGGATGCCGCTCCATATCCACCCGCGCAATCGATCCCTTGCGCATGCGGATAGCGGCCCCTCCGTTCCCCGTAATCAACCGGCCAAGAAACTGGAAGATGTTGGGGTTGTGTCCAACAACAAGAACCCCGTCGCGGTCGGCGTATTTCGCCAGCATCTTCTGGAAATCGGCGAAATTAGCATTCAATCCCAGAGCGGGGCTTATCTCGACTTGTGAGTCATATCCCAGCTCTGTCCCGACAAGCTGAGCGGTCTGCCTGGCCCGCTTCAACGGGCTCGATACCACTACGTCGATTTGCGCTTTCAGGGCTCCCAGAACCCGTGCCATCAGCATGCACTGCTCCTTGCCTTCCTTCACGAGGCCCCGCTTCAGGTCCAGAACTGGGTTCTCGCGAATCGTGCCGGCGTTCGCATGACGCATCAAATAGAGGATCATGGGGATCGATTCGGTGGGGTGTTCGAAGCCTTGCCGAACTCCTTGAATCTCTATTTTAACAGACTTGTAACATTCACCTGCGCGCTTGCAGGCCGAGGCTCTTACTCCGCGATTGCTGGTTGCCTTCTGCGCCTGACGCGAATCCTTCGACTCTTCGCAGCTCGTCCCTACTGGACCTTCACCGTCGTGCTCGCCTCAATATCGCTTGACGAATTCCCGACCATCAAGTCAACTGGCTCCGTCTCCACGCGGAATCCGGGCAGCTTCTCATCCCACCAGGCCAGCGACGATGCCTTCAACGGAATCTCGACGGTCTTCGTTTCATTCGGTGCGATCGTCACCCGCTTGAACCCCTCCAACTCCACTTGCGGCCGCTCAACCTTCGAAGCCAGATGCTTCACATACATCTGAACCACTGCGTCGCCCTCGCGGCCTCCGGTGTTGGTCAGGTCCACGCTCACGGTGACCGTGCCGTCTTTCGCGAGTTCCTGAGAGCTGGTCCGCAGATTCGAGTACTTGAAGGTCGTGTAGCTCAGGCCATAGCCGAACGGAAACAGCGGCTCGCCTTTGAAATACATATACGTGTAGCCATCGCGAATGTCGTAGTCCATGCTCGTCGGAAGCTGGTCGGCCGACTTCGGCCAAGTCCTCACCAGATGGCCGCCCGGGTTGTATTCGCCAAAGAGCACCTTTGCCAGCGCGGTTCCTTCATCCTGCGACGCGTGCGCCATGGTCAGGATGGCGGGGACATTGGCCTCGCTCCAGTTGATCGCGAAAGGAAAACTCGAGATCAGCAGCACAACGGTCTTCGGATTCTTGATGAAGACCTGCTTCACGATCTGTTCCTGCGCCAGGTCGATGCTTTCGCGGTCGCGGCCTTCGCGGCCGTCGCTTGGAACGGTGCAGGGCAGGGTGCCGCCGCCACCTCCCGTCGGGGTGCTGTACCACTCGTGGGCCTCGTCGGGCCCGCACGTGGGATCGTTGCCGATCACAACAACAGCCACATCCGACTCGCTCGCTGCCTTCATTGCATCGGCCTCTCCTGCCTGCGTGTCATAGGCGGCGTAGTTCACTTTGACGTCAGGCCCTGCCAGGTCTTTGATTCCCTGCAAAGGAGTGACCGCATAAGGCGGTGTGCCTCCGTACCAATCCCAATGCACCGAATCGGCAAGCGGGCCGATGACCGCAATCGACTTGATCTTGCTTTTATCGAGCGGCAGAATGTTGTCCTCGTTCTTCAGCAGCACCACGGACTCGAGCGCCAGCCGCCGGCTTACATCGCGGTCCCTATCCGTATTCCAAGGCTCCGGCGAGTCTTTGATCTTGGAGTAGGGAACCATCTCCGGCGGGTCAAGCAACCCGAGCCGGATCGTGACGCGGAACTTCGGCCTTAGCAGCCCGTCGATTTCCGCCTCCGTAATCTCGCCATCCTTCAGCGCTGTCTTGGTTTCATCCTTATAGGTGTCGAGAAACTGGTTGATTCCCGCCTTCAGGCACGCCACCACTGCGGCCTTCTGGTCCGGAAACAGGTGGCGCGGAAGCACCAGCAGCTTCACCGCTCCACCATCGCTCGAAATCACATCCACGCCCCACTGCTCGCGAACGATGCTCCTGAGAATCGGATTCACGGCCATCGCCGTGCCATTCCACGCGTTGTAGGAGGCCATCACCGCTTTCGCGCCGCCGTCCACAAAGGCCATGCGGAACGGCACCGAGTAGTACTCCCAGAACAACCGCTCATCGAAATTCGACGACGAGCTGTTGCGAGTGTTCTCATTCTCATTGGCCAGAAAATGCTTCAGCAGCGCCGCCGCTTGCCAGTATTTCGGATCGTCGCCCTGTAATCCCCTGCTGAATGCGACGGCCATCGTCCCGTTCAGGAATGGATCCTCGCCGTATACTTCCTCGCTGCGGCCCCATCGCGGATCGCGTCCCAGGTCCGACTGCGGCCCCCACAGCATCAGGATCTGGCGGTCGTACTTTGCCGTCTGCGTAATGAATCGCGCCTCATAGCCTTCAACTCCCGCCGCCTCGCGCACCAGATCCGGATCCCACGACGCGCCCATCCCCGGCGGCTGCGGAAACTGCGTCGTAGTGATCGGCTCGCGTTTGCCCCTGGCTTCGCGCTGCACCACGCCATGAATCCCTTCGGAACTGCCGTAGTTCATCACGCCCAGCCGCGGCACGCCCGTATTCGTGCTCAGGCAATCGATCTTCTCGTCGATGGTCATCAGCGAAAGCAGGTTGTCGATCCGCTTCTCCATCGGCAGCGATGGATCGTTGAATGGATACTTCTGCTGCTGCGACTGTCCCATGCCGAGCCCGCACGCGAACAGGAAGAGCGCAATTGCGATTTGGCTTTTCTTCATGACTGAAATCCTGATGGCTAAAGGTTCGAGCGGATCGAAAACGAAATCAGCGCAATTCTACGCCCCCCAATCTACGTTTTGCTGCCCCACATCTCGCTCGTCAGCAATCCGCACAGCCAGGTTCGGCGCTCGGCGAGTGTAAAGCTTGCCGCGCGCAAGGCCGCTTGATAGTCAGGCAAGCTGCGGAGTTGGAGTCCGGTGAGAAGGCCGAATGCCCAATAAAGCAGCCACACCAATGGCCGCGCGACCCATTGGCCAAACCAGCTCTTTGGAATCGCGAACTCCGAAACGATCCACACTGCGTGGGGCGAGACCTCGTCACGAAGCCGCGCAGCGAGCTCGCGGCATTCTTCTGTCCTCAGGCAATCGAGGAAGAAGTGCGTGACGACGAGGTCGTAAGGCGGCTTTGCTGGTTGCCAATCGCGAGCATCGGCGCAGCATGCGCAAATCCGGCTCGTATGCCTTCTTGAGCGCCGCAGCAACGCGTCAAGCATCGCAGAACTCGCGTCAACGGCTTCGATCTGAACATAAGGGTTAGTCCGGAACAGCCGCGCGGTAAAACGCCCGTCGCCGTCGCCGAGAATGAGTGCCCGGCGGGCCTGCCCGAGTTCAGGGAGAAAGGCCGCGCGGCATTGCGCGAGATACGGGCCGAACGTGAAAAGTTCCATCCACCGGTAGAGCTTTGCGATCCGATCGAAGTTCGGGACTTGAGCTTCCGCGTCAAATCGAGCGTACTCGACCCCAGGTTCGGCCCCAGGTTCACTATTGACCGTCGTATTCATCGCACAAAAAGCAGCAGTGGTGTCAGCAAAACCAGATCGGCGCTGACCCGGAGCGCAAGCGCCGTCATGTGCGTCCGCATGTGCTCCAACAGACCCAGCAACATTGCGCTCACGGCTCCCGCAATCAGCAGTCCGGCGGAGCGCGGGTGCGCTGCGCTCGCAGCGAAAGCCATCAACAGCCCCGCAATTGCAAGCAAGTGCGCTTTGAGCAGAGGGGTCGTCCGCCCGATGCGCGGCTCGAAAACACGCCATTGGTCTTGGTCGATGCGGCCTCCGCGAGCATCGCCGTCAGACTCCCAGTTCGCAATGCAACTGCAATTGAGCCACGCCAGCGCGGCAAAGTAGGCGGCTGGAGTCCAGAACCACCAGCGGGGAAACTCCGTTGCCCCCGTCGCGTGAAGCTTCGACCACGCAGGCAGGATGCACCCCGCGGTGAACAACAAAGCCACCAGAAATTCCTTGTTC
Source organism: uncultured Occallatibacter sp. (assembly GCA_964468605.1). GTDB lineage: Bacteria > Acidobacteriota > Terriglobia > Terriglobales > Acidobacteriaceae > Telmatobacter. The sequence continues at coordinate 12,620 of CAYYKV010000043.1, read as the reverse complement.
ACCGACCTCGGAAGCGACTGCTTCCATCGCGCCACCCGAGGCGCCGCGTGAACGCCCGAAAAGTAAACCAGCGCAGCGGCAGCGAGAACGGTCCCTCGCTCTCGCACAATGGGTGGCACGAATGTGAGACCCATGACTGCGCCAAGGCATGTCGCTGCGATGGCCAGCGGCAAAAACAACCTGCGATAACGCCAATGGAAAAGATGGCGCTCGCGCAGCGCGGCCCGCATCGAAGATTGCAGTCCCGCGCGGGCATCGAGCAGGCGATCGCTGACATAAAAACACCACGTTGCCAGGGCCAGAACCAGCAAAACCCAGCCTGCGACATGAACGCCGCCTGCCCGTGCGAAAGCCAGCGACCAGACGACGGCAACTGTGGGAGCATCCAGGCTCGCCAGATGCCAAAGCGCAACCGGTTCTGGCGCATCAAAAACCCAGCGCGCGCTCTCGCTGGGATAATCGGCGCGATCCCGAATCGGCGGCTGTGCAAGGGGAAGTGCCACTCGTTTAATTCTAGGAGAAATTACCGGGCGATGTGTCTCCCATTCCGCTGATTGCGAATCCGGAGCACGCTCCCAAATACAATTCTTCCGGTTTGCGGTAGTGGGTTAAACTGGCCGCGTCTGCAGCCCAGGCCCGCGCGTTCCCCCACGGTTGCGGACTACTCCAAAGGAGAGCGATGATCGTGCCAAAGAACCCATCGGTTCAAATTGGGCCGGTGCGCGAGAACGAACTTGAAGAAGCAGGCCGCGTCGTGCGCCTGGCATTTGGCACGTTTCTCGGAATTCCTAACCCGCTCGAGTTTATGGGTGACCGGGATTTCATCACGCCGCGTTGGCGCTCGCGTAACACGAAGGTCCTGGCGGCGCGCGAAAACGGAAAGCTCATCGGCCTGAACGTGATCACGCGCTGGGGATCGTTTGGTTTCTTCGGGCCGCTTACCGTCTTGCCCGAATGCTGGAACCGCGGGGTGGCCCAAAAACTGATGACGGCCACGATGAAGGGCTTCGAACGCTGGGGCGTGCAGCATACAGGTTTGTTCACCTTTGCGCACAGCCCAAAGCATGTGGGCCTCTACCAGAAATTCGGCTACTGGCCCGGCTATCTCACGGCCATCATGAAGGGTACGCCGGCGGCGCCTTCGCTAAAACCGAAAAAGGGAGCCAAGGCTCCGGTTTTGCTTTCGTCGCTCACCCGAAGCAAGAGGGACCAGGCGATCACAGCCTGTGCCCGGCTCACAAACAGAATCAGCCGTGGATTGGATCTGAGCGATGAGGTGCGCGCAGTACTGGCGCAGCGCATCGGAGAGGTCATCCTGATCGAAGGCCGCACCGCTCTGGACGCCTTCGCCGTCTGCATGCACGGCGCCGGTTCTGAGGGTGGCGAAAAGACCTGTTACGTGAAGTTCGGTGCGGCGCGCAGCGGCGAGCGTTTCGACCGCCTCCTTGACGCAATCGATGCGTTTGCCCTGACTCAAGGCGCGGAGGTTGAGGCCGGCGTGAGTACAGCGTGCGGAGACGCTTTTCAGCGGATCCGCTCTCGGGCATATCGGCCGGTAACCCTCGGCGTCGCGATGCAGCGTCCGCATGGGCAGGGGTTCAATCGGCACGGTGCTTTTGTGCTTGGTGACTGGCGCTGAAATCCCGGTCCGTGCCGCCCGCTGGGGTCTTCGGCCTGTTCCTTCTCCCCGCCCGGCGTTCCCGCAACCCGCCTTGTTCCGAACTCACGGAAAGAAAAGGCAAAAGCGCCCTGGTCCGCCCGGTAGCCGCCCCTTACTAAAGTGTGGGTTAACCCGGCTTTAATCTGCGCTTTCGAGGCTAAGATGATCCTTGAGGTCGGGTCGTATGATCGAAACCATGAATGCAGCGGCCGTCCGCCGCGAGTGGGTTGGAAGCCTCGTCGGCGACAGATTCCCCCTTCTTCGATGGCTTGGTGGCTCCCAGGACGCCGGTTTCGACGCTGGTGTCTTCCTTACCGAGTTGAGCGAGTCGGGGCAGAAGGCCATCATCAAACTGATTCCGGCAGACGCTGAAGGCGCCGAGGCCCGCGAGGTTGCCTGGACAGCGGCTGAAGCCCTTTCTCATCCCAACCTCATGAAGGTTTATACGCACGGCCGCTGCCAGATCGACGGCGTCCCGTGTCTCTTCGTGGTCACCGAGTTCGCCGACGAGGTTCTGGCGGAGATTCTTTCCGACCGGCCTCTTACGCCGCAAGAGACTCGCGACCTGCTCACTCCGTCTTTGGACGCGCTCTCCTATCTGCACGCCAAGGGTCTCGTCCATGGCCGCCTCAAGCCCTCGAACATCATGGCCGCCGGTGACCACCTGAAGCTCTCCTCCGACGGCATCTCTTTCGTAGGTTCCGCCGCCAGCCCCTCAGCGGCGCGAACGATTTACGATGCGCCGGAAACAGAGCTCGGAACCATCGGGTCGCCGGCGGATATCTGGTCTCTGGGAGCGACGCTGGTCGAGGTGCTTACCAAGTATCCTCCGGATTGGAATCGTGCCAGAGGCGCGGAACCAATGGTGCCCGAATCGATGCCCGAGCCCTTCGCGTCCATTGCGCGGAAGTGTTTGCACTCGGATCCTGCCCGCCGCATCACGATTGAGGCAATTGCAGCCCGTCTTGAGCCGGCCAAGTTTCCTTCGCGTTCTCAGGAGAAGCTGGAAGCGGCTTCGCCAGCCAGAAGCCACGTCCCGGCCCTGATTGCCGTCGTTGTTCTGGTCCTGGCTGGAATCGTGATCTGGAGCGCTCTCTCGCATCGCGTGCAGCCGCCTTCGACCGCTCAGCAAGCTCAGAATGTCCCGGCGGCAACTCCGACTCCAGCGCCGGCCATAACCCCGGTCCAGGCCCCTAGGCCGGTTGCGAGTTCAACACAAGTTCCGGCTCCGCCAACTTCGCCGGGTGCAACTTCCTCGGCTCCACCGGATGCCGCTCAAGCGCCCGTCCCGCCCTCGACGCCGGTACCGGCGGCGGTTCCACAGCCCCAGCCCGAGGTGCAGCCTCAAGTCGATCAGAGTCCCGCGCCCAGCAGCGCAACAATCAACCCTGGAGTAGTGAATCAGATTTTGCCCGACATTGTTCCCAGCGCAATGAAGACTATCAGCGGAACCCTCAGAGTCACTGTGCAACTCGAGGTCGACGCCAACGGCGCCGTCACCAGTGTCGCGCTCCTGTCGGAGGGACCGAGTAAGTATTTCGCGGGCAAGTCGCTCGAAGCTGCCCGCCACTGGAAGTTCAAGCCTGCGCAGGTTGGCGGCCAGGCAGCGCCAAGGACCTTGACGCTGGAATTTCAATACAAGCAAAGCGGGATTCACGTCGTTCCAGTGCAATTCGCGCCGTAAACCCCGGACTTCAATCCGCTGCTGTCTCTGCCTTCTCAGCTGTTTTAGCTCGCGATTTGGCCCCCGGCGCGGGAATCGCTTCCAAATCCGTCTTTCCCTCAGCCAGTTGCATCAGGAATTCCTGAGCTGAGAAGGGCGGTACATCCTTCATCATCTTGCTGGCCCGCATGTAGACGCCGTCGGGTTGTTGCAGGCGCGCCTTCACCGTGTCCGCCATGTATGCCGGCAGAATTTCGCCGTGAATCCGCGCCAGAGTCACGGGATCGCGCACCGGAAAGACGACTTCGCAGCGTTCGAAGAGATTGCGCGGCATCCAATCGGCCGAGCCCAGGTAGATTTCATCGTTGCCGCCATTAGCAAAGTGGTAGATGCGCGAGTGCTCCAGGAATCGGCCAACAATCGACCGCACGCGAATCCGTTCCGAGAGTCCCTTCACGCCCGGCCGTAGAATGCACAGCCCGCGAATGATCAGGTCGATCTCCACGCCGGCTTGCGAAGCCTGGTAGAGCGCTTGAATGATCGACGGCTCCAGCAGCGCGTTCATCTTGGCCACGATGTGCGCCGGCCGCCCTGCCTGCGCGTGCTCTTGCTCGCGGCGGATGAGCCGCAAAAAACTCTCCGCCATGGTCAGCGGTGCTACCAGCAGCGGGCTGTAGTCGTCGACCTCGGCGTGCGCAGTCAGGTAGTTGAAGATCATGTGCACGCGCTCGCCAATCTGCGGGTCGCTGGTCAGCAGGCTCAGGTCGGTGTAGAAGCGCGCGGTGTCGGGGTTGTAGTTGCCGGTGCCCAGGTGGCAGTAGCGGCGGGTCACGCCGTCCTCGTCGTGGCGCACCAGCAACGCCAGCTTGCAGTGGGTCTTCAAGCCCACCACGCCGTGAAAGACCTGCACGCCCGCGTCTTCCATGCTGCGCGCCCAGCGAATATTCGAAGCCTCGTCGAAGCGCGCCATCAGCTCCACCACTACCGTGGCTTCCTTGCTCGCGCCGGCCTCGGTCAGCGCCTGAAACATCGGCGAGTCGTGGCTGGTACGGTAGAGCGTCTGTTTCATCGTCACCACAGCCGGGTCCTGCGCGCCCTGCTGGATGAAGTCGACCACGGGGTCGTAAGCATCGTAAGGGTGGTGCAGCAGAATGTCGCGATGGCGCAACTCGTCGAAGATTCCCGTTGACTTGCGGCTCAACACGAGTGCCTTCGGCGTGAAAGGCTGAAACTTCAGGTCCGGCCGCTGCACGTCGCCGTAGAAGAACATCAGGCGCGAAAGATTCACGGGGCCTTCGCAGCGAAAAACCTGGTCCTCCTCGAGCTCGAAGTTCACGCGCAGCCGCTCCACGATCTCGGGATCGGCGCTGCTTTCGATCTCCAGCCGTACCGCGTCGCCCTTGCGGCGGTTGTGCAATTCCACGCGAATCGTCTCCAGCAGCGACCGCGCCTCTTCTTCCTCGAAATAGAGATTCGAATTGCGCGTCACACGAAACGACGCGGAGGCCAGCACTTCGTACCCGCGGTACATGCCGCCCAGATGCTGCTCGATCAGGTCCTGCAGCAGCAGATAATCGTAGTGGCCGTGGTCGCCGGGCAACCGCACAAAGCGTGCCAGCGCGCGCGGCACCGTCACCACCCCCAGCACCTGCGGCCCGGAGCTGCGCCGCTTCGCCCGCAGCAGCAATGCCAGGCAGAGAGCCTTGTTCAGCACGCGCGGAAACGGATGCGCAGGGTCGATCGAGATCGGCGTCAGCAGCGGGTCGACCTCGCGCTGAAAGTATCCGCGCGCAAACTCGCGGGCGTGTTCGCCGAGCTCGTCCCACCCCAGCAGCCGGATCCCCTGTTTGCGCAGCTCCGGCAGCAGTTGCTTGTTCCAGCAGTGGTATTGTGCGGCCACAAAGCTGTGTATCTCGGCGGTAAGAACCTTCAGCGACTCGTCAGGCCGCTGCCCATCGTAACCTGGCTCGCGATAGCCGTCTTCAATGCGCTGCATCAGCCCGGCTTGGCGCACCTCGACGTATTCGTCCAGATTCGACCCCGTAATGGCCAGGAATTTTACGCGCTCCAACAGCGGGTTGGCCGGGTCTTCGGCCTCTTCGAGGACACGCCGATTGAACTGCATCCAGGAGTGGTCCCGCCCGTTGAAAAGCTTGATTTTTTGGGTACTTCTGGCCATTTTCCAGTCCAATTCGCTGTGTTGGCAGTCTACAGCTTTCCGCCGCCCAGCGACACGGGGAGCCCTCACCAGGTCGAAACCTGATCTTATGGAACTGATACAGGACAAAGCCCGTAGGAATTATTAAGGGCCTGCGAAAAGCACAACGAAATGACTGCAACCAGATCGATCAACCGCGCAAGGTCATGGATTCTGGCCCTTCTAGTGGCCATCGGCGCAGCGGCTTGTTGCTTTGGCGTGCGGCGGTATCGCAGCGAGCAGGCCTGCGAGCATAGGGGAGCCGCTCTTGACGCGCGTATTCAGAGGATCGAGAGCGAAGCTCAGTATCGAATTCAGATTGGAACGAGGAAAGAAGATATATATCGGTTCCTCGAAGAGAACGGCCTCAACGCATCCTTCAGCAAGAACTCGATGCCGGGGAGAATTGTCGGGACCGGAACGGACGTTGGTTGTCCTCACATCTTCGGATGTGGGGACGCGGCCATTATCCAGATACAAATTGATGTCGACGGCAGCGGAAACGCCATCTCCCCTCCGAGGGTAGATTCGGGGTACACAGACTGCATGTGACCTGGTCGGCGCCCACCCCCCCCACGCCGCCCGCGCCCCCGCATTCGATACACTAGATTTAAGAACCGCGTTGCGCCTGCAGCGCATCAATCTCTTGGTTGTCCATTTTGGGGCGCCCGCATTCACCGTTCTGACGCAAGGTCCAAATTGCCAAAGAAATCCATCAAAACCTCAATCCGTCTTTGTGCCACGGCCCTCGCCTTGGGCGTTTGCCTTTGTGGCCGGGGTGCGGCCGCGCAATCGTCCGTCGTACCGCCACCCCCGATGCCATCGCCGCCATCGGCTGCCGATTTTCAAGGCGGCGTGACCAAGGGCCAGCCCTCCGCGCAGCCCATCGATCTGTCGCTCGATGACGCCATCCAGCGCGGATTGCGATCGAATTTGGGGATCATTCTCAGTAGCACCCAGACCGCCGGAGCCCGCGCCGCGCGCCTCAGCCAGTTGCAATCGCTTCTTCCTTCCATCGACTTCACCGCCAGGGAAACAGCATCGCAAGTTGATCTGCCCGCCGAAGGCCTGCGCATCCCCGGTTTTCCCAAGATCATCGGGCCGTTCGGCTATACCGACGTCCGCGCCTCGCTCGCCTGGTCGCTGATCGACGTTCAATCGCTGCGCAACTATCTCGCCTCGCGCCACAACTTTGCTGCCGCGCAGTTGTCGGCTCAGGATGCTCGCGATATGGTGATCCTCACCGTCGGCAACGCATATCTTCTTGTTCTCGCCGATCAGACCAACGTCAGCAGCGTCCAGGCCCAGGTCTCGACAGCAAAGGTCTCGCTTGACCAGGCCGTCGACAATCACCAGGCTGGCACGGCGCCGCTGCTCGACGAGCTCCGTGCCCGCGTCGATTACCAATCTCTGGAGCAGCAGTTGATCGCGGCTCAGGACTCGCTCGAGAAAGACAAGCTGGCTCTTGCACGCACGATCGGCCTGCCTCTGGCGCAAAGTTTCAATCTCACCGACACCGCGCCATACGCGCCCTTCGACCAGCTCGACGCGAACGCGCTCATCCAGCAAGCCAAAGCGAATCGCAAGGATCTCGCCGCGCTGGTGGAGGAAACCGCCGCCGCCGCCGATCAGCGCAAAGCGGCAACCGCCGCGCGGTTTCCCACCGTCGAGACTGACGCCGACTACGGCGACATCGGCACCACGCTGGCCCACTCGCACGGCACCGTCGATGCAACGGCCTCGCTCAGCGTGCCGGTCTTTGACGAATTTGCCTTGCGCGGCCAGGCCGAGCAGGCGCAGGCGCAGCTCGACACCGCGAAGGCGCAGTTGAGCGACAAAGATGCGCAAGTCGAAGCCGATGTGCGCGACGCACTGCTCGACATCGCAGCGGCGCAAAAGCAAGTTGAAGTCGCGCGATCCAGCGTCGATCTGGCCGGCGAAGCTCTCAAAGAGGCGCAGGAGCGCTATGCTAACGGCGTCAGCGACAACCTCGCCGTCAGCCAGGCGCAGCAATCGGTCGCGCAGGCCGACAGCCAGTACGTCGCCAGCCTCTATCGCGATAACGTTGCCAAGCTCAGCCTGGCCCGCGCCCTCGGAGACGGGCTGGACTACAAGAAATACTTAGGAGGGAAGTGACTGTGGCGGATCCAACCCCAACCCCAACTCCAACACCGGAACCCAACGAATCGGCAGAGACAGAGATTGAGGCGCCGCGGTCCCGCCGCAGGGGCCTGATCATCGGCGCCATCGTGGTGGTGGCGATCGTCGCCCTCGTCCTCTGGTGGCACTCCACCTACAGCGAGGATACTGACGACGCGCAGGTCAACGGCCACCTCATTCAGGTCAGCGCGCGTGTCTCCGGCCAGGTCTTGAAAGTCGACGTGGAAGAGAACCAGATCGTGAAGGCGGGCGACCCCATCGTTGAGCTCGACCCGCGCGACTATCAGGTTGCTGTCGAAAATGCCGAGGCTGCGCTGGCCAGCGCCAAGGCCAATGCCGCGGCGGCACGCGTCAATGTTCCCATCACCACGGTCAATACGGGAAGCAATCTGAACTCCGCAGGCCACGATGTCAGCGGTACGCAGGCGGCAGTGGCGCAGGCGGAAAAGCAACTCGAGGCGGCGCATGCTCTGGTCGCCCAGGCAGCGGCCAACAACACCAAGGCGCAGGCAGATCTCGATCGCTATAGACCGCTGGTCGCCAAAGACGTCATCAGCAAGCAGCAGTTTGACTCGGCCGTTGCCGCCGCCGACGCCGCAAAGGCGCAGCTCGCCGACGCGCGCGCCAACGAGCAGGCCGCCGGCGACGGAGTCCGCCTCGCCCACGAAAAAGAATTGCAGGCGCAGGCGCTGTTGAAGTTCGCCGAAACCGGACCGGAGCAGGTGGAAGCGCAAAGCGCGCGTGCCAAGCAGGCCGACGCCCAGGTCCAGCAGGCTCAGGCGCAGCTCGATGAGGCCAAACTCAACCTCAGCTATACCAAAATCGTCGCGCCCGCTGACGGCATCATCACCCGCAAGAGCGTCGAGATCGATCAGAACCTCGCCGCAGGCCAGAATCTCCTCACCCTGGTCTCGCTTCAGGACCTTTGGATCACTGCAAATTTCAAGGAAACGCAGCTTAAGCACATGCAGGCGGGCCAGTCCGTCAAGATTCACGTCGACGCAACCGGCAAAAACTATAGCGGCCGCGTCACGCAGATCGGCGGAGCCACCGGCTCGGTTCTCTCGCTTTTCCCGCCCGAGAACGCCACCGGCAACTACGTCAAAGTCGTCCAGCGCGTTCCGGTGCGCATCGACTTCACTGACCTGGCCAATGAAGACCCGCATCATGAGCTCCGCCCCGGTCTATCCGTCGAGCCGACCGTCCGCGTGAAGTGATAGCGGCTCGATTCCTATGAAATCGATCCGCTGTCATCCTGAGCGCAACGCAGGATTTGCGGTTGTCTTTCGCGCGCTTCATCCACCACGAAAATGGGTGCCCCATCCTTCGCCCTCTTTCTGGCGAGGAGTGGGTTCTTACGAAGTCAACCCATCCGCCTTGTTTCAGGCCACGACTGACGCAACCGCTCCAAAATTAAACGCGGACTATAGCCCACGGCCGACATCCGCCCCGAAACTCCCGGACGTCTGCCAGCATCGACCGGTCGAAAACTCGAGTAACTTCCGAATAGCCGGTGATTCTCCCCTAACCCGGGAACTTTGAACTTTCTTCCCACCCTTAACAACAAGCCGGGCGGAGTCAATCGGACATGCCGGCTTCGGCGGGACCCAGCATGGTGATATAGCACCCCGTGGTACTGTTGTCAGCGGTCGGCGGACAATTTCTCATTGACTCGCAAAGTCTCCAGCATGATACAGTTGCGAAACGGAAGACATTCCCCTCGGGACGAAAGGATGGAAATCCCTATGCGGGTGAAACACGGTACCGAATTCTTGAACTTCGCCGTCCTCGCGGCAAGCATGATCGCCGGCACTTCGCTGGCCATCGCGCAGCAATCAACACCTGCTGCGCCCGCCTCATTGCAAACCTACTCAGCGCCCGATCAGAGCGCGACCGTCGGCGTCCCCGCCGGGTGGAAGGTGACCAAGGCCGCCAATGCCGTTATTCAAATGTCCGGTCCGAAAGGCGAGGTGATCTCGCTCGGAAACGGTCTGTTCGTCAAGAACGGCCCATTCCAGCCCGGTCAAAAGGCAAACGGCATGATTTCGATGACGATTCCAAACCAAGACTCGATCGCCCAAAAGTACGAGATAGTCTGGCAGCAGGCGGCCGCCGCCGCAGGTGATCCGACGGAGCGCGTCAGCGTGACCTCGGCCACATCAGTGCCGCTTGGCAACATCGCTCAGTGCGGCATCTTCCTCGGGACTCAGACAAACGCGAAAGGCGCATCGAATTTCGAGTCGCGATTCTGTTCATTGCCGATGGACACCAACGGCGTCTACAAGCTTTTCTGGATGACCGCCGTAATTCCGGCCTCTCTCGCCGCTCAGGAACGCGCCACAGCAGAGGCAGTACTCTCCAGTTACGCGCCGTCCCAGGCTTCGCTCAAGGCCATTCTCCAGCCCGCGACACCACCGCTACCGCCGATGGGCTGGACTCCCCCAGGCGGCTACCCAGGTGATCCCAGCACCGCGTACGCGGAACAAATGGCTGACGAAAGCAGTACCTGCATGGACGAAGGCGTGATCCGTCAGGAGCCGGAGTGGCAACTTCCCCCTTACTGTCGCTGAGATCGCCTATCCGTCCCTAACTTGATCGCGCACACGTTGCCTCCGGTTGGCCGGTGACACGGCAGTCCCTCAGTCCCTGGTCCCTGGCACTTGGGTCCCTGCCCCCGGCCTTCCTCACGCCGCCTTCTCCAAAACATCCCCGTACTTGTTGACAGGCGTATACGCCTTCAGCGCCTCATGGAGAGTCATCCCCTTCGCCAGCTTCTTCCACTCTTGCCCATCCCACACCTCTCCAACCCTCGCCACGGAGCCAATCAGAATATCGGCAAACCCCGGCGTTTCTTCCTCTCTCTCCTCCTCCCTCCGCGCCTTCTCCTCCTCCGCCAGCTTTATCAGGATCTTCACGCTTTCGAGCTTCCCCTTGATCGCGTTCTCCATCAGCGCTTGCGCGAGCGCCTCGCTGCCCTCCGCCATTCGCCGCTCCGCCGCCCTCCGCAACCGGTCCACCCCGTACCCCTTCACCTTCCTCTTCTGCGTCTTTCCTGTTCCGCTCCCCTCGCCGGCCACGGCATCTAACCCCGTTAACTCAGCTGGCTCCGGCAACCCCGCTGTCTTCCCAGCTCTACTGCCCTTCCGCTTGCCCGTCCTGCTCGTTGCAACAATCTCCGCCATCGGCCCACGTCTCACGCCACTTTCTTTGCGCCTAACTCCGCTAGCCCCGTTAACCCCGCTGCCCAACGCATCCCTCCACATCCGCTCCTCCGCCAGTTGCTCCAGCGTCTTCCCGTTCAGCGGAACCACCCCGTACACCACTTTGCAACCCATCGCTTCAGCCATCTGCTCCAGCGACCGCAGCGTGATCGACCCCGTACCCTCCCGCCCTTCCAGTTGGAAAACTGTCGACTCCACGGTTCCCATCTTTTCCGCCATCTCTTTCATCGGTACGCGCAGCACCTTCCGTACCGTTCGCAGCAGCTCGCTGGTCAAATTCTCCTCCCTCGCTGCCAGCCGGTAATACCGCATCTCCTTGTCCAGTTTCCTCAGCAACACCCTCCGCTCCATCGCCCTCATCGCCCACTCCATCTCGACCCCCAACCACCCACCAACCACTAACCACTAATCACTAATCACTAACCACTCCCTCGGCGCACACCCGTGCGCAGAGCTGGCAGCTGGCTGCCGCCCACCGTTCACCGTCCACTGTTTACCGGTTGACACATCCACCGCAGCGCAAACCCGCATAATGATCGGCAAACTTGAGTTCACAATGTAAGCCAAATGCAATTTATTTTGCTGCGATCATCGCTTCAATGCGTAGCTTTGATCGAAATTCCAACGCCTCGATGCGCTGAATTCCAGAAATCTCTTCGCTTAAACGTGGAGTTTTCGCGTCAAAAATCTCTTTTCCGCCCAAATCTTCGCTTAAAACCGGAATCTTTTCACCCCCCGAACCCTGAACCCTGACCACTGAAACCTGACACCTGCGTATAGACTGAACTCCAGCGCAGCCATGAAAGACTCCATCCACGTTTCGAAAGAGAACTACCTCAAGGCCATTCTTGAGGCCGAGGCCGAGGGCCGCCAGGTGATTCCGGCCATGCTTGCGCATTGGCTTGAGGTTTCCGCGCCGGCCGTCACCATGGCGGTTAAGCGGCTCAAGCGCGACGGCTGCGTAAAGGTAGGCGACGACGGCATCGTTCGCCTCACCGCGGCGGGCCGCGAAATGGCTTACCGCACGGCGTTGCGCCACCACCTCATCGAACGGATGCTGAGCGAAGTCTTCGGAATGGAGTGGCACGAGATTCACGAGGAGGCTGAGCGGCTGGAGCACGCGGTTTCGCCTGCCTTCGAGGCCAAGCTCAAGGAAAAACTCGGCGAAGGCGGCGCCTGCCCGCATGGCAACGCGGTCCTGCCGGTCAATCCCACCGAGCGTAAGCGGCGCGGCGAGATGCAGCTCTCCCAGGCCGTCGCCGGCAAGCGCTACAACGTCATTAGCCTCCACGAGCGCGATCCCAAGCTGCTCGAGTTCCTCCACGCCGCCGGCATCGGTCCCGGCAAGAGCCTGCGTGTCGTGAGCCAGAATTACGACCAAACCGTTTTAATCGATCTACCTACGGGGAATGCAATCCTCGGCCGGCCGGCCGCGGAAGCCGTCTGGTTACGACTGGAGCGCTCGTCGTAATTAAATCTAAGCAAAATTGTTAACCACAATTAAGAATCTGTGGCATAGTGGAGTTGAGGGCGCTCGCGGGCTCTCTTTCCGACATAGAGCTATGCCTACAGAGGTCGTATCCCGAACCGTGCTCACCGAACCCTCCCTGCCGGAGGTTCATTCGAGCGTCCGTATCTCGCGCTCGCCGCTCTATTTGCGTCGACTGCTGGGCTTTCTGGGTCCGGGATTCCTCATCTCCGTGGGCTATATGGACCCAG
>CAYYKV010000042.1:0-18678 GCA_964468605.1 uncultured Occallatibacter sp. | reverse complement strand
CGACCCCCCCTCCCGGCACCAACCTGATTTATTATCAATAGTTTATTTGATATTACGACCACCTGTTCTTTGGCGTGCAAAACTGGCTCATCGTAGTGCATTGCCACTCTGGCACACTCTCCAGTGCTGGTCCGTCACAATCACAGTTCACGTCGCGATGAGCTTCTGAGTAACTGACGAGCAAGTGACCAACCGGGCACAATTGCTGGACAAACCCTGAAAGGCTCCGCCGACACCGCAATCTCTCCAAAATCAGTGGCACTCGCGCCAATTCCCTGTGATGGCTTTTGCAGGTTTGATCTTGTCGGACAGATGAACTTAAGCAGGGCAAAGGTTCGGCACTAAGCGGCAGCTTGCGGAAATACTACGCGGAAAACGGTTCCCTGGTGCTCCTCGCTGTCCACCGAAAGCTCGGCGTGATGGATCTCCGCGATCCATTTTGCGATGGCAAGGCCTAATCCGCTGCCCTCGACTTGACTGCGCGATGGATCGGCGCGGTAGAAGCGCTCGAAGACGTGCGGAAGATCGTCTGCGCTAATTCCCATGCCGCTGTCGCGCACTTCAAGAGTCACGGCTCCTGACGCCTCATTGAGGATGACTTCGATTCGGCCCGGCGCCTCGGTATATTTCAGCGCGTTATCCAACAGAATCCAGAGTAACCTTCGCAAGCTGGCAAAATCGCCAAGCACTTTGGACGAGTTTCGCGCGCCCATCGTTACAGACAAAACCAGGTGCTGCTGGTCGGCCAAAGGCCTTGCCAACTCGCAAGTTTCCTTAACAACTGCGTCTAAATTCACTAGCTCCAACGCAGTGTGGCAGGATACTGCATCGGCGCGCGCCAGGGTAAGCATATCGTCCAGCAGCACCGAGGCTTTCGCAGATTCCTCAACAATATCGGCGAATGCCTGACGGCTCTCAGCGTCGGCTCGTGGACTGCGCATGCCCACTTCGGCCACTGTGCGCGTAAAGGAAAGCGGTCCACGCAATTCATGGGATGCGTCCGCAGTAAATTGCTCGATCCGCTTCACCGCCGACTCCAACCGCCCCAGCATTGCGTTGCACGTTTCTGCGAGCCTCTGCAATTCATCACCCGTCTTGGCTACAGGAAGACGCTCGGATAGATTTCGAATGCTGATCGACCGAACTGCGGCGGTGATTCGGTCCACCGGTTTGAGCGCAGTTCGGCTCAACAGGTATCCACCCGCAGAGGAGATGAGCAACAGGATCGGCGCCGAGGCCAGCAGCCCGCCCAGGAAACGCGACAGCACCAGAAGATTGCCTGACTCTGGAGCAGCCGTCAGCAAATATACCTGCTGCCCATCGAGCACGAACGCGCGCAGGAGCACCCAGTACGATTGCCCCGCATCGGTGGCTTGAACGAATCGCTCCGTGTCCCCGGCGTGAACCTCCGGCCAGGGAAAGCTCTTTGCCGCCGGTGATGGGGAGGGAAACACTCTACTGCCGTCCGCGTGTACCACCTCAGCGAGACCATTCCCCGTCGCGTTGGCGAAGTCCTTGAAATCCTGATCGCGATCTGCCTGGTCTTCCCCTTGAGTTTTGCGCAACAGATCCTGCAATCGGTCCACGCGCCGGGCGAGGGTCTGATAGCGTTCGCCCGTCAGGGTGCTCTTCAGGTTGAGCCACATCGCGGCGCCGAAAAGGACCCAGCCTAGAAAGAAGATACCGCCGAACCAGAATGTGAGGCGAAGAGAAATCGAGGCACGGCGCTTCAGCACGTTGCGCTCCGCAGCGAGTAACCTACGCCGCGAACTGTATGCAGCAACTCTGGTTCCTCGCATTGCGTGATCTTCGAACGCAATGCGCGGATGAAGACGTACAGACTGTCAAAGCTCACGTCTGCATCGCTGCTCCAGCCCTCCTCAATCAGGGCAGCATGAGGAACTACGGTCCGCGCTCGGCGCATCAGCGTCTCCAGCAAGGCGCATTCTGTGCGCGTGAGAGAGGCGACGCGGGAGCCGCGCTGCAACTCGAACTGATGCGGCTTGAGGATCAGATCCTCAAATTGCAGTGCTTGCGGCTCCCGGATCGGAACTCTGCGAGCTGCTGCGCGCACTCTGGCCAGAAGCACATCGAGTGCAAAGGGTTTGGTCAGGTAATCGTCCGCTCCCGCATCCAGGCCGGACACGATATCGCCCATTGAGTCGCGCGCGGAGACGATGATCGCTTGCGTGCGCATCCGTATCTCGCGTAGCTTGCGAATCACTGTTATGCCGTCGACGCGCGGCAGCATCACATCCAGAAGCATCACGTCATAAACATTAGACTTGCCCAGGCGCAGCGCCTCTTCGCCGTCGTAGGCAAAAGACACGCGATAACCCTCGCTCTCGAGAGCGCGGCCGAGGTGTCCGGCGAGACTGCGTTTGTCTTCGACAACTAAGACGTGCATACAGGGAACCCAGACTTGATGCTAGCGAGCGTCCATGAATTCTCCGTAAATCGTATTGAAATCGTCTGGCTTCCTTAGATTGTGCTAAGACACGCCTGACATACTCCCTTCTGTTGATGCATCTTCCGCGTGTTGAAACCAAGAGGAGGATAGAGGCCATATGTCTGAGTTCAAAAGGAATCGGTGGGTTGGCAGCGTCGTTTTGTTGTTGTCGAGCTTGTCGCTGGTGACATCACCCGTAGTCGCGCAATCCACACCGGGCGTAACTGCGGCCGCGAAGGCTTTCATTACCGGCCACATCACTGACGCCTCCAATGGCGTGATCCAAGGCGCGCGGGTCCTTGTCGCGCCCGGCGACATCGTGGTTACCTCCAATGATCAAGGGGACTTTACCGCGCCCGGCCTTGCACCCGGGAGTTACACGGTGACTATCAGCGCCCCAGGCTATGAGCAAATGGTTAAATCCGTCGTCCTCTCGGCGGGGCAAACGGCATCAGTCGAGGTGGTTTTAGCAATCGGCTCAAGCATTGAACAGGTACAAGTGATCGCTGAGACCGGGAAGAACATGGTTGAAGCCGTCAATGAAGAGATAACTTCGCCTAACATCCTCAATGTCATGCCTGAGAGCGAGATTCTCGCCCTGCCGAATGCCAATGTCGCCGACGCAATCGGCCGCATGCCGGGAGTGACACTGCAGCGCGACGAAGGCGAAGGCGTTTATGTGCAGGTTCGCGGGCTCGATCCGCGGCTGACAAACGTCACTATAGACGGAGTCACTGTTCCGGCGCCGGAGGTGGCCATCCGGCAAGTAGATCTCGCAACCATTCCGGATGACATGGTTCAATCGCTCGAGTTGAATAAGACGCTTTCCGCGAATCAAGATGCGGACGGAATCGGCGGCTCGGTGAACCTGGTGACCAAAACGGCCGGCGAACGGCCCTCCGTCGCGCTTGAGACCACGATGGGCTATACGCCAATTGAAAACACTCGCTACATTGGCAAGGTGGACACAACTGCTGGAATGCGTTTTGGCGCCCAGAAGAGATGGGGCGTGATCGCCGGCGCCGAATACGACTACAACGGCCGCGGCATCAATGATATTGAGCCTGACCCTCAACCCAATCCGGACGGATCAGCGACCCCTTATTACGACAAGATCACGCTGCGCGATTATCGCTATGCACGCCTGCGCTGGGGCGGAACAGTCAGCGCGGATTATAAGGTGAACGAGCACTCAACCCTGGCGGCGCATGCAATGCTTTCCGACTTCAAAGATTGGGGCGACAAGTGGTACTACGAGCTCAAAACCGATAAACCCGACAGTGAGTCGTATTACGAGTCGCTGCGCAGGCCGGACCTTGCGGTCGGCACTTTGTCGCTCGACGGAAACCATATTTTCAACAAATACTGGGTGCATTGGGGCTCTGCGGTGTCACGCTCTCGCGAACTCAATTCAGGTGGTAACCCCGAAGCTGACTTCAGCCCAACTTCGCAAGCGCTTGGGCAGAACACGCCGGCGACGCCGGACTTGATGCCCGTCTGTTCATACATCGGTACACCCAAAAATCAATATCTGCCGCAATGGTCTCAGAACTGCATGACTGCGGCTTCACCGGTCTACGACTTGAACAACTATGGGATGAGTCAGTTCATCACCACCACCGGTCAGGCCGTCGAGCTGAACTTGCAGGAGTGGGCAGGCGTAGGCCTCAGCTACCATCTCGGAACCCATTCGGCCACGCTCGAGTTTGGCGGAGAGTTCCGCAACAGCCACGCTTTCCAAAACGCATACACGCCAACCTACGATACGCCGATGGATGCAAATGGCAACCCGACGATTCTGGCAAGCCTCTTCCAGACGGGATTTCAGGACTCCGACTACTACAGCGGCAACTACCACGACGGGCCATTCACCGATTACTACAGGATGGTGAGGTACGCCGGCGCGAATCCCGGCTTGTTCACGCTCGACCAGACGCTCACGCATTTCGGATCAGACTCAAACAACTTCGATTTGATTGAACGTGTCTCCGCCGGGTACATCATGAACACCATCAACTGGAGCCGCTTCCACCTTCAAACCGGCTTGCGCCTTGAGGCAACGCAGGACAGAGCTTTGGGTTACGCCGTCAATCCGGTGGCAGGCCCGAACGGCGACGGCCTCGATAATAACGGGAACTGGATTGGAACGACCCCGACGAATACAACCACCTCCTACATCGATCCGCTGCCCAGCGTCCAGGCACGCTGGGAACTGACCGATCTCACCGCCATCCGCGCCGTCTACGCGCGTGGCATCTCGCGGCCCAATCCCTACGATCTCGTTCCCTATCTGCTCGACAACGGCGCGGGGAGCGTCCCTCGCTACTCCATCGGCGACCCACAGGAGCAACCCACTCACGCCAACAATTTTGACTTGCTGCTGGAACAGGAGTTGCGCCCCTTCGGCGTGATTCAGGCTGGATATTTTTATAAGCAACTCATTGACCCCATTGTCTCTGTCTACATTCCCTACACAACCATCAATCCCGATGGTTCACCGGATCTGGCGACGCAAAACATCAACGCGAACAACGCCACCGTCTCCGGTCTCGAATTCTCCTGGCAACAAAGGCTTTCGAGCCTGCCGGGAGCGCTACGCGGTCTTGCCTTGATGGCGAATTACGCTTATACGGGCTCGCACACCAACGGAATCCTGGGACGGACAGATTCTCCGCCGCTTATTGGGCAGGCAAAAAACGCCTACAACATTGAACCCGGGTACGAACTCGGGCGGTACTCTGTGCACCTGGGCGTTAGCTATAACGGCGCCAACGACAACGCTTACCAGTATTTCAATAATCAAGCTGATCCCAGTAACGATACAGCCGGACCACCCAATGGGCCGTTGGGAGACAACTACTTTTTCCCTCACTTGCAGATCGACGCCCAGGCAGGCGCGCGGCTCTATCGTGGATTGAGCATTCATTTCGACGGACTGAATCTCAACAACGAAGTCTTCGGCTTCTACAATGGCAGCCCGCAATACATGACTCAGCGCGAGTATTACAAGCCCACCTACAGCGCAAGCCTTCGCTGGGACTCCGGGCGCCACGAGTAGCGATTACCATCCGGGCCGTCGATTGCTTGTCTCTCGACGGTCTGTTGGTTTTTGATTAAAGGAGCGCCTTGACGCCGGTAATTCGTTTTGCCACGATAGGCTTTTTGTTTTTGCTCCAGGCGCTGGCTCAGCTGACCGCGCAAAGCAACACGCAGCCTTCCAAGAATCAAGATGGGGAGCTGAAATTCGTCGTCTATCTGAGCCGCCACGGCGTTCGCTCGCCCACTGGAAAACCGGAACAATACAACCCTTACTCCCTCGCTCCCTGGCCGGCCTGGGATGTTCCTCCCGGCTATCTCACCGCGCATGGCTTTGAGCTGATGAAGCTCTTCGGCGCATACGATCGGATGGAATTTGCAAGCGAGGGCCTTCTAGCCTCCGACGGCTGCGCGGACGCGGGTCGAGTAACTTTCTATTCGGATTCTGACCAGCGCACGATTGAGACTGGCAAGGCGCTCGCCGCTGGCTTTTTTCCGGGATGCGCTACCTCGGTGCGCGGCCTTCTCGAAGGAACTGCGGACCCACTTTTCCATTCGAACCCTACCAGCAGAAGCGAGGGAGACTCATCTCTGGAGACCGCGGCAATCGCAGGCCGTATTGGCGGTGATCCGAATAACCTGACTGCTGCCTTCCATCCGCAACTGGTCGAGCTCGATAGGATTCTAGCTACTTGTGGCGCGAGCGTATCTGATCCAAATCATCGCATTTCTCTCTTCGATATTCCGGCTACGCTATCGGGGGGGCAGGAAAGTCATCATGCCGAATTGAAGGGACCGCTCAACACTGCGGCCACGCTCACGGAGAATCTGCTGCTCGAATACGCTCAGGGAATGGACGCCGCAAATGTGGGCTGGGGTTGCGTGGACGGCGCCAACCTCAGGTCCCTGCTGGCCCTGCACACTGGGGCAGAGGACTTCACCGCGCGAACGCCTGCCATCGCCAGGATTCAGGCTGCTAAACTCCTCGACCAGATTCACCTCTCGCTCAAACAGGCCATCGCCGGAAAGAGAATTCCAGGAGCCTTAAGCAAACCTTCCGATCGCGCACTCATTCTCGTCGGACACGATACCAACCTCTCCAATGTCGCGGGGCTGCTCAACCTGGACTGGATTGCCGATGGGCGTCGAGATGATACGCCTCCAGGTGGAGCACTCATCTTCGAGCTTTGGCGGTCTCGCGCAACCGGCAACTATCTCATCCGAACCTTTTTCACAAGCCAGACTCTCGAACAGATGCGCTCAGCCGCTTCGCTTTCGCAGGAGAATCCGCCCCAGCGCGTTCCGCTGTTTCTTCCTGGTTGCAGCGCTGGAGACTTCTCTTGCTCGTGGTCTTCCTTCGACGAAACCATCCATCGAGCTATCGACCCTCACCCAAAATCGAGCCACTGAGTAATTGAGAAACCTTTCGGTTCCAGTGCGTGTCTGCGACAGCGCCAGTTCGTGGCAATCCGACACCCCTCCAGTCACCCAGCTTTTTGAAATCAGGGGTTTTAGGGAGCGATCTAGAGGTCGTTCCGGGAAGTCTCACCGAGCATTCCGGACTACCTGAGCCTTTCGCCAAGAGCAATAGCCTGCTTCCGCAGCGGCAGGTTGGGGTCGGCATTCTTCCACAATGCGAGCAGTGGATCAAGAGCTTCTTTCGCTCTTGCGGAATTTCCCAGGGCCAGATCGTCGGCGGCGAGAGAGAGGTGTGCAGCGATCCACCGCTGTTGCGGCTCCCACAGCAGACCCTGTTCCGTGCTGGCGAGGAATCTCTCGTACTGGCTCACCGCCAGCTTCATGTTCCCTGACTGCTGGTATGCGCGCGCCAGGGCTTCCGAGCTGAAGGGCGTGCTGTGCTCCTGATCCGAAAGGCTCAGAAGCTGAATTGCCTTGTCGTTTTCGCCGTGCACCAGGGCGATCTCACCTTGCAAATACTGCTCGTATGCAACTTGTTCGGGGTTCTTTACGTCGACAAGCGGTTCGATGGTCTTTTCAATTTGCTCCGCTTGCCGGGCCAGCCCGGCGCGCGCATACTCCGAACCGATCCATGCGCCAAGAATCACTTTCGGCGAGATCGCCTTGAAGTTTGCCATTGCGGAATCGAGCTGGCTCTGCATCATGCGGGTGTCGCCCTCACCCTCCGCCAGAATTGCCAACTGCAAATGCTCTCGCGCCACACTTACAAATTCAGTCTTCTTACCCTCGTCGTAGGCCAGGGCCTCTTCAAGCAAGGGACGGGCGCTCAAATACTTTCCGCGATAGAGGTCGAGAAGAGCCAGCGAGCGTAACCCATTTTCTCGCGTTGATTGATTGGAGAGCAGCGCGGTAAAGACCGCCTCGGCCTTTGACATCTCCCCGTTCCGGATCAACGCCATGGCGTACTCGCGGCCGACGTTGCCTGAAGTCATGATGGAAGGATCGATTTGAAACGCCTGCGTATAGGCGCCGATCGCCTCCTGAAAACGGCCGAGAGTCTTGTATGCCGTCGCCAGTTCCACTTCCGTCCTGGCGTCATTGGGAACGACGCGCAACATTGTCTTGTATCGATCGACGGCCTCATCGGCATGGCCATGAGTGCGCAAGAGCCTCGCATAATCCCCGAGTATGGTCCAATCGTCCGGGTAACGCTCAAGATAAGCCCGATAAAGCCTGTCCGCTTCGTCGAAATGTCCCTCGCTGTCAACGTAGTTGACTTCGATATACATTCGTTCGCGTTCGGTGGTTCTCTTGGTCAGCGCCAGGGCTTTCTGGTACTCATCATCCCCCTTTCCTGATTCGTTATAGATGAAGCTTGTGTACGCGTTTCCCAGAGCAGCATGGGCCATGGCGAAATCGGGATCTGCCAGAATCGCCGCGCGAAACAATGTGACAGCGTCCTGATATTTTCCCTGGTGCCACAACGCGGCGCCGTCTGCATACTCTCGCAAAGCATCCAGCGAAGCGGTAGTGACTTGAGGCAACGGCTTCGTGTTTTCGTGGATTTGGTACAGCGATTCGCCCAAATCACGACGGATGTCGGCGGCGATCACATCGAGAGCATCGAGGATGTGGCCTTCGCCGTAGGAACGCTCGGAGTAGGAGCGCACAGTGTCACCCGATTGCGGATCGATCAATTCCGCCGAAAGGGCATACTCTTCGCCGGTCCGCGTGATGCTTGAAGTGATAAGCCCGCGAATATTCTCGCGCTGGCAGATTTCGCGCCCCAGTGACGCGGTAATTCTTTCGTCCGGAGGCTTGCCCATCAGCGCGAGCACGGAGGCAATTCTCCCGCGGGGAAAGACATTCGTGTGGCGCGACTGTTCCATGCTGACTGTAAATGCAGTCTCCAGAGCTTGATCGAATCTTGGGTCGCCCGTCTGATTCTCGAAATTGGCAATTAGCACAGAATCCTGGGAGTTGAAGGAGTAGACAGGCCGGCTGAAGGTAAGCCACGCGACAACTCCGCTTACCGTGATCAGCATGGCTGCGACCAGGAGAGCGATCCGCCCCATCCAGCGGCGCAGGCCGAGGGCGCGGCCACTGATTCCCGGCGCAATCGTTCCCGTTGCCGCGGCTTCTGCGCCCGGTGCGGTCACTGGGAGCGCTGGCGAGCTCGGCTGGAGGACCGCGTGCGCGTCAACCGCCCCGTTGACAAATTCCACGGGCGCCAGAAAGCGATAGCCGCGCTTGGGAAATGTTTCAATGTAGCGCGGCGACTCCGATTCGTCCCCAAGGGCGGAACGCAGTTTGCGCACAGCGGTATTCAGCCCGGTGTCAAAGTCGACGAAGGTTTCGCCCTGCCACAATTGCTGATGCAGCTCGGCACGCGTGACCAAATCCCCCCGGCGCTCCAAAAGAGCCGTCAGCACGCGCAAAGGCTTCTCCTGGATCGGGATACGGACGCCATTCTTGCGCAGCTCGCCGAGAGAGGGATCTACCTCAAACGGTCCGAACTTGAGAATCGAACGGGTTGACATTGGACCCATTCTTCGCCTTGCAGGTTAGGTCAACGCTAAACGGCTAAGTACTTTGGCTACAGCCTACACCGTGAGCAAGGGCGCGGCAAACAGCATCGGTACAGAAGAAATACAGATACGTTTCAGGCCCGGCCCATTGATCGCAACTCAATCGGGGCGCACACTTTGCGGAAGTTGCCGCCAGCACTCCGGAATTTGCCTGAGTTGGGCCCATTCCCACAGTCTGCGGCGCGCACCGGGAGGTCGTATGAAAGATCGTGTACTCGAAAGCTTTGTCCGTCACGGAGTCCGTCTGGCGGTTCTGTTCGTTCTTCTGGCCAGCATGGCCGGCCTCGACTGTGCACAGTCGGTCGGCGCCGCAGCTCAGCCTTCCCCCAAGGCCGCTGCTCCCGCTGCGTCCGCGCGGAAGACATCAGCCGCCCCTCTGGCGATCTCGCCGGCGGCGCGCACTCGCGCTATGCAAACGTACTCAGGGCTGCCCATGTCGTTCGAGGTCAATGCCGGCCAAACCGATCCTCGTGTGAAGTTCCTGGCGCACGCGCCCGGCTACTCGCTCTTTCTCACCAATGAAGAGGCGGTTCTTTCGCTTTCTGAGCCATCGCCCGCCCGGAAACCCATCCGCACTGGCGACCCCTCTGACGTTCGGAATGCACCTCAGCCTCCGAGAGTTTCCCACGCCGTCCAGGTGAAATTTCTCCGCGGAAGCGAGGCCGCCGTTGTTGCCGGGAGTCATGAACTGCCGTCGAAATCCAACTACTTCATCGGCAATGACCCAAAGAACTGGCACACCAACGTACCCAACTACTCCGCGGTCAAATACAACGGCATCTATCCCGGTGTCGACGCGGTTTTCCACGGCGACAACCAGCGGTTTGAATTCGACTTCGACATCGCGCCGGGAGCCGATCCCCGGAGCATCGCGCTGGAGGTCGATGGAGCACGCAAGATGCGCTTGAATCGGGCGGGCGATCTGGTGCTTGCCGTGGACGCAACGCACGAATTGATCATGAATAAGCCACGGACTTATCAGCAGTCTCCTGAGGGGCGTCGCGAAGTCGCGGGGCGTTATGTGCTCGCCGCAGGCAACCGGATTGCGTTCAAGATTGGCCCGTACGACCACTCGCGGCCACTGGTCATCGACCCTACGCTCGTCTACTCCACCTACCTGGGGGGCAGCCTTGTCAATAGTGCCTCTAACCAATACCCAAATGATTTAGGGAAGGCCATCGCGGTGGATTCTGATGGCGATGTGTACGTGGCAGGACCCGCCGGGTCCGTTGATTTCCCTGTGACGACGGGCGCCTACGACACGATATTTAACGCCGGTCAGTATACGGCGTTCGTCTCCAAGCTTAGTCCGAGTGGCTCCTCTCTTATCTATTCCACCTTTCTGGGCAGTACGTATCCTAATGTGTCAACTGTAGAAGGAATCGCATTGGATTCCTCCGGCGATGCATATCTGACCGGCTACACAAATTACGGTTACCCCACGACGGCGGGCGCATTCATCAGTGCCGAGTCGTCTCTCTATGGCACCTACGCGTTCGTCACAGAACTGAATCCGACGGGGACAAGCCTGGTTTACTCGACTTACCTGAGCGGGACAGAGGCGACTGGGAGTCCTGAGACCTATGGTTTTGCAATTGCCGCGGACGCGACCGGCAATGCGTACGTTGTAGGAACGACGGACTCGCAGACCTATCCCACGACGACGGGGGCTTATCAGACTTCGGCAAACTGCACGTCCCCCTACCAGGGAACTTGTACAACGGCGTTTGTCACCAAGATCGCTGTCGGTGGTTCCTCGTTGTCCTATTCAACATATTTGGGCACTGGGGGCAATCGAGCCAATGCGGTCGCCATCGATTCTTCGGGCGACGCGTTCGTGGTGGGAAACACAGAGCCCACCACTTTTCCGGTCACTTCCGGCGCGTTCATGACTTCCAGCAGCTCGGCCGAGTCCTTGGCGTTCGTAACCGAACTAAACCCCTCTGGGACTGCGCTGGTTTACTCCACTTTCCTCGCCGGATCGAATTCAAATACGACGTATCTTGACGATGCTTACGCCGTGGCCGTCGATGGTTCAGGGTACGCTTATGTAACCGGAACAGCTTCGGATTCGGACTTTCCTACAACTCCGGGGGCGTATCAAAAGAGTCTCGTTGATTACTCAGACGCATTTGTTACCAAGCTTAATCTCACCGGATCTGCCTTGGTGTATTCGACTTACCTGCCCGGCCTTACTACCGGCTATGGCATTGGTGTCAACTCTTCCGGAGAAGCGTTCGTAGCGGGGGACAATGACGGGAATGGAAACGATTTTCCCACTACGTCTGATGCGCTCCAGACCACCCCACCAACAACAGGTACGAACGGTTTTCTCACAGAATTCAATGCGACGGGTTCGGGCTTGGTCTATTCGACGTATCTCGGGCCGACCAGTCTGACGAGCGGAAACAATGAGGCTACCGTTGCATGGGCGCTCGCAATGGATGGGCAGGGAAGCGCTTACGTTACAGGCTCCGCCCCCTCAGGATTTCCTACGACTTCAGGAGCTTATAAGACTGCCTTGTCCGCGGGAAACAACGCGTTCATCATGAAATTCGCATCGACCCCGGAGCCGTCGGTAAGTCCCTCCCCCACCAGCCTTACGTTTACCCCTGAAAACGTCGGCACCCCCAGCGCGCCTCAAACGTTGACCATCACGAACACCGGTACAGCCAACCTTTCCATCACGACGGCCTTGATCGGCGGAACGAATCCCGGCGACTTTGCCACGAGCGCCGACACCTGTACGGGAGCCACGCTCATTCCCGCTCCCAGCGATGCCAGCACCTGCACCATCAACGTAACGTTTACGCCGATCGCAACAGGGAGCCGCAGCGCCACACTGATTTTCAGCGACAACGCCCCCGATACCCCGCAGTCCGTAGGCTTGACGGGGACAGGCGCGGGAGGTGCGCCACTGACGATTTCGCCCGCGACGATTCCTTATGCCTTTGTGGGGGAGAGCTATTTTGAAAGCTTTACCGCAACCGGCGGCAGCGGCACCGGATACACATGGAGCGTGACCTCCGGAACGGCTCTTTCCGCGGTAGGCTTGAGCCTGACATCCGCAGGCGTAATCTCCGGCGTTCCCAACTCCACGGAAACTGCGGCTCCCTTCACAGTGAAGGTTGTCGATTCGCAGGACAATTCCGCAACGCAAAACTACTCGCTCACTGTCTACCCAGACATCTCCGCTACGCCGACAACCTTGCCTGCCGGCACAATGGGAACTCCGTATTCGCAGACACTTACGGCGAGCGGCGGCAGCGGCGGGCCATATTCGTTCTCCGTTGCTTCAGGAACGGCGCTCTCAGCCGTGGGTCTCACTCTTTCGAGCACGGGCACAATCTCCGGCACACCCAACGCTACTGAAAATGCTGCCGCAGTCACGCTGCGGGTCGCCGACTCGCTGGGCGACTTCACGCAGCTGAACTACTCGCTCACAATCAATGTGCCTCTTGCGCCCATCGCCAGCCTGAGCACTCCTTTGCTGACTTTCGGGCCGCAGGCAGCGGGCACTCCTTCCGCGGCGCAGACCGTCACGCTGACCAACACCGGAAACGCCCCTCTCAACTTCACCGGTTCGGGCATTAGTATCTCCGGAGCGAATGCCGCTGATTTTGCGCAAACCAATCAGTGCGGCACGAGCGTAGCAGCCGGCGGCAATTGCCCGATCAACGTCACGTTCACTCCCAGCTCCTCCAGCTCCGCTCCATCTGGCATCGTGGCGGCGGAGTTGAATGTGGCGGACAACGCAAGCGGCACTCCGCAGCAGGTGGCGCTCGCGGGAATCGCGCTTCCGTCAACAAGCGTCAGCTGCAACATTCCAAACATCTCCTGGTCCCTGCCCCAAACCGACCAAATCACATGCTCTGAGGACCTCACCAACCCCAGCCCGCTCGGACCTTACACTCTTGTTTGCAACCTTCCGGCGCCCCTGTCAACCTTTGCCACATGCAGCTTTAGCCCCAACAGCATGAGCTTTGCCTCTACGACTACGCCTCCTTACACAGCCAGCACCGCGCTGACCATCCAGTCGGCCGCAGGCGCGTCTCTTGAGCGGAGGCCACTGCCTGGACGTGCGTCGCCCGGCGCAGTCGCCTTTGGCGCTGTGCTTTGGCTGCCGGCCTGTATCTTTGTCCTGCGCCTGAAGAAGGGTAGATCGAAGCGAGGAATTCTGTTCCTGCTGATTCTGTTGTGCGGCCTGCCGCTGATGACGTCGTGCGTTGGAAAGAGTGGGCCAACGACGCCACCGGCCGGAACGTATCAGGCCTCAGTTGTGCTGAATGGGCCGGGGCTCAACGAGACGATTAACTTCACCATCCAAGTGCCGTAGGGGTTCGCACAAAACCTCTTCGGCGTCGCCGGAGAATTGAATTCCTGCTTACCGGTCACAGCCGCATCGACGGGTAGAAGCCGCAACGAAGCAGTTCATGAAAGGGGGAAAGGTATGAGTTTTCACTTGCGATGGTTATTCTTCGGCGGAATCGGGGCGATTGCCCTGCTGGTGACGGCGCTTGTTGTCGGAGCGCAGACGAGCCCAAACCTGGTGATCAACGGTGACTTCGAAAACGGCAACACCGGTTTTACCACCGGATACAAGATCGGCGATGTCTCGAATCCAGGCGGGTACGCAATTGGTACCAATCCATCGACGGCGCCCGGAGCGTTTGGGGATTGGTGTAATTGCGGCGATCATACGTCGGGAACGGGAAAGATGATGATCGTGAACGGGGCCACCGACGCGACATTGCCGGTTTGGGAAGAGACGGTAGCCGTGACGCCGTCAACGGAGTACACCTTCTCCTATTGGGGCGCCGAAGTCGATCACGACAGTTCGTCGCTGCCGCACCTGGAGCTCAAGATCAACGGCGCCGTGATTGGAAGCAGTACGTTTCCGGAGTTCCCGCCTGACAACGGAGGCCAGTGGCAAAACTACAAGTTCACATGGAAATCGGGCACGAGCAAGACCGCGGACCTGGTTCTTGTCGACCTGAACGCGGACGCGTCCTGGAATGACTTCGCGCTCGACGACATCAGTTTCACCGCTGTTCCCGGTCCCGCTGGCGGGCAGTAGTAAGCAGTCGCTGCTGTTCGCGGCTGTGTCGCTGCCCATCGTCCCTGTCGGCGATTGATCGCGGCGCTCAGTGCGCGCGGCCGGGGAGAACGAAGTGCTGTGAGCAGCGCGGCTCGTAGGAGTCGCCGGGCATTTTGATGGGACTGTCGAAGGGCGCGGGTTTGCCGTCGATGAGGCGCTGCGAGTAGAGAGCGCGGGCTCCGCAACTGCAGTAGGCCATGCATTCCGTAATGCTGCCGCCGTAAGCGTTCACCAGCCAAGTGAGGTTGAGCATTTCGCCGAAAGGCATGGCGCGGAAGTCCAGATCGAGCCCGGCAACGAGAACATCGTGACCGGCGTCAAGCAGGTGCTTGGTGAACAGAAAAAGCTGATCGACAAACTGGCCTTCGTCGATGGCGATGCACTCCACGCGCTTGCCGATCTTCTGCTCCGTGTTGCGGATCGCGCCAAGGACTTCCCACGGGTCGCCTGTTTTGAATTCGACAGCGCTCATTTTGCCGCCGCCGTTGGGATTGCGGCTTTCGACCACCCCGGGGCCGCCCTTTGTGTCGTCGCTGGGCTTGAGCACCAGGACGTGCTGCTTCGCGTACTGGCGGCGCATATCGGCGCGGCGCAACAGTTCCGCAGTCTTGTTGCTGCGCATGGGTCCCATCATCAGTTCGAGCTTGCCTTGCACGTGCGAGTCTCCCTGTATGAGCTCGAATCAGCTCCAAAACGCGGAAGCGCAGAGCGCCGCCTTCCGGCAATTCATCATCATAACGCGGCTGAGTGAGCGAGTTTTGCGGCGAGTCGGCGCAGTGTAAGACGGTTTCTCCGCTCATTCTGGAAAATGGGCCGCGACTTGCGGACGATTGAATGTGCCCGGAATTATCTCTGGACGGCTCTCAATTCCGCATCGACGGCAGCCTTCATTACGCCGCATTCGCCGAAGAGATGAACGAGATCGCCGGAGAGGGTCGCTGGTTCGCCGGAGGACGCGGCCGATCGGTTTGTGGAGGCAAGGGAATGATTTGGGAAGACATTCCGCTGCGGACTGGAGGTCATGCGCATCGCGCCTCCGCCCTGGGCATCGAGGATGAGCGCTGTGAGCTTGCGCGCCAGCGGGAGCGGGAAACTCTCCGAGACGAAGACCAGTTTGCCGCGTGTAGTGATGACGACGGGGCCCTCGTCGGTGGAGTAGACCTGCTCAACGGAGCCGTCATCGGAAGGAGCGGAGAGATCCGCAGTGGTCTGCAATTGAACGCCGGAATACTTGCGGCCGAGATTCTTCGCATACAACCTGGTGAAGACTTGCGCGGAATCGGCGTTCTTCCAGACTGAGAGGTAGAAGAGACCGATGGATTTGGTGCTGGACTGCTCCGCGGGCGTGGTGGCGCTGCGCAACTGGCCGGCCCAGTAGAGGCCGCCGTCCCAGGCCGGGGTCAAGTCGCGGGAGGCGTTGTCGCCGCCGAAGAGCTCGGTGATGATGTGCACGTCAAGCTCGCCGATCTGCCCGATGTCGTAGGGAGTGTAGAGCGGGTCAACGAGGGGATGAATGTTAGGCAGCAGTGGAATGGCGGGGATGCGCTTCTGCTCGTAGACGCGCGGGTTGAGGATCTCCCAGCTCGAAGAGGGCGGGCGGTCGAGCGCGCCGGTAAAGGCTGCGGATTGACCCTGGTCCATCCAGATGTCCTGTTCGAAGCTGAGGCCCTCGCGGTAGGGGAAGAGCATCAATTCCGAGAGCAAGAGTGGCGCGCGGGCCATCACGGGCGAGTCCTCGGTGGAGTTCATCCGCGAGCGGACGACGTCGAGCACCTCAGGATCTTTAACGAGGCTCTTGCCCATCGGCTTGAGCCAATAGTCAATCATCACGGCCGTCGCCTGGCCCTCCGCTACAGCATCGCGCGCCGTGTCCATCTCATCGCGGGCCAGATTATCCTGATCGCCGGCGTTGTCGTGCGAGACGTCGTCGGGAGTTTGATTGTCCCATTTCTCCAGGTCCGCGTGCTGATCCTGCAAGGCGTGGGTCAGCTCGTGGGCCATCACAGGCTTTTGTTCATCGGGATCGACCCAATCGAGAATGTTGACGGTTTTGGTTTTGGAGTCGTAGAAGGCCTCGATCTGCTCCTTGAGGAGCGCCAGCAGAAAAGGCTTCAGCTCGAAGTCGCGGTCGAGCAGGCCGAATTTCTTGAGCACAATTTCGTCGCGTTGCAGGCGCTTGGCGCCCTGGTCTTCGTTGAACTTCTCCTCGAGGTAACTCTCCACGGCGGCCCGGGTCATCAGGTTGCGCTTGACGGTGCTTTTGATGGACAGGCCAGTCTCCTGCGAGGAGAATTTGATGAGCTCATCGACAAGTGCGAAGAGCTGCTCGGCCTGCTCGGGCGTAATCTTTGTCACGGATTTTGCGTTTGGACTGTTTGTGGAGGGCGTTGCCGCGGCGGGCGGAGCGGGTTGACGAGCGGGAGCGGACCGCTGCGCCCAGGCGCCCGTCGCAAGGCAGAGCAGGAGGACCGGGACTCCGAAGCGCCCGGTTCGTGCCACTTTGATGTGCCGATTCCTCATTCACTCTCCCTGCGGGATTGGATGCGCTTTCGGATTCACCGGCCGGAATTCCAGTCTCTTACTTCAAGGCTATAATCAGGATGCGGTTTGACGCCAAGTTTAGACAGAAAATCTGCGCAGGACCGCGGAAAACTTCCCATGCCTGAGACCGATCTAGCCCAAAACCTGCAAGCCACCGCGCTGGCCACAATGCTTGAGTCCGGACGGACACCGCACGAGCTCAAGGTTTACCGTGGGGTATTGACCCCACGAGAGTTGGACGCGCCGGAGGTGGAAACGGCGGCGCTGGCCTTTGGGGCCGCCATCCACGATCTGGGTTGGATGCGCCGAGTGGCCGTGCGCGGAGCCGACCGCTTTCGCTGGCTGAGCGGGATGGTCACAAATACTGTCAACGACCTCTTTCCCAACACCGGCGCCTGGAATCTGGTGTTGAACGCGCAGGGCCACATTCAGGGCGAGTTGACTGTGTGGCGAGGCGGCGAGGAGCTCTCGCCGCAGCGGCGAATTCCCGCGAGCCCGGCATCGTTGGCCCGCGACCGCTTGCTGGGGACGCCGTTTGCCGGTGAGTCCGAGCTGGAGCTGGAGATAGCAGCCGATCAATTCGAAAAACTGCTGGCCCATTTGAACAAGTTCATCATCATGGACGATGTGGAACTGGTTCCGCTCGGGGAAGAGCAGGTGGGTGAAGCCGGCTCAGAGACGGCGATCGGGTTGACCGGACCGCTGGCCAGCGAAGTGCTGGAGCGTGTGGGCCTGCCCGTAGTCGTGAGTGCGATGGCGGGAACGAGTGTGGAGTGGAACGGATGGAATGTCAGAATTCTACGCGGCTACGGCGTGATGGCGCAGCACTATGAGTTCTGGTTGCCGTCGGCCGGGCTGGCGAAGCTATGGGGGTGCCTGCGCACGGGCGGAGCAACGCCGGTCGGCTGCGCATCGATCGAAGCCTTCCGCATCGCCGAGGGAATTCCGGCCTATGGAGTCGACATGGTGGAGCGCGACCTGCCGCAGGAAACTTCGCAGATGCGGGCGCTGCACTTTGCCAAAGGCTGCTATCTGGGCCAGGAGATTGTGGAGCGCATCCGTTCGCGCGGCAATGTGCATCGGCATCTTCGTCCGCTGGAGCTTTCCGGTCCCGTGCCCCAGAGCGGCGCGGAGTTGATGGATGAAGACGGAGCCGCTGCCGGTCAAATTACCAGCGGGGCCGAGTTGACTCTCGCGGCTGGCTGCCGTGTCTTTGCGCTGGGCATGTTGCGCTCGGAGGCCGAGGCGCGCAGCCAGGTCTTCAGATACAAAGCGGGAGCGCTCGAGGGAAGGGCGCAGATTCTGGAAGCGCCGCCAAAACTGGGCCAGAAACGCCAGAACTGAGCAGCCCGGAGTGGGGATGAGAGACTGAAAGTATGAGCGATACGCCAAAGTTCGAAGTGATTGATCGCCGCAAGATCAAGGCGGAGGAAGAAAAGGAAAGCGCGCATTCGGCGCCTGTGGAGCCGGCACAAACGGCTCCGGCGCCGCCGGCAGAGCCGGCCCCTGGCCCGCGCCTGGTGGTGAATGAAGCACGGCACGAGGAG
>CAYYKV010000041.1:0-19574 GCA_964468605.1 uncultured Occallatibacter sp. | reverse complement strand
ACTGGGCATGCATCGCAACACGTTGAGCCGCGCGATGGCGGAGCTGGGGCTGGACTTGGCCGAGGTCCGTGCCGAACTCAAGCGTCCGCCGCGCAGCGAACGTCCTGTATACAGCGCGTATCGGCAGGGCTATCGCCAAGGCTGATCACGCGTACCTGAATCATGCTGAAATCACAACCGAAGAGCGAAGCCCGCGTGGAGATCGAGCCTGATTTCGTGTGGGACGACCAGGACGCGTATCTGTTCGATATAGACGGGACGCTGATGCGCAGCCGGGACCGGGTGCATTACGACTCGGTGGCTGCGAGCGTGCAGCGCATTACGGGATTCGAGATCACGCTGGCCGGAGTTCTGATCCACGGTAGCACCGACACGGCGATCCTGCGCGAGGCGTGCCGTCAGGCGGGGATTCCCAACAAAGTTCTGGAGGAGTACTACGACGCCATTCTGGAGGCGATGCGGGATTGCGTTGCCGAGCGGCGGCAAGAGCTGGACCCGGAGCTGACGCCGGGGGTCAAGGAGGTTTTGCGGCACCTGGCCGGGAGGGGCGCGGTGCTGGGGGTGGCATCGGGGAACCTCGAGGCAATCGGCTGGATCAAAATTGAAAAGGCCGGATTGCGCGAGTGGTTCCGTTTTGGCGGATTCAGCGACCATTTCCCCGTGCGGCCGGAACTCATTGGGCATGCGGCGCGGAAGGCGCGGGAAATGGCCGGACCGGGAGGGGAAACGGGGGTCAGGATTTGCGTGGTGGGCGATACTCCGCGAGACATTGAAGCAGCGCGGGCCAACTTTCTTTCGGTGATTGCAGTCGCCACAGGGAAGTACAGCTTTGAGGAGTTGGTTCGCTACCAGCCTGAGGCATGCGTTTCGTCGCTGGCGGATTTGATGGCGATGGCTCCGAGCACTGAATGAGAACGCTTTCGGCAAAGATCGAGTTGTGGACGCGGCTAGGGACACGAAGAGGGTGTCCGGGTGCATTGGTGAAACTATGCAGCGCAGGGCTGTTTCTGGCGGCCGCTGTGGCTGTGGTCCCGGCGCAAACTGCGAGTCCAGCTTCATCTGCAGGGCAAAGCGCAGCCTCGAACACGGTCGCGGCGGACAACTCGGGAGCGGCCAGTGGGCTGGGTGCGCCGGCGGTTAACGAGATCCCGCAGCCCGGTAAACCGGCCAAAACGCCACGCAGCAGCGATCAGAGGCGCGCGGCCAAGCTTTATCTGGAATCGAGCAAGCAGTTCATGGACCGCCAGTTTGAAGAGGCGATGGATGGATTTGAACGCGCTGCGGCGCTCGATCCCACGAATACCAACTACCCTTTGGCCGCACGAGTGGCCCGCAGCCACGAAGTGACAGCACTGATCCAGGAGGCAGCCAAAGACCGGCTGCTAAGCAATGAGGCATCCGCTCGCGCGGCCCTCGCGCGCGCGCTTGCGCTCGATCCAACGAATTTCGAAGTCAGCCAGCATCGGGATGAAATGGCTGATGAATCGGTCCGCGCGCTGCCCAAGCCACTATACGGGCAGGCTTCGAGCGAGATCGCCAATCCTGAGTTGCTCTTGCCGGCGCCAGCGCCGCAGAGCTTCCACCTGCACGCTGACCAGCGCCAGGTGATCAACCAGGTTTTCAAGGCCTACGGATTGACTGCAATGCTCGACGACAGCGTGCGGCCGATTCAGGTCCGGCTTGATTTGGACGACTTGAGATTCCAGGATGCGATGCGCATCCTGGGGTTGGTGACGCATACGTTCTACGTGCCGCTGGACGCACACCACGCATTGGTAGCCGACGATAGCAACGCCAATCGGCAGCGCCTGATGCCCCAGGAAACGGAGACCGTTTACCTGACCGGACTGAGCGCCGACGACATGAAAGAGGTTGAATCGCTGGCCAAGGATGTGTTTCAGGCGCAGCAGGCTCAGGTTTCGCAGTCGCAGCACACCATCACGCTTCGGGCGTCGGCAGCGACGCTGGATGCATTCAATGCCATGATGAGAAGCCTGCTTGACGGAAAGAGCCAGGTGTTGGTCGATGTGAAGATGATTCAGGTAGCGCACACGAGTCAGCTAAACACCGGAGCGCAATTACCACCGAGCTTTTCGGCGTTCAATGTGTTTGCCGAGGAGCAGTCTTTGTTGAGCCAGAATGCAAGCCTCGTGCAGCAGATCATCTCGTCGGGCCTGGCCGCGAGCAACGACCCGCTGGCCATCCTCGGCATTCTCATCGCGTCGGGCCAGGTTTCGAGCCCATTGCTCTCAAGCGGATTCGCCCTGTTTGGCGGCGGCCTGACGGAATCGGCACTGGCACCTGGCGCAACGAAGTTCAACCTGAGCCTGAACACGTCCGATTCCCGGGAGCTCGACCAGATTGAGCTACGCATGGAGGACGGGCAGGATGAAACGATCAAGGAGGGCGAAAGGTACCCCATCCAGACCTCATCCTTCGGGAGCGCGGGGCCGAGCATTCCTAACATTCCAGGACTGACGGGCGCCGGGAGCTCGAGCGGCCTGTCGTCGCTGCTGTCGTCGCTGAGTTCGGCACTGCCGAGAATCCCCATGGTGCAGTATCAGGACCTGGGCCTGACCTTGAAGGTAAACTCCAAAGTTCTGCGCGACGGCGATGTGGCGCTCGCTATCGATTTGAAGCTGGACGCGCTGGAGGGAACTTTTGTCGATGGGAATCCTGTGCTGGACAACCGCGCGTATTCCGGCGTTGTGACGATGAAGGAGGGCGAGGCAGCCGTGATAGCCACGGAAGTGGACAAGACGCAGAGCCAGGCGATTAGCGGAACCCCGGGAATCAGCGAGATTCCGGGCCTGAACGACATTACCAGCAAGAATGGGCAACAAAACTACGCGACGCTGGTAATCGTGATGACGCCGCACGTAATCCGCGGGCCGCAGGCGGCAGGGCACACGGCGATGATCCGGGTGGAGCGGGGCTTGCAGTAGTTGCCAGCCTGCCCATTCACGTTAAATGGCAGTTTGATTACTGGCCGGTTACGCCGTCGGTCTTGGCCTGGTAGTCGATGATCTTCTTCAGCAGGTCATAGGGAACGGCGGCAGGATTAATAGCGCGGCCATTAATCACGAGTGTGGGCACTTCGCCGATGCCGAGGTCCTTTCCCAATTGGATAGAGGCATCGACGTCGGCCTTAGCCTCAGGCGTGGCGGCACAGGCCGCAACCTTGGCAGGATCCAGGCCTGCTTTGGTGGTGGCGCTGTTGAGGGTGAGGGTGGCGCCGTCAGCACTGGCCAGACCATCCTGACCGTCGAAGACTGCGGCTGCAAACTGGAAGAAGGCCGTGCTGCCACCCAACTTGGTCACGCAGGCGCCGTATTCCGCCGCGCTCATGGCCTGCGGATGGATGGACGTAATGGGAAAGTTTTGGAAGACGATGCGCGCCTTGGGATAATCCGCGGCCAACTTGTCCATGTTGGCTTGCGCCTCTTTGCAGTGCGGGCACTGGAAATCCGCAAACTCGACCAGTTCCAGTTCCTTTGATGCCGCGCCGCGGTAGGGGCCGTTGGCCCGCTGCTGCAACTTCTGGCGCGAATCGGCGAACGGCGTCGCGCCGAAGTCGATCATGTCGTCACCGGTGATGATGTGCTTGCCGTCGGGAAGCGTAAAGAAGGAAAGCACCTGGGGTTTTTGCTTGCCGGTCTTATCGCCGATCAGAACGACAACCTTGCTGACGCCGTCAGCGGGCGTCTTAAGAATTGCCTGGACCTGCCACATGCGGTCCTGGTCGAAGCCCCAATTGGCCTGAAGAAAGGCGTCGACAACTTCCTTTGTCGGTGTGGCGGCAGTGAAATTGGCCGGATCGGGCTTGGGAAACACAGGCGGACCCGACGGAGCTGGCGCGGAGGGCGCAGTTTCAGGCTGCTGTTCTGGCGGCGCGGCATCCGGCTGCTGCGTCGGCGCTGAAGGCTCCGAGGCGGTGGCATCGGGCGCGGGCGGCACATGTTGCTGGGCGGCGGCTTGAAATGCGGGAACGAATAAGGCGATCAGCGCAGCGGCGCCGAGGATACGGCAGGACAGACGGATCAAGCTTTTCTCCTTCAGTGTGCGGGAAAACTCCCTCTCCCTAGCTTATAACGGTGCGATGGTTCGCTGTTAACGGGGCGTCAATCAGCTTTGGACTTTGACGGCGATGGGAAACCTGCGGCCCATGCCAAACGACTTGGAGGTCACCTTCAGGACCGGAGCGGCCTGCTGGCGCTTGTACTCGGAGCGCTCAATGAGACGCACCACCTGTTGGACGAGATCGAGGGGAAAACCGCGCTCCTGAGCAATACATTCCGGCGTCTCATATCGCTCGACGTAGGCTTCGACGATGGGATCGAGCACCTCGTAGGGCGGCAGTGAGTCGGTGTCCATCTGTCCGGGGCGCAGCTCGGCGGAGGGAGGCTTGGAGAGGATGGCAGCGGGGATTTTTTCCTGGTCCCGGTTGAGCCAGTAGCAGATTGCATACACGCGTGTCTTCACCAGGTCGCCGATGACGGCGAGAGCTCCCACCATGTCGCCATAAAGGGTGCAGTAGCCGACCGCCATCTCGGATTTGTTGCCGGTTGTGAGCACCAGGGCGCCGAGCTTATTGGAGAGGGCCATGAGGATCGTGCCGCGAATGCGAGGCTGGAGGTTTTCTTCGGTGATGTCGGGCGGCAATCCGATGAAGAGCGGGGCCAATGCGTGATTGAAATCGGCAAAGAGCTCGCTGATTGAGATCGCCTCGAAGCGAATGCCGAGGTTCGAGGCCAACTGGCGGCTGTCGTCAACGGAGCCTGAAGAGGAATATGGGCTGGGCATGCCGATGCCGATCACGTTTTCCTGGCCGAGAGCTTCAGTGGCAATGGCCGCAACCAGGGCAGAGTCGATGCCGCCGCTAAGGCCGACGATGACTTTGCGAAAACCGCACTTGCGGACGTAGTCACGCGTGCCGAGCACAAGAGCGCGGTATGCGGCCTCGGTCTCGTCGTCTTCGGGAAGCGGAACAGGTGATGCGTTAAAGGGGTCGACGACGACCAGGTCCTCCTGAAACGAGGCGGCCTGCGCGATCAGCTCTCCACGTGCGTTGAAGGCCAACGAGGAACCGTCGAAGATGAGGCTGTCGTCGCCGCCGACCTGGTTGCACATGAGTACGGGAATGGCGTCGCGCCGGGCGATGGCGGCGAGCATTTCGCGGCGAACGGCGCGCTTATTGTGCCAGAAGGGCGAGGAAGAGAGGTTGATGTGCAGCGAAGGGCTCTGGCGCATGAGCTCTTCCATGGGATCGATGCTATAGAGGCGGCGCCGCCAGAAATTCTTGTCGTTCCAGGCGTCTTCGCAGATGGAAACAGCAAGGCGAAGGCCTTCGAAGTCGACGACCTTCTGGGGCCCGGATGGCGAGAAGTAGCGCTGCTCGTCGAAGACGTCATAGAAGGGCAGGAGACGCTTGTGTTGCTCGAGGAGTAGTTGGCCTCGATCGACAAGGACGGCGGCGTTAAAGGCGGGTTTGACGTCATCGCGTCCAGCGGGCAGTGCGACGCCGGCAAGGACGGCGGTAGGCAAATCACGCGTGGCGGCGGCGAGGTCTTCAACCGCGGTGCGGCAGCGAGCGAGGAAGCTGGGTTTTTCAACGAAATCTGCGGGCGGATAGCCGCAGATGGCGAGCTCGGAGAAGACGGTAAGCCGCGCGCCTGAATCGGCGGCGCGACGGCTGGCGGCCAGAATTTTCTCGAGATTGCCGGTAAAATCCCCGACCGTAGGATCGATCTGGGCGAGAGCGATCTTCACAGAACCAGTTTAAATGGAGGGGAGGCGCGGGCGGGGTTCGTCGAGCCAGCGGAGCGGGCGGCGCTAGCAGAGCGCAGGAAGGCACGACAGCACCTTAAGGAAGAAGAAAACCGCGATGGCTAAGTTGTTCAATTATTAAGGCTTTATGAAACAGGCCCCCAAACGGGGGATTTATTTGCACCAAAGTCACTGCCTAAAATCAGAGTCGTAACTAAATGAGCCATCTCTAAAGATCGGCCTGGGGCAGTCGAGGAAATCTGCAGAGTTCGGATTCATTGAGCGCTTCCGTCACCGCGGAATCGCTCGATTCGGGGGAACACCATCGAACCGCAAATGAGATTGGGCGAGTTGCTTGTCCGTGCCAGGATTGTCACGGAGAAGGACGTCACTGCGGCCCTTGAGCGCAAAGTGTCGCATGGCGGACACCTGGGCGAAAATCTGGTTGCGATTGGCGCGACCGACGCGCGAACGATCGAGCGGTTCATCCATCGCGTTCCGCAGGAACCTGCCGACATTGAAGCAACGGGCATCGACGACACCGATTTGCTGGCGCTGTTCATGAAGCTGGTTTTTTCCGGGCGCCTGGAAAAGATCGGGCAGATATCGGACGCCATTAAACTTCCCCAGCATGTCGTGATGGACCTGGCGAAGATGGCGATTGAGAGGCAATTGCTCTATACGCTGGGGGCGATGAGCTCGGACAGCGTGCTGGACATGCGCTATGCGATGACCGACGAGGGCAAGCGGTGGACCCTCGAGGCGCTGCAGAGATCGGGATACATTGGCCCCGCGCCGGTGACGCTCGAGGAATTCATCGACCGGGTGAACATGCAGAAGCCGACCAACGAGCGCGTGACGTTGGACCAAATACACGAGGCCATCAAGGAATTGACAATCGACGAGTCCATCGTGGAGCAGGCGGGGCCGGCGTTGAACTCCGGCCGCGCGATTTTGCTTTACGGATCGCCGGGAAACGGCAAGACCTCAGTGGCCCTTAGTTTCGCCAGCGTCTTTCAGGATTTTATCCATGTCCCTTACGCGATTACCATTCAGGGCCAGATCATCCGATTCTACGACCCGAGGATTCACATCCAGGCCAGTCCCAACGCGGATAAAGAGGACGGCCCCGAGCTTGCGGGCTTCATGCGCGAGACGCACGACAGGCGCTGGGTAACTTGCCGGAGGCCTTTCGTTGTGGCCGGCGGCGAATTGACCCTGGACATGCTGGATCTGCGCTACGACGAGAAGGGGCATTACTACGAAGCGCCGCTGCACATGAAGGCGCTGGGCGGCTGCTTCCTCATCGACGACTTCGGGCGGCAGTTTGTCAGCCCGAGAGACCTGCTGAACCGGTGGATTGTGCCCATGGAGAGCCGGGTCGATTATATGAAGCTGCGCTCCGGAGCGAGCTTCTGCATTCCGTTTGAAGAGATCGTGATCTTTGCCACCAACCTGAATCCGGAAGACCTGATGGATCCGGCATTTCTTCGCCGTCTTCCTTACAAGATCGAAGTGGGCCCGCCCGGACTGGACCAGTTCCGGCGCATCTTCCAAATGGAGTGCGCGCGGCATAAGTTGACCCTTAGCGAGGAAGTCTTCAATTTCATCGTGTACATGATCACAAAGGAAAAAGAACTGGAGCTGGCCGGATTCCAGCCCACGTTCATCGTTGAGCAGGTGGCGGCGACTTGCCGTTTCCTGGGCAAAGAACCGGAGCTGAAGTCGCCCTACGTCGAGTATGCGGTGAACAATCTGCGGGTGCGAAGGAACGCTGAACCGCGAATGGAACGCGCGCCTCAAACTGCCTTGTCTGCGACGCCGTCCGAATTGAAGAAGCCGGCGGAATCGGTCCACGATTACCAGGAAGTCGAGATCAAGCGGAGCACCGGCCTGGTCTAAAGCGTCTTGCCGTTAACAGATGCGCTACGTGCCCGTGCCGGCAAAGACGACGGCGATTGTGCGCATGATGATCTTAAAGTCGAGCCAAATGCTCCAGTTGTCGATGTAGGTGACGTCAAGCGAAACGTAGCTGGCGAATGACGGGTCCTGGCGGCCCTGGACCTGCCACAGGCCAGTGATGCCAGGAGTGACATCAAGACGGCGCAGGTGGTCCAGATCGTACTTGCGCACTTCCCCGGCCAGCGGCGGACGCGGACCGACGATGCTCATCTCGCCGCGCAGGACGTTGATGAACTGGGGCAACTCATCAATCGAATATTTACGAAGGAACCGGCCCAGGCGGGTAACGCGGGGGTCGTTGGAGACCTTGAACAGAACGTCGTCGCGCTCATTCATGTGCATGATCTCTGCGCGGCGCCTGTCGGCGTCGCGAACCATGGTGCGAAATTTGACGCAGCC
This sequence comes from uncultured Occallatibacter sp., assembly GCA_964468605.1. Classification (GTDB taxonomy): domain Bacteria; phylum Acidobacteriota; class Terriglobia; order Terriglobales; family Acidobacteriaceae; genus Telmatobacter. Next base: position 11,447 of record CAYYKV010000041.1, on the reverse strand, counting down.
GAATACGACGCCTTTTTTGCCGATGCGCTCCGAGGTATAGAAGACCGGGCCGGGCGAATCGAGCTTGATGGCGATGGCGATGGCCAGAAGGACGGGCGAAAAGAGCACAAGGGCTAACGTAGAGAAGACGGTGTCAAAAACGCGCTTGAAGATAAGACCGATTTCGGGCACCGCGCCGCGGTGCAGAGGAATTGTAGGAAACTGGCCGATGTATTCGATCGGACTGTTCCAGGCCAGGCCGTCATAGAGGTCAGGGATAACGCGAAGATCGACTCCATGTACGCGGGACTGCTCGAGCACGTTCTGCACGATACCGCGCTCGCATGGGGTGGTGAAGAAGATTTCGTCGATGAACTGCTTGCGGGCGTGCTGGAAGAGAGTCTCGAGATTGCCGACGATGTCAGAAGTCACCGACTCGTGGGATGTGCAACCAGGCAGCTCAATAAATCCCTTGAACGTGTAGCCCAGGTGGCGGATTTTCTCGAGGTGCTGGCGAAGCGCTTGTGCCTCAAGGCCGGTGCCCACGATAAGCACGTTGCGTGTGTCGAGACCGCGATCGAACCGGCGATAAAGCAGAATGCGATAGATGAAGCGGCGGACGGCCAACCCGATGGTGACGAGGCCGATCGTTTCCAGCACAATGCCACGGGGAATATTTCCTGCCCTGACCAGGTAGAGCGCGCCGGTGAGGAGAAGGCCTGAGGTTAGGCAGGCCTGGGCGCTCATCCTTTGCTCATGAAGAAAGTTGGTCATGTGCATGGGCGTATAGAGATGCAAGCGCCTGCTGGTGACAATGAGCGCGCAGGTGAAGCCGCATAAGAGAGCCAGCAGAATCCAAATCGACAGGCCGTGGAACAAGGTCCCGTGGAAGAAGTCCCGCGTGCCCTCCACGGGAGTGGTGTGGAACCTGTAGAGAGTCGCCCCCATGGCTGCCAGGAAGACGGTGAGCGCATCCATCACCATCCACATCTTGGCCGTACCCCGTGAACCTCTCGAGGAGTTGCCTTTGACTCCGGCGTCCCACTCTGCCAGGGACGATGACAGCTTTTGCCAGAAATCCGAACTCGCCATAAGTTCTACGCAGACCTCAAACTCTCTGAAGCGCCTGGACTACGGGCTGTTGGGGTTGAATTGCGATGCGAGAGGAGCAATGTTCAAGTGAAGAATGATCATCCGCGAGCGGTTTCCTGCTTAGAGCCCCGGGGCGGGGTCTTGTATTGACTGACACGATGGAAGAGAAGGAGTTCCGGCTAGTGACCGAGAAGGCCAACCGGCCATTCTGTCTGGCAGCGAACGGATACGGAGCGAATATGGTCCGAGGAAACATTGGCTTCAATGTCAGGCCAGGAATGAGAGCGTGGGCGCTTTGTAAGGAATAAAATGCGGTGAATTCAAGAGACCGGCTGCGAACTGCTTTATTTAGAGGCGCGTAAGCGTCTGTGCGTTGCTTCTTGCGCCGAATTCGACACAATGTAAGGTACAATCGCTTGCCTCCAGCTTGGCCCAGTGGGAAACGGTTAGCAAGACAAATCATACTGCCGACAGACTACGGGCGAATGCCACGAACGGGTACCGGAGGGTTATACGGGCCGGTGAGCTCATTTTACAGTGGAAGGGGAGCAAATTATAACTCTTTTAATCTGTTGGTAATACATATGCGTCCAAGACTAGGAACTGGCGGATGTGAGGGTCGTCGGACTCAAGAAAGGCACTAAGGGGACCGAAGAATAGCGCCCGCCCTTGGTGCAAAAAGAGAACAGTGTCGGCGAGTTCCTGGGCAAAGCGCGTGTCGTGCGTGACCACGATACTGGTGAATCCCAGCTGGTGCTTGAGGCGCTGAATAAGGCCGCCAATGCGACGGGCGGTGATCGGATCGACCATGGTGGTGGGCTCGTCGTAAAGGACGATCTCAGGTTGAGCGGCCAACGCGCGAGCCATCGCCACGGCGCGTTTGCGCCCCGTTGAAAGGCTGGCCGGTAAAGAGTCAACGACATCCTCCGCGCCGACGAGGCCAATGAGCCGGTCGACGATCAGATTTACTTGGTCTTCGGCGAGGCCGCCTTTCTCACGCAGGGGGAAGGCGACGTTTTCTCGCACACTCATCGAATCGAATAATGCACCGTTCTGAAAGACCATGGTGATGCGCTTGCGAACGGCTCGCAGACCCTCCTCGCTGAGGCCGGTGATCTCCTGCCCTTCGACTCGGATCGATCCGGAGTCGGGTTTCAGAAAGCCCATCAGCATGCGCAACGAGACGGACTTGCCGACGCCGCTACGACCAAGGATGCACAGGGTCTGGCCGCGGCCCACGAAATAACTGACATTCTCAAGCACTGACCGGCCGTCGAAGGAGATAGAGACGTTGTCAAAGACGATGATGGGCTGGCCGGAGTCAGCTGCTGTGGCCGGGACCGGTTGGGGTGCAATTTCGCCGGGCTTGGCGAGCGCATTGAACCCCGCTTCGAGCGGCTGGAACGGGTCGGGTTCGGCGTGGGATTCGAACAGCGCCATGCATCAAGCTTACGCGACGGTGCGACCAAAGCGCCTCGGTGCGGCGAAGATCCTCAGGGGTGTTCACGTTGAGGAACCAGCAAGCGGACTCGCGTGGCGCGTCCTTCATTCTCAGCGGCCCACTTCCTCCAGGAAGCGGATTAGCGATTCAATACCCAGGACGAAGTTCTTCAGATTGAACTTCTCGTTGGGAGCGTGGAGATTGTCGTCGGGCAGGCCAAAGCCCATCATGACGCTGGGCAGTCCGAGGTGACGGTCGAGGTCGCCGACGATGGGGATGGAGCCGCCGGAGCGAATGAAGACCGTGTCCTTGCCCCAGACCTCATGAAGCGCACGAGTCGCAGCCCGAATGTAGGGGTTGTCGACCGGGATCAGGCATGCGTCACCGGAGTGGACGAGGCGGACATCGACGTCAACGCTGGTGGGAGCGATCTTTTCCACGTAGCTTTTGTAGAGCGCGAATGCTTTGGCGGGCGTCTGGTTGGGAACCAGGCGCATGGAGATCTTGGCCTGCGCCTTGGCCGGGATGACGGTCTTGGCGCCAGTGCCGATGAAGCCGCCGGGGATTCCGTGGACATCGAGCGAGGGCCGCGCCCAGGTGCGCTCGAGAACGCTGTAACCGGGCTCGCCCACCAACTGCTTTGAGCCGACTTCAGTCTTGCGGTACTCCTCTTCGTTGAAGGGCAGTTTGCGCCAGGCAGCGAGTTCTTCCGCGCTGGGCGAGACCACATCGTCGAAAAAGCCGGGGATGAGGATGCGGTCGTTCTCGTCCTTGAGTTTGGCGATGATGTGCGCCAGCGAGAAAAAGGGATTGGGAGCCGCACCGCCGTATACACCGGAGTGAAGATCGGTTTTGGCGCCGCGGACTTCGATCTCGGTGTAGATCATGCCGCGCACACCCACACAGAGAGTGGGTAGGCCGGGTGCGAAGAGTTCCGTGTCGGAAACCAGCGCGAAGTCGGCTTTGAGATCTGCAGGTTTGGAGGCAACGTAGGCAGCAATTCCCTCCCCTCCAACTTCTTCGTCACCCTCAAAGAGGATGCGGACGTTGAGCGGCAGTGCGTGGTTGGCGGCGAACAGCGACTCGAGCGCTTTGACCTGCGCGACCAGCTGGCCTTTGTCGTCAACTGCGCCGCGGGCGTAAAGGTTGCCGTTTCGCTCCGTGGGCTCAAAGGGCGGAGTGAGCCACTCGTCAAGCGGGTCAGGCGGCTGCACATCGTAGTGGGCGTAGACGAGTACGGTAGGCTTACCGGCGGCGTGCAGCCAGTCAGCATAAATCAGCGGGTGGCCCTCGGTTTCGATCAGGCGCGTGTGCTCCATGCCGATGCGCTTGAGTTCGCCGAGCAGCGTCTCGGCGGCCTTGCGGCAGTCGTCCTTGTGTTCGGGCAGCGTGGAAATCGAGGGAATGCGCAGCAGAGCCTTCAGATCATCGAGAAAGCGGGGTTGGTTTTGGTGCGCAAATGCAACGGCAGAAGAAGACATTCAATCACTCCAGTTTGAAAAACAGACAGAAGAAAGTATAGACCGCTGAAGGGCGGGAAGCGGTGATGAATGGCGTTCATGATGGATGTTGAATACGCCTCAAATCGCAGGCCAACGCACCATTCCCTAACACAGGGTAGGACACACAGTTGACGCCTTCGGCGGTGAAACTGCCCTGCCGCTCACGGCCCAGTATCCGGAAACAGGCGGTTGAACTCCGGGTCGTCGTGGAGCTTCAGGAGGTCCGGATCGCGGCGCGCCCACCCCGAGTCGCGATATCCCACTTCCCAGGCCTTGCGGAGCGTGTCCAGGGCCTCCGCCTTTCTATTCAGAGTGCAGTACAGGCAGGCCGCGTTGTACAGAATTAACGCCTCGTTGGCGCGCAGGGTCACGGCCATGTTCAGTTCGCGCAGTGCGTCGTCCGTCCGGCCCAGGTGGGCGTATTCCCCGCCCAGCAGAATGCGGGCCCGTGCGTCTTCCGGCACCTGCTTCAGGTGGTTTTCAAGAGCCGCGATCAGGCGGTGGGTCATGTTGCGCGCGCCTTCTGTCTTGCCCAGTGCGCCCAGGGAGTTTGTGATGGGCACGTAAACGTTGTAGTCCTCGCCGCTGGCTTCGATTGCGGCTTCAGCCAAGTCCAGCACCTCCTGGTAGCGGCCCGCCGCGAACAGGGCGCGGCACAGCAGGTAATACGCTCCTTCGCAGTCGCGCTTGCGTTCGATGGCCTTCTTCACCATGCGCACGGCTTCGTCGTACAGTGCGGCCGCATAGAGCACCCACGCCTGGCTCACCTGCACTTCGGGCAGGTCCCAGCGCAGGGCCACGGCCTTGCCTGAAGCTTCGCGTGCGCGCTCCAGCCACCTCTGATCGCGGCTGTAGTAGTAAAGCATCGCGCAGGCATTGGCAGATGCGGCATAGGCCAGCGCGAAACTGGGGTCGATGCTGACTCCGTTTTCGAACATTTGCAGCGCGAACTCCAGGTCCTGCCGCGTCTGCCGCCGCGCGTAGCTCTTGCCGCGCAGATAGAGGTCGTAGGCCTGCAGATTCTCCGTGGGCTTTACTGCCATGGCTTCCAGCTCTTCCGGCGAAAGCGTCACCCGCAGCGCTTCGGCGATCTTGCGCGCCATCTCGTCCTGCACTTCGAAAACGTCTTTCATTTCGCGGTCAAAGCGTTCCGACCATAACGGAAAATCGGTGCGCGCATCCACAAGTTGCGCACTGATGCGCAGCCGCGCGCCCGAGCGGCGCAGCGTGCCGGTCAGCACGCACGCGGCGCCCAGTTTCTGCCCCACCTGCAGCGGGGTCAAGGGCTGGTCGCGGAAAGCCAGGACCGTGGGGCGTGAAAAGACATTCAGTCCGCGAATCTTGGATAGCTCCGTAATCACGTCTTCCGTGATTCCATCGCGCAAGTATTCGTCTTCCTTCGAGCCGCTCAGGTTCTCGAAGTAGAGCACTGCGACCGATTTCCTCTGCTTTTGCACGCCGGAATCCGAATCGACCTTCGCTTTCACGCGGTTCCTGTCCGACTCGAGGTTGCGTTTCATGCGGTTCAGGTCGGTTTTCAGATCCGTCGCCGTCTGGCAGCGCAGTGTCCGGTCCTTTTCCAGGCACTTCTCCAGGATGCGTATAAACTCCAGAGGCAAGGCCGGATTCACCTCCGCGGCCGGCTGCGGATCGTGGTTGAGTATGGCGTCGAAGATCACCGCCGACGTGTCTCCCGGGAACGGCAGGCTGCCGGTCGCCATCTGGTAGAGGACCGTGCCCGTCGAAAAGAGATCGGTGCGCGCATCCACCAGTTGCCCGCGAGCCTGCTCTGGCGACATATAAGAGATGGTGCCCACCGCCGAACCTGGAGAGGTCAGCTCGTCCCCCGCGGCCTGCGTTCTGCCGTCCGCCACTTGCGTTGTCTGGCCTTGTGTGATCTTGGCCAGCCCGAAGTCCAGGATCTTGAGCGGACCGCGCTCCGTCAGAAACAGATTCGCCGGCTTGATGTCCCGGTGCACGATGCCCTTGGCGTGAGCCGACTCCAGCGCATCGGCTATCTGGATTGCCAGCGGCAGAATCGTTTCCACATCCATCGGCTGCCCCCTCAACCTTTCCGCCAGCGTCTGCCCTACCAGCAGTTCCATCACAATGAAATGCTGCAACTCGTGCTGCTCAATGGTATGGATGGTGCAGATATTCGGGTGATTGAGCGATGACGCTGCCCGCGCCTCGCGCTGAAAGCGCTCCAGCAACTGGCTGTCCCTGGCCATCTCCGGCGGCAGGAACTTGAGCGCCACGTGACGGTCCAACTGCGCGTCCTGGGCTTCGTACACTACGCCCATGCCGCCCGAACCAAGTTGGCGAAGAATGGTGTAGTGCAGGATTGACTTGCCGATCAGCGGATCTGGATTCATCTTGTGCCGGATAGTATAGAACGTCGCGGGGGCCGTCAATATGGAGAAGGCCGAACTGCGGCCTTCTGCTGTGGGGCGTCGTTGGTCTGCAGGCGACGGAGACAATCGAAAGGCGGCAGCGTGCTCCGAGCTTCAGCGCTCGAAACTGCCCCGATCCCTTACGCTGCAGTCTCCGGATACAGGCGGTTGAACTCCGGGTCATCGTGGAGCATCTGCAGGTCCGGGTCGCGGCGTGCCCACGCTGCGTCGCGAAATCCCGCCTCCCAGGCCTTGTGCAGCGTGTCCAAAGCCTCCGCCTTTCTATTCAGTCCGCAGTACAGGCAGGCCGCATTGTAAAGAATGGATGCCTCGTTGGCGCGCAGGGTTACTGCCAGGTTCAGCTCGCGCAGGGCATCGTCGGTCCGCCCCATGCGGGAGTACTCCGCGCCCAGCAGAATCCGCGCCCGCGCGTCTTCCGGCACCTGCTTCAAGTGGTTTTCAAGAGCCGCGATCAGGCGATGGGTCATGTTGCGCGCGCCTTCCATCTTGCCCAGCGCGTTCATGGAGTTCCCGATCGGCACGTAGACGTTGTAGTCTTCGCCGCTGGCTTCGATGGCTGTTTCCGCCACGTCCAGCACTTCCTGGTAGCGTCCCGCGGCAAACAAGGCGCGGCACAGCAGGTAATACGCACCCTCGCAGTCGCGCTTGCGTTCGATAGCCTTCTTCACCATGCGCACGGCTTCGTCGTGCAGTTCGGCCGCATAGAGCACCCACGCCTGGCTCACCTGCACTTCGGGCAGGTCCCAGCGCAGGGCCACGGCCTTGCCTGAAGCTTCGCGCGCGCGCTCCACCCACACCTGATCGCGACTGTAGTTGCAATAAAACATCGCGCAGGCGTTGGCGCAGGCGGCGTAGGCCAGCGCGAAGTTGGGGTCGATCGCAACTCCGTTTTCAAACATCTGCAGCGCGAATTCCAGGTCCTGCCGCGTTTGCCGCCGCGCGTATCGCTTGCCGCGCAGGTAAAGGTCGTAGGCCTGCAGATTCTCCGTCGGCTTCACCGCCAGGGCTTCCAGCTCCTCCGGCGAAAGCGTCACCCGTAGCGCCTCGGCGATCTTGCGCGCCATTTCGTCCTGCACTTCGAAAACGTCCTTCATCTCGCGGTCGAAGCGCTCCGACCACAAGGGAAAATCCGTGCGCGCGTCGACCAGTTGCGCGTTGATGCGCAGCCGCGCTCCGGAGCGGCGCAACGTACCCGTCAGCACGTACGCAGCGCCCAGTTTCTGCCCCACCTGCTGCGGGGTCACGGCCTGGTCTCGGAAGGCAAGCACAGTGGGGCGCGAAAAAATATTCAGTCCGCGAATCTTCGACAGCTCCGTTATCACGTCTTCAGTGATCCCGTCTCGCAGGTACTCGTCTTCCTTCGCGCCGCTCAGGTTCTCGAAGAAGAGGACGGCGACCGATTTCCCCTGCTTGTGGCCGCCGGAATCTGAATCGACTTTCGCCTTTGTGCGATTCTTGCTGGTCTCAAGATTCCGCTTCATCCGGTTCAGGTCGGTTTTCAGCTCCGCCGCCGTCTGGCAGCGCAGTGTCCGGTCCTTTTCCAGGCACTTCTCCAGGATGCGCACAAACTCCACTGGCAATGCGGGATTCACTTCCGCAGCCGGCTGCGGTTCGCGGTTGAGTATGGCGTCGAAGATCACCGCCGTCGTATCTCCCTGGAAGGGCAAACTGCCTGTGGCCATCTGGTAGAGGACCGTGCCTGTCGAAAAGAGGTCGGTCCGCGCATCCACCAGTTGCCCGCGAGCCTGCTCCGGCGACATATAGGAGATGGTGCCCACGGCTGAGCCGGGTGACGTCAGTTCGTCCCCTGCGGTCTGCGTCTTCTCCCCGTCAGCCGCCTGCGTCGTCTGGCCCTGTGTGATCTTCACCAGCCCGAAGTCCAGGATCTTCAGTTGCCCGCGCTCGGTCAAAAACAGATTCGCCGGCTTGATGTCCCGGTGCACGATGCCCTTGGCGTGAGCCGACTCCAGCGCATCGGCTATCTGGATTGCCAGCGGCAGAATCGTTTCCACATCCATCGGCTGCCCCCTCAACCTTTCCGCCAGCGTCTGCCCTACCAGCAGTTCCATCACAATGAAATGCTGCAACTCGTGCTGCTCAATGGTATGGATGGTGCAGATATTCGGGTGATTGAGCGATGACGCTGCCCGCGCCTCGCGCTGAAAGCGCTCCAGCAACTGGCTGTCCCTGGCCATCTCCGGCGGCAGGAACTTGAGCGCCACGTGACGGTCAAGCTGCGCGTCCTGGGCTTCGTACACCACGCCCATGCCGCCGGAGCCCAGCTTGCGAAGAATGGTGTAGTGCAGGAGTGACTGGCCGATAAGAGGGTCTGGATTCATATCGTGCCGGTTGATAGTACCGAACGGCGGGAGGCGGCGTCAATGTGGAGCATGCTGAACTGCGGCCTGCTCGAGGGCTGTTCTTTCTTTGCGCGATGCTGGCCGCAATAGTAATCTTCTCGACGGGTTACCGGCTCGGAGTTGGGGATGGCGAAAAAAGGATTCTGCTTATCCAACCCGCAATCAAGAAGGGCCACTTCCATCGCACAGGCGCCCGCCTAAAGGAAATCACTCCATGCACAGTGGCGTTCGAGTCCGGCTCGCAATCATGATGTTTCTCGAATTCTTCATCTGGGGAGGCTGGTTTGTGACCATGGGCAGCTTTCTCGCGGCGAACCTCGCCGCCAGCGGATCCCAGAGCGCGATGGCCTACTCGACGCAGTCCTGGGGCGCCATCATCGCGCCGTTCATCATCGGACTGATCGCCGACAAATACTTCAATGCCGAGCGCCTTCTCGGCATCATCCACCTTATCGGCGCCGTGCTCCTGTTTCTGCTCGCGCGTGCGCCTTCCTTCGGCGCGTTTTATCCCTGCCTGCTCGGCTACATGATCCTCTACATGCCCACTCTGGCGCTGGTCAACGCCATCTCCTTCCGGCAAATGGACGATCCCTTGCGGGACTTCTCGAAGATTCGCGTCTGGGGAACCCTTGGCTGGATCGTGGCGGGTTTGGCGATCAGCTATGTCTTCTCCTGGGACTCTCCGGCGGCCCTGGCGAGCGGCATGCTGAAGCACACCTTCTCGATGTGCGCCGCGGCCTCGCTCCTGCTCGGCCTCTACAGCTTTACGCTTCCCGCGGCCCCTCCGCGCCGGAAGCGCGGCGAGCGCGTCACCCTGCGCGACATCCTGGGCATCGACGCGCTGTCGCTGCTCAAAGACCGCAACTTTCTCGTCTTCTTTCTTGCCTCGGTCCTGATTTGTATACCCCTGGCTTTTTATTACCAGTATGCTAATCAATTTCTTACCGAAATCCACGTGGCCAACGCCACCGGCAAGCAGACCCTCGGGCAGATGTCTGAAGTGCTCTTCATGTTGCTCATCCCCATCTTCCTGCTGCGCCTTGGCATGAAGTCCACGCTTCTCGCCGGCATGCTGGCCTGGGCAGTGCGCTACGTGCTATTCGCATACGGCAACGCGCATCAGCTTGTATGGATGCTGCTCATCGGCATCGCCCTGCACGGTGTTTGCTACGACTTCTTCTTCGTCTCGGGCCAGATCTTTACCGACTCCAAAGCGGGCGAGCAGTCGAAAGGCGCGGCCCAGGGAATGATTACGCTGGCAACCTACGGCGTCGGCATGATGGTTGGGTTCTGGGCAGCCGGTCTCATCGCCGATCATTACGTCTCGAACGGGCTGCACAATTGGCATGCCATCTGGCTCTGTCCCGCGGTGTTCGCGGCCGCTGTCTTCGTCCTCTTCGCCGCCACGTTCCGTAACGAGAAGTCCGCCTACGCCGCGCGCTGACCACGCGACCACTCACCACGAGCCCGCGACGCAGGCCGTGAATTGTTCCATTCTGCAGCCTACTTGCCTGTGAACTGCTGCGCGATCTCGCTGAGTGCGTCCCAGTTGTCGGTGCGAAACGGCGCAGCGGGAAGGCCGGCGGCATTGTAAAGATTGCAGCCGAACGGATAGTTATCCCAGGCGTAGCGCACTGCGACGGGCGCGGACACGGCCGGACTTTTGACGACAACTGAGTTGCCGTCAATGACTGCGTCAGCAGGGACGAATTGTTGATCGGCGCCCGCGATCTGGAACCACTCCAGCGGACCACTCTTGGCCACAAGACCGCCGTCGGCGTGCGTGAACCGAATGCGAATGGAGCCGCCCTCGATCTGAATGGAGTTGTAACGTGGGCCGGAGTACTCCAGCTTCTGTTTGTAAGTGTTAGCCAGGGCGATGAGCGCAAGACGCTCGCCAACGGGCTCCTTGTCCTTGGGATGCACGTTGTTCGGATCGCCGACGTCAATGGTGACGGCGAGGCCAGTGTCGGGGAGCGTCAGGATCTGCGCCTGAGCTTCGCGCACCATGGGATTGTTGCTTACGTTTTTGAGCGCCGGCAGTTGCACGGCGTTGAAGGGGAAGTTTCCTTCACTCCACAGCTGACGCCACTCAGTAACCAATGTCTCCATGATGTGGGGATAGAGGGCAACTCCGGCTTTTCCGCCCACGATGGACTCGCCTTGATACCAAATGGCGCCGCGAATGGCGAAAGGAATGACGGGATGCAACATGCCGTTGAAGAGCACAGTGGGCTCGTGTTGATCCTGGACGGGATCGCGTAGCGGGCCGGGCTTGCCGGGCCGCGAATTAATGGTCTGCGGGGCGGGTGGCGCGTCGGTCGAGGTCGCGCCGGGATGGGACTTGTAAAAGCTCTCCAGAGCATCGAAGCGATCCAGCAGTGGCTTCAGCTCCGGCTCTGCCGCCAGAGCCTCGCGCGGCAGCCAGGATTCGGCAGTACTGGCGCCGTAGGCGACAGTGAGAATACCGACCGGGACGTGAAGGCGCTGCTGAAGATCGCGCGCGAAAAGGTAGCCCACGGCGGAGAATCCAGGAACTGTATCGGGGCTGCAGACCTGCCACTCGCCGGCGGGATCGTCCTCCGGCTCCAGCGCCTTGGCGGCCTTTACCGTGAACATTCGGATCTGCGGGTAGTTGGCCGCAGCGATTTCCTTTTCT
>CAYYKV010000040.1:0-19739 GCA_964468605.1 uncultured Occallatibacter sp. | reverse complement strand
TTCTGGCCGTATTCGTCGGGAATTCCCGATCAGTGGCTGGTTCACCAGATCGACACCGTCCACTGGTTCACCGGGCTGCCGCATCCTCGCTCGTGCGTGGCCAATGGCGGCATTTATCTGTGGAAAGACGGCCGCACCAACTGGGACACGATGACGGCGGTGTTCGATTACGGTCCGCTCGACGACCCCAGCAAGGGCTTCCAGGTCCAGTACACATCGCGCTTCACCAACTCGGCCGGCGGCGTCAAGGAGCTGTATTACTCCAACGGCGGCATGATCGACATGGACAAACAGACGGTGACGCCGACCGGCGGGCTCACCGCCAGATCTGCCGACGAGATGAAGATGAAGCCCAACCTGCTGCCCAGCTTCTCGCTGGTTGAAAAGGCCGAGACCGTCGAGACGGACGCCAACACACACGGCGATCCGCAAACGGCGGCGAATATGCGCAACTGGATGGAGTGCGTACGATCGCGCAAGACGCCGAATGCACCGATCGAAGCGGGATACAGTCATTCCATCGCGCTGTGCATGAACGTGGCGGCGATCCGGACCGGAATGAAGGTGACGTTTGACGATAAGACGCAGCAGGTGCTGGCCGGGGGCAAGGTGTATGCATAAGCACCTGCTGTGGATTGCGATGGCAGCCGGGTTGATGGGTACGGCCGGTGTGTGGGCTGCGCCGCCGAAGGGCGTGCAGGTGGTGGCGAACGAGGCGAGCCGGCGCGTCGACATTTCGATTGACGGCCATCCCTTCACGGCCTACATCTGGCCGACAACGCTGAAGAAGCCGGCGCTCTATCCGATCATCGATGCCGATGGAGTGACGCTGACGCGCGGCTGGCCGCTCGAGCCGCGGCCGGGCGAGCGGACGGATCATCCGCATCATGATGGCCTGTGGTTCAACTATTCGAACGTGAATGGATTCGACTTTTGGAACAATTCGGAGGCGATTCCGGCGCAGCGGACCGCGAAGATGGGAACAATTGTGTTTGATCGGATCGTTTCCGCCAAGAGCGGAGTGTCGCGGGGCGAGCTGGTTACGGATTCGACGTGGATCGACGGACAGAATCATTCAATCCTCAAGGAAACTTCAACGTACGTGTTTCGACACAGCGGGCCCACGCGGAGTATCGATGTGGTTGTCACGCTGAAAGCGCTCGAAACTGTTGTCTTCAACGACGACAAGGACGGCTTGCTGGGGCTGCGGGTGGCGCGATGGCTCGAGTCCCCTGAAGAAAAGGGTGGGACCTTCACCGATGCGAACGGCATTGCGACAACGGTTGCGGCGGCTGCGGACCTGCCGGGCGTGGCTCCGCCAACCGGGGAGTATCTGACCAGCGAGGGCGTGCGAGGAGAAGCGGCGTGGTCAACGAGGGGGCGATGGTGCTCGCTGACAGGCCATGACAATGCGGGGCATACGGTGACGGTGGCGATCTTCGACCATCCCGGCAATGTCGGCTATCCAACCTACTGGCACGCGCGCGGCTACGGGCTATTTGCAGCGAATCCGCTGGGACGGCACATGTTTGACCCCAAGCAGCCGCCGCTCGACTACACGATCGAGAAGGGACAGACAACGACGTTTCGTTATCGCCTGGTGTTCTACACACACGCGACGACAGCGGACGAGTTGAACCGCGAAGCAGACGCGTTTGCCGCAGAGAAGGAATAAGGATCTGTGCTTCGACGAAGATCTATCCGCTGGTTCTATCGCTAGCTCTGAGCAATTCAAGGAATTTGAGTGGCGCTTGTTGGCTTCGCGGGACGCGAGTTCCGCGGGGACCTGAGGGTGGTGCGCCTGGAGTCAGGCGGCCGGCGAGAGCTCTTGTGCCGGCGAGGCCAGAGCAGTCCACTGATTCCAAACGGCGTAGACGGCCACGGCGATGGTGAGCGCCGCGAAGGAACGCGTGATCAAGGGATAGTCGATGAGGATGAAGGAAGCGAAACGCATTACCAGCGACCAGGCGAGAGTGGTGGAGAGAAAAGGCAAGGCTTGCTTGAAATCCCTCGAACCGACGGCGGCGGCGAATGCGCCAAAGGCCAAGCCGGGGATGAGATCGATGACGTAGTGCTCACCGGTCGAGATCGTAGCCATGCAGGTGAGGGCGAGATACACGAACGCGACGGCTTTCCAAAGCTTGCCTGGAGCAAAGAGAAGAAACACGAAGGCCGTGCCGACATGCAGGGATGGAAACGCATTGGGCATCCCAGCGAGGCGGATGGCGTCCGGCTGAACGACGATCAGAGCGGGCGGCGGATGAAGCCACTGCTTGCCGAACGCATAGATGGGGCCAAGGGCGGGAAAAAGGGCGTAGAGGGGCGGGCCGACAACGAGCTCCGCGATGTAGGCGAGGACGACGGAGGCGCGCACCTTGTTGTAACTGGTGACGAGGAACCACGCGATCATCATGGGGAGCATCAACTGGTAGGTGATGAAGAGTGGAACGCGCATGAAGCCCTGAAGCGGCCTCGCGACGTCAGCGGCCTGGAGGCCGAGCGACCGGTCGACACAGTAGAGGACGTGATCGAACTTCCAGGGGAATAAACCGCCTTCGGTCCCCATGATCTTGGTGAGAAGGAATCCATAGAACAGATTGATGACGAGGGCAAAGACGAGCAGGGCACGGGTTTTGTCTTTCGGGTTCCTGAGCATCCAGATGTTGGCCAGGAAAAGGGCGATAAGCCCCAAGACCGGAGAGCTCAACAGGACATTCAGTATGCGCATGTTCCTCTCCAGTCAGAAAGCATTATGAGGCCGCGACGGCCGGAACCGCGACGGTGCGGGCAGAGGTGCGGGCAAAAAGATACCAGACGAGCCAGGCCGGCGCGACCCAAATATAGAGAGCCGAGTGCAGCCCGAAGGGCGAGATGAGTTGAACTTCGATGAGAACGTAGATGAGCGCGAGAAGAGAGAGCATGGTTTGCGAAGCGTCGCGCGAAACGGCGAAGAGGACTGCGGGAAGAGCGAGGGTTTGATCGAAGATCCAGCCAAAGGGGGCGACGAGGAGCGAGACGAGCAGGAGCGGGCTGCCGTGTTCGAGCCAATCCCAGGAGCTACGGCGCGGCCAGTAGTAAGTTAAGGCCCAGATGCAGCCGAGAAGTGCGGGGATGAAGGCGATCCACTCGGCGGAGGGGTTGATCCGGTCGCGGAGGAGATCGCCGAGACATGGAGTGAACTCGCGGGTGACGACCGATGTGCGCATGTACCAGGAGTACTGACTCCAGGCCGAAGGATCGATCCATGTTGTGACGATGGCGCCCACGGCGAAGGCCGCTGCGCCACCGGCGAGGATGCGATAGCTACGGGAGACGAAGATCCAGACGAGAAGGATGAGTGCGAAGGGAAGCAAGAGATGCGGCTTGAGCGTGCACAACCAGAGCGCGGCGCCGGCGACGAATGGGCGGGATTTGTGCAGGCAGAGAAAAACGGCGAGGCCAAAGAGAATCAGGATGGAAGTCTGGCCGAGGATGATGCAGTAGAGCGCTGGAGGAAAACAGTAGCCAAGCCAGGCAAGATAACTTCCCGCGGGACCGAAGAGCTTCAAGAGCATGTGCACCGAGGCGATGAGGAGGGCGAGCATGACGAGCGACCAGGGAAGAGCGGAGGCAGTGGGCGAGAAATAGCCGAGCGGGAAGGCGAGCGGCAGTGCCCAGGGCGTGTTGCGCATGT
This sequence comes from uncultured Occallatibacter sp., assembly GCA_964468605.1. GTDB lineage: Bacteria > Acidobacteriota > Terriglobia > Terriglobales > Acidobacteriaceae > Telmatobacter. The sequence continues at coordinate 16,066 of CAYYKV010000040.1, read as the reverse complement.
AGTATGCGCCGGGGCCGCGGAAACCAGCGGCACGCTCGATGCGATTGACGGCATCCGGGTCATAGGGATTGCCGTGCTGCACCAGTTGGCGGCCGGTGGCCCAGTAGACGATGAAGTCGCGGCGTGCGACGACGGCTGGATTGAAGGGCATGATGCTGAGAAAGAGTGCGGTGAAGACGACCCCGAGCGCGCACGCGATGGCAATGAAGAGGGCAGTGAATTCGCGCTGGCTGGCCACGGATGACGGACCTTTCTGCTGGCAATCAGTGCAATTATATGGGCGACGCGCATGGCGTCCGCGAGGTAAGCAGCGCGATGAGCGCGGAACGCGAACCAAGGGGTTCAATAGAGTACGGTGAACGGTGGACGGTGGACAGTGATTCGTTATGTCGGGCTAGCGGCGAGGACGCCGCCTGTACAGCCGGCCAGCCACCCCAACGACGCGGACCTGTCGTTGGGGACCCCGGCGAGGAGGCGGGCGCACCAATTCTTCGGGGCGCGGGTCAGGCGGACGCAGTGGGCGCGGAAGGTGGTTCTATCGTGGCGGAAGCGCGAGCAGAGAGATACCAGATGAGCCAGGCGGGAGTGGTCCAGAGAAAGAGGGTCGAGGTGACCTTGACAAGGCAGATTTCAACGTCGGTAGCAAGAATGAGCAGAGCAAGAAACGCGAGGAGCTTGCGAGAGCGGGTGGCATAGGCTCCATCGAGGAGAGCCGGTATGACCAGGCATTGGTCGTAGAGCCATGCGTACGGGGCGGCGAGAAGCGAGACGAGCATGAGCAGGCTGGAGCCGGTGAGCCAGTCCCAATGAGCACGGCGGCGCCAGTAGTAAACGAGCGCCCAAAGGCAGGCGAGGGCGACGGGAAGATATTGGAGCCAGGTTGCCTGAGGGCGGAGCCAATGACGCAATGCTCCGGCGAGGCAAGGAATGAACTGGTTTTCGACGGATGGCGAGCGCATCAAGCGAATGTAATTGGGCCATGCCCTAGGGTCGATGAGGTAAGCGGCGGCGGTGGTGACGGCGAGGGCGAAGGTAAATCCGGCAAGGAGCTTGTAGCTGCGCGAGACAAGGATCCAGACGGCAAGCACAGCGACGAAGGGAAGGAACAGGTGCGGCTTGAGAGCGCAGAGCCAGAGCGCGGCCCCGGCGCTGAAGGGGTGACAGCGATGGAAGCGGAGAAAAAGGATCAGTCCCAGGAGCGCGAAGAGAGAAGTCTGGCCCATGGTGAGGCAGATGATGGCGGGAGTGAAGGCAAAGCCGAGCCAGTGGATGCGATTTGGTGGAGAGCCGTGGAGCTGGTAGAGCATGCGGATGGAGATGAGCAGGCAGGCCAGGAGGAGCAGGGTCCAGAGAATCCCGGCAAAGCGCAGGGGGAGAAAACCGAGGGGGTAGGCGATGGGTAGCGCCCAGGGCGGGTTGCGCATGATGAGGACAGTGCGCGCGTCAAGGCCGGCGGAGTGTTCGAGGGCCCAGATGGCGTCACGGTCGTAGGGATTGGCGTGGTGGACGAGCTGGCGCCCTGTGGCCCAGTAGGAGAGGAAGTCGCGATTGGCAGCCAATTTGCCTGCAACTGGGCCAGCGAAGATGTAAAGGATGGTGAAGGCAAAGGCCAAGCCGGCGACAGTGGCAGTTGCAACTTCAGCGATGTCGCTGCGCTCAAGTGCTGGAGGACGATCCAGCTTGCTGACCATGGAGGCTATTTTAGAGCAGATACAGAGGATAGGGATGAAGGCCGACTCATTGAAGGTTTTTTATGTTGAAGGAGATGAATTTGGAGGAGGTGGAAAGAGGCGAAGGGAAGGCGGATTTGGTGTGGTGAATGGGGATTTTGAGGGACAGTTGGCGGGGGAAGAAAAGGCTAGATGTATACAGAGCGGTTCGATGAGGAAGCGGATGTAAACGCGGGTAGACAGTTCCAGTGGTCACCACGGCAAGAATCTCTCGTAAGATGTTGATTTTAAATTAGTGAGCATTTCCTTCGAGATTGGCACGCCAGGTGCAGTTCAAAGGGTGCCCGGCTGAGGCTGGGACTTCTAACTCTCGGAGAGGAACACAAATGAACAATATGATTTTGGCGCTTTATGTGAAGTGGCAGAACCTGATGTCCCGCGAGGAAGGTCAGGACCTGGTCGAGTATGCCCTTCTGGTGTCACTGGTTGCTTTGGCGGCCATCACCGGTGTGGGTTATGTTGCTACGGCCGTGAACAAGGTGTTCAGCCAGATCAGCGGCTCGTTGGGATAGTCGTACAGGACCAACGTACCAGAAACCTCAGCCCCTTTTCGGCGAGAAGGCGCGCCAACGGCAAGTCGCCGAACGCTCCTTCTCGCGCTAAGGACAACCGCTCAAAAGAGAGCAGCAATCAACCGGGCAAGGCGAACAACCTGAGCACTCCGCTTTGTCCGTAAAGCTTTGTAAAGATCATGGCGGTTCCGTTCGCTGGCTCAGACCGGAATATCACAAAGGAGAAACAACGATGAGCAACACACTTCTGAATCTGTACGTGAAATTCCAGGGCCTGAGGAACGGCGAGGAAGGTCAGGACTTGGTTGAGTATGCGTTGTTGGTTGCCCTGATTGCACTCGTTTGCATCACGGGCGTCAGCAACGTTGCAACTGCAGTCAACACGGTGTTCAGCCAAATCAGCGGCTCGCTGGCATAGTCGCCGGAAGCTCGATTCGATTTACCCAAGGGTTTCAGCATCTTCGTGGGAGGGTTACGCTTTCGGCAACGGGCCGAAGCGTAATCCTCCCACTAAGATTTTTAGGGCACTTTTTTCGGAACGACAAAGAGCCCGAAAGATGCGCTGATGGCGGAATGCCTTTCGGATTCATTCAATGAGACAAGCGGGTAGGGCCCGCGAAAGTCCAGCAGGCAGCACGCCGGGGACGGGCCAATCCAGAAGATCACCGGCGGGAAAATTTACCAATGAACCACGCACTTCTGAAGCTGCTCGTGAAGCTCCAAGGCCTGAAAGGCGAGGAAGGCCAGGATCTGGTCTAGTACTCGTGACTGGTGGCATTGATTGCCCTGGCGTGCATTGGCGGGGTAAGGCATATCGCCACCGCCGTTAACGCTGTGTTCAGCAACGTCAGCACTTCTCTCGGATAGTGCAGGTGAAGGATGCCGGCACCGGAGCAAGGGCCAGGCGGCAAGTTTCCTAGACAAGCAGCGAACCCAGAATTCAACAGGATCAAGCGGACAGATGGGCCGGCGAGCTTCCTCCAGTGCTGAGGCTGGCTCTCCCGCAATTTTCATGCGTGGAGAGCGTCGAAAGGGGCCGCTAAAATGAGGCGAGATGCCAAGCAAAGGGAATTTGCGCCGCAATGGCCTGATCTGGGTGCTTGCGTGCATCGGGATCTCGATCGCATGGGGCACTTCGATTGCCCGCGGCGGCAACGCATGGATCGATTTCCGAGCCGTTTACGCCGGCACTCGCTGCTTGATTCACGAACATAATCCATACAAGGTAAGCGAGCTCGAACGCGAGTATTTCTCGGAGGACGGTCAACGCCCGCCGGACACTCCTTTCTATCTCCAGGCGATCGTACTCTACGTAAATGTGCCCACCACGTTTGTCATCGTGGCTCCCTTCGCGTTGCTTTCATGGGGGCCGGCGCACATCCTATGGATTCTGCTGACGGCGTGCGTTTTTAGTCTCTCCATTCTTCTGATGTGGAGCACCGGCGCGAGCTACTCGCCGCAGGTAGCGACCTTTCTGGCCTGCGTGATTGCGATTAATTGCGCATCCATCTATGCGGCGGGCAATACCGCAGGAATCGTGGTGGGGCTTTGCGGAATTGCAGTGTGGTGTTTCCTGGAAAACCGGTTTGCATGGATCGGAGTCCTGTGCCTCGCGCTCAGCCTTGCGGTCAAGCCTCATGACGCAGGCCTGGTCTGGCTCTATTTCCTATTAGCGGGCGGAGCGAGTCGTAAGCGTGCATTGCAGAGCGCGGCGATTACGGCGGCCATCGGCCTGACGGCTGTGGCATGGGTCTGGCGGGTCGCTCCGAGCTGGATACACGATTGGAACGCCAATCTCGCCACCATCTCGGCGCGCGGAGGAATGAACGAGCCAGGTCCCAGCTCTTTCTCGGGTCATTCCATCTATACGGTTGTCGATCTTCAAGCCGCGATCAGCATTTTCCGCGATGACCCGCGGTTCTATAACATCGTCAGTTACGTGTTCTGTGGGACACTTGTGCTCGTTTGGTCCATCTGGACGCTGCGGACGCGATTTTCCGTATACAAGGCCTGGCTTGGGCTGGCAGCGGTCGCGGCTTTCACATTGTTGATTACGTATCACCGGCCGTGGGATGCCAAGCTGGTGATGCTCACTATTCCTCCCTGTTGCATGATGTGGGCTGAGCGTGGCCGACCTGGAAAGATTGCATTCGCGATCACGACCGCAGCAGCCCTGTTCGCAGGGGATCTTCCGCTGGCGGTTTTCAAAACGATTGCCGAATCACTGCAGGTGAGCACAGCCGGGTTCGGCGGGCAGCTGCTCACGGTGGTATTGATCCGGCCAGAGTCAATTGCGTTGCTGGCGATGGGTATTTTCTTCTTGTGGACTTACTTGAGGGCGGACGCGGTTCACGTAGGGAACGTCGAATCCAAGGTGCGGAGCTGAGGGGCGGGACAGAGCCAGAAAGCGCGGCGGAACTTGTGCCGGCTGTTTAGGGGGTCTGCCCGTCCGCAGCGGGCTGGAACTGTTCGTAGGATGGTGTGAGATGCCGAAGATGGAGAAATTGCGCCGCAATGGCCTGATCTGGGTGCTTGCGTGCGCCGGGATCTCGAGCCTGTGGGGCACTTTTTTTGCCCTGGGAGGGAACGAATGGATCGATTTCCGTGCTGTCTACGTGGGGACCCGCTGCCTGATTCACGAACATAATCCATACAGCGTAAGCGAGCTTGAACGCGAATATCTGACGGAAGACGGCCAACGGCCACGAGACACTCCGTTCAATCTCCAGGGCGTCGTATACGACATAAACTTACCCACTACATTGGTTATTTTGGCGCCAATCGCGGCGCTTCCATGGGGGCCGGCGCATATCCTGTGGATGCTGGCAACGGGCTGCGCTCTGATTCTCGCCATCCTGCTGATATGGGACGCCGGAGCACGTCACTCACCGCCGGTTTCGACGTTTCTCGCCTGTTTGATCGCGGTCAATTGCGAATCCATCTTTTCCTCGGGCAATACCGCCGGAATTGTCGTGGGGCTTTGCGGAATCGCGGTGTGGTGTTTTCTTGAAGACCGCTATGTTCCGATCGGAGTTATCTGTCTTGGTCTCAGCCTTGCGGTCAAACCTCATGATGGGGGGCTGGTCTGGCTCTATTTCGTCTTAGCGGGCGGAGCGAATCGTAAACGTGCGATGCAAAGCGTTGTTATCACGGCTGCCATCTGCCTGATTTCTGTTTTGTGGGTTTCGCACGTCGCTCCAACGTGGATGCACGACTGGAATACCAACATTGCCACGACCTCGGCGCCAGGCGGCATCAACAATCCCGGTCCCAACGGCGCTAAGAGCGGCGCCCTTTTTTCGATTGTGGATCTCCAGGCCCCGATCAGCATCTTCCGCGACGATCCGCACTTTTATAACCTGGCCAGCTATCTGATCTGTGGGACGCTTCTGTTGATTTGGGCCATTTGGACACTGCGACGGCGCTCTTCTGTCATCAACGCCTGGCTTGGGCTCGCATCGGTTTCGGCCCTCACATTGTTGATTACGTATCACCGGCTCTGGGATGCCAAACTCATGATGCTCGCAATTCCCGCATGCTGCTTGCTTTGGGCCGAGGGTGGCTCGCGTGGCAAGGCTGCAATTCTGGTCACTGCAATAGCGGCGTTTTTTACCGGTGAAGTTTCATTGGTGCTTTTCGAGATGGCCCTTGGCGCTTTACACATGGGCACAAATGGGATCGTGGCACAGGCGATCACCGTTGTGCTGACACGACCGGCTTCATTGGCACTGCTGGCAATGGGAGTTTTCTATCTTTGGGCCTATCTACGACAACCCGATCCAGTGAAGCCCGCCTCATCAGTGATCCAGGAGATCGAGTGTGTTTCAGAATAGTGGAGATTCCTGCTTGGGAGCTCTCCAAGCGTTGAAAAATGGATGTTCGCTGCAATCGATATCGAACTGGGTATCGTGATGCCTTGCCTGAGCGAGGTGGAGATGCTCGCGACGTGCATTGGGCGGAAGGAGCAAAGCACTTTAAAGCCTTGTCGCCGGGAACCTTGATGACCTTTCCTGAGAATCCGCCGGGATGGAACATGTGGCTGGTGAAACCCTCTTCCAATTGAACCGCTGAAGCGAAGCGCTCGTAAGATGCCGACGGTAAGGCGGAACGGCAGATAGAAGCGATGGACATCGTGCGCCCGATTCAAGGGGGGGCAGGTGAGGAATTCGTCGCGCAACCCAGTTAGCCTTTAATCAATTCTCCAGAGTTCATACCGATCATTCTCACTTTCGCCAAACCCCCACATTGAGCGGCCGTTGTACATTCTGCCGAAGCGATGATTCTGGGATACCGCTTCCACCAATGTCCGATGTGGGAAACGTTCCAGGAGCGCGTGAGCTCCTTCACCCCCAAACACACCCACCACCAACAGATCTCCTGGCTTTGGCTGAGGACCACCGGGAAAGGTGAGTGTCGCACCAGCCATGGGCGCATACCAATAAGCCCAGTATTGGCCGCCAAACCAAACTTTTTCTCCTGCTGCAACGTGCGGCGAAACCAAACGATACATTGCGTACCGGCCGAACTCCGCAAACTCAGCGTCCGAGCGAAGGATGAGAAGTGAGTAGCCGGTGCTGGCGGCGATCAATGCAAAGGCTGCGATGCGGACGACCCTGACGGAAAAGCCCTCCATCAGCCGGAAGCACATCAGGATGACGGCGGGGATGCAGGGGAGCAAGTACTTAATCGGCAGATGAGCGTAGTAGACGATGGGAAGAGGAATTAGAACCCAAAAAACAAGAAAGAGACCCATATGATCGCGCCGTTTCAATGCCTGGAAAAGCAGGCCGGCAAGCGCACGCAACCCAAGGAGCGCCAGCAGCACAACGGGCAGAAAACTCCAAAAGAAGAACAAGGGGACGAGTATGGCCAAGATCAAGATGAGAGCGAAACTCGGCCTTTTGGTTTGGTAACGATTCGCGATCCAGCAGCCGGCCAAGGGTATGGGGAACGCGAAGTAGAAAAGATATGAGACCAGATTGGAGGCAATATACCGCGTCCCCGTGACAAGGGGAGGAGGGTTGATGGCCAAGTTATGCTCGCGGACAGCGAGAACGATTGCCAGGAATAATGCGAACCCTGCGAAGACCGGAGTCCAAAGCCAAAATTTTCGGCGAATCTGTTCCAGGAGCTCCCGAGGATTGATACTTTCCATCAGAAAGAACGCCCCGAGAGGCAGGAGAAGCGCGAGGTGTGACCGGGCAAAGCCCGCGAGCCCGAGTGCGATCGCTGCTGCCGCTCCCTGGGCCCACTTCTGTTCTGCCTTCCACGCAGCGAGGCGCTCGATTGCTAGGAGTGCGACGGCGGTGGCGAGAATATCGGGCATTGCGGTCGAGGCCATGCGGAGGAAAGGAGGGATGGCCACCAATAGCAAAGCGCCGGCAATGGCGTGCGACCGGTCCCATCCGAAGCGAAGGACGAGGGAAGTCATCGCGAGAACTGCGATCCAGACGAGCACCAGCTGGGTCAGGTGCGCCATCCACTCGTGGGCGCCCCCCAGGACAGTGGGCACGAGGACATACCCCATAAGCGAATTTCCGGGCGATAACTCGTAGGCTTTCGTGCAATTCTCGATCGTGTCCCAACAGATGTCGAAATCCATCGGGTGCAGGGGGTGGTTGACGATCTGCCGGGACATTGTAAGGAACCAGGGATCGTCGATGAGGTAAGGCTTGTTGAGGTATGGAAGAAGGCAAACGGTGGCGAGGATTAACGCAGGCCAAGCGCAGGCCAGCACAGCAAACCACGACACCGTTGGGGGTGCGTTGCAATGCGACGTGGCTTCCGTTGTTCTGTTTGTTTGCGTTATTTTTGCGTTCATGCTTCCCGAGCCAATGCAATGGAATGGCGGCTGAACAAGAGGTTGAAGTAGCTTGAGTCGTTCACAATTGACGGTATGCCCGGCGACAGCTTTCCTCGCGGATGGATGCGATAAATGTTAAAGTCCCGCGCAACGAGAAAGTCGATCAGATGCGACGGTTCAAAGCCCAACTCGCGCATCGCTGAGGGCATGAGTTCAAGAACAATGGTGATGCCGGGATTGCGGCGCAGGGTTTCCACCATGCCCTGGCAGACCGCCAACTCATAGCCTTGAACGTCGATTTTTACAAAAGAGATACGCCCCGGCTTGTCCTTAAGGAAGCTGTCAATACTGACCAGAGATACGCTGACCTCTTTCGAGCCCGGATGTGCTGAACGAAATTGTTCCGTAGCGACACGGTGATCCGCGTGGTGGCGATCGTTAATCCATAGAGCAATGGTCCCATTCTCAGCGCCGACAGCGTATGGCAGCGGGATGATTCTGCCTTCGAGGCCGGGTTGATGCGCGGTCTGCTGAAGAAGTTTGAAGTTAAAAGGCTCCGGCTCAAAGGCATAAACCTTGCGGCCGGGATCGGAGGCTCGCGCAAGAACGGCGGCCGTGTAGCCGATGTTGGCGCCGATATCCAGAACATCTCCGCCACTGACGAGAGCGGGGAAGGAGCGCACCAAGTTCTGCAGATCGTCTTCGATGTAGCGTTTGTAGAGGAAGTAGGCGGACTTGAATAAACGACGGCCAATGGAGGTTCGCAGCAGGCCGGAACGCTTCAAAAGAGAATACGCAATGAGGAATGGATTTGCCCGGTCGCCTGGTAGATTCATTCGATCATCCTGAATGCCTCAAATGTTTCGCGGCCTTTCGACTTTGGGTGTAAGAGCCACCGTCAGACGCTCGGATTGCAAAGCGCAAGCATCACCCTCGCGTCTTTCGCATGTTGGCAATTAACCGATGAAGAATAGCTTTGCCGCGGCCTTGCTACACATGCGCAGGAGCAAGCTGCCATCGGCAAACCGGTTGATATTTGTGGAACCGTAGACCCTCTGCCGGTAGCGAACAGGAATATCGGTGATTTTGAGGTTGAGCTTTGCGGCACCGAACAGGAGATCAAAATCGCCAAAGGGATCGATTTCGCCGAAATAAGAACGTCCAGCGGCGATATCGAGATAGGTCTTGCGCCAGAGAACCTTGGTTCCACAGAGACTGTCCTTAACCGGCTGGCCCATGAGCTTGCTCAAGAGTAGCGCAAAGAATTTGTTCCCCCAAAGATTGAGGAAGCGCATCGCTCGGGGATCCATGGTGTAGACCATCCGGCAACCGTTGATGAAGTCACCCTTTCCGCTCACAAGTGCGTCATAGAAGTCGACGAGGTCTTCTGGAGCGACACTGACGTCGGCGTCCAGAATCATCAGGATGTCGCCGGTCGCCATGGCAAAGCCCATTCGGACCGCATCCCCTTTGCCGCGGCCTTCCTGGACAAAGACCTTGATGTCCTTTTCTAATGAGCCAGCCGCAACCCGACGGCACTCTTCAAGCGTATTGTCACTGGAGTGGCCCTCGACATAGATCAACTCGGTGCGCGAGCCCATGTTCGGAAGCCGGTCGGCAATTTGTTGAATATTGCCTGCCTCGTTGCGGCACGGACAAATCACAGAGACAGATGGAATGGGGCGGTCCGCGGCCAACCGCATGGGCCGCGCCACCACCCAGTTCGTGAGTGCGAATTGGCGGATCAGCGGCAAGGGCGCCAGAAAACGATTGACGAATGGACTCAGCAGCGGAACGTGTTTGGGAAAAAGGATATGAGGGCGAGTTTGCAGGATCTCAAAATCGGCGAGATAGAGCAGATTGGCGAGATCTTCCTTAGTCGTCCAGTTCAGAATTGGCAGCGGGTACTTCAGACCAGTTTTCTCTGCAAGCGAGATGACCGGCTGCCATAACAGGCTATACCAATGAATGATGATCCGCGTTTGTGCGTGACAAGCGGAACGGAGACGTTCAAATACCAGGCGGATGTCGTAAAGAAACCCCACAAGATCCGAAAGGATGATGTAGTCGAACGTTTCACCCTCGAGGTCCAGAGCCTCGGCGGGCATACACCGAAACTCGAGGTCCGGATGTTTAGAAGAGGCCAAACGTACCATCTCAGGCGAGATATCGATGCCCAGGCCGCGGCTTGGGGCCGTCGACGCCAGCAGATCTCCCGTACCGCTTCCAATTTCCAGAACCCGTGCGGATGCGGGGATGTAGAACTTGCAGAGTGAAGAGATGTTCCGGTGATACCCTCCGTTGCGTTGCCGCCACTTTTCCACAGTCGAGGCATAGTGGTCGAAGAACTCCTCCACTTCTTTGAGGTGTTCACCGATGCGGATAGGCGGCTTATCTTTGCGAACCTCAAGTGCCCAGCGCGGATAGTTTTTTGATGGGGCGGGGGGCACTGGAGTGTTCGTCATATTTGTTTTGTTGCCTCGTCTAATTCTCCACTTAATCTGCGTGGATCGCGCCGGCGTTACACTGACGCCAAGGCAGGTTACCTTGAACACGTGCCTTTTCCTATCTAGATTACATGTCGGCGCCATGACACGAGATGCGGCTGTGCTTCTTCTGGGCTTCGCTGCGCTCTCGGCCGCGTGGACGCAGGGTCCGGTCAGGCGCGTCACCCTGACGGTGGTGGATGAAAATGGCCACGCGGTGGAAGGCGCGCAGGTGACGATCACGGAGCCGGGTATCGCGCCGACGCAACTGTGGACGGACTACGCGGGAAACTGCAGCTACACATTGCTACAACGGGAGCCGTACCAGGTCGCCATCGAAAAGGCCGGATTTTATAAAGCCGACGACAGCTCGGTTGACCCAAGCCAAAGCAGCGTGAAGGCAGTGCTCGAGCACGAGCAGATTGTGCGCGAGCAGGTGAATGTGACGGCGTCAGCGCCGGGGATCGATACACAACAGATTTCAGACGAGAGCGCGATGAATACGCCGGAGATCGTGAACATTCCCTATGAGCCCTCGCACGATATTCGCAATCTGCTGGCGTTCAATCCTGGCGTGGTGCCGGATACGACAGGGCAAGTTCACGTAGCCGGATCGGAGACGTGGGAGACGCTGAACACGATGGATGGATTCGATATCCGCTCGCCGCTGAGCGGGACCCTGAGCCTGCGGGTGAGCGCCGACGCGGTGCGATCGATTGACGCGGAGACGACGCGCTATCCGACGGAGTTCGGGCGAGCGACGGGCGGCGTGATCGCGTTTTACACGGGGATGGGCGACAACAAGTTCCGCTTCAATGCGACGAATTTCATTCCTTCGTTCCGGGACTTGAATGGAATCCGATTCGACCAATTTGTTCCGCGATTCACATTCAGCGGGCCGTTGAAGCGCGATCGAGCGTGGTGGTACGACGGGGTTGAAATGGAGTGGGACAACATCTACATCTCCGAGTTGCCGGCGAACGCCGATACGGACGAACTGGTACGCGGGAGCAACCTGGCGAAGGTGCAAACGAACGCGACTTCGTCAAACATCGTGACGGCGGGGCTGCTCTACAACAACTATCACTCGGCGTACGACGGCATTTCGTCGCTCACGCCGCAGGAGGCCACGGTAAAGCGCAACACGATTGCGTGGATGCCAACTGTGCGGGACCAGCAGAGCTTTGGCAAAGGCGCGCTGCTCGATTTGGGAGTGGCCTTTGTGAGCATACGCGACGGATACGAACCGCACGGAAGCGCGCCGTACGGGTACACGCCAGAGCAGACTGAGGGAAGCTATTTCGAGAATCTAAGCGGGAGATCGCAGCGGCTGGAGGGAACAGCGGCGTTCTATGTGCCGCCGCGGCAGTGGATGGGGCGGCACGATGTGAAGGCGGGGCTGGACCTGAACCACATTGCCTATGTCCAGAGGCAGACAAGGACACCCGTGAATTATTTGCGCGAGGACGGAACGCTGGAGCGGCAGAGCGTGTTCGCGGCGGCACCGGCGTTCACGATGCACAACGGCGAGATTGGAGCATACGTGCAGGATCGATGGCAACCGGCAAAGGGATGGCTTGTGGAACCGGGGCTGCGATTCGATTGGGACGAGATTGTGCGGAGGGCGCTGGCTGCGCCGCGACTGGCGGCGGTGTATGCGCCGGGTGATAAGGATGCGACGAAGATTTCAGCCGGCATCGGGCTCTATTACGAGCACACGCAGCTGGAATACCTGGCGCAGACTTATGCGGGCATTCGCTACGACACGTATTACGAGACGGACGGGATGACGCCAACGGGGCCGGCGGAGGAGTCGGCGTTTGCCGTGGATGAAGGCACGCTTCGCGAGCCGCGCGCAGTGAACTGGAGCGTTGGGGTGGAGCGGAAGCTGCCGTGGTCGATTTATGCGGGTGCGAATCTTCTGGAAAAGCAGACTTCGGATGTTTTTACGTTTGCATTGACACGTCCGACGGCGCAGGCGGGGACTTATTTGCTGACGAATAACCGGCTCGATCGTTATCGCTCAGAGGAGTTCGATGCGCGAAAGTATTTCAAGAACGATTACATAGTGTATGTGTCGTACACACATTCATCGGCACGCACCAACGCGGCGCTGGATTATTTGCCGACACCATCGCCGCTGGGAACGCAGCAAAGCGGGCCGCTGCCGTGGGATGTGCCGAACCGCGTAATTTCGTGGGGATGGCTGCCGGTTCCGCTGAAAATGCTCAAGAAGCGCTGGGATTTTGTTTATGCTCTCGACGCGCTTACCGGGTTTCCGTACACGGCGGTGAATGCGGCACAGCAGGTGGTTGGCGCGGAAGGAGGGCAGAGGTTTCCGGAGTTTGTAAACTTCAGCCCGGGGCTTGAGTGGAAGTTTCATTTTCGCGGGCAATATTGGGGGCTGCGCGGAGTCATGGAGAATGCGACCGACAGCGGGAATTATCTGGTGGTGAACAACGTGGTGGACTCGCCGGAGTTTGGAAGTTTCAGCGAAGCACAAGGGCGGGCATTCACAGCGCGAATCCGGCTGATCGGGACGAAGTGAGAAAAGCAGGGACCAAGGGACCAAGGGAACAAGGCAACAAGGGAGCGAGGGACTAAGGGACCAGGGACTAAAGGACTTTCCAAATTGAATGGGTGGAGCGAATGCAGGATTTAGGGAAGATGCTGTTGGGGCTTGGGTTGCTGCTGGCGGTGATTGGAGCGGCGATCCTGGTAGCCGCGCGGTTCGGGCTGCCGCTGGGGCGCTTGCCGGGCGATATTTCGTACAAGGGCAAGAACTTTTCGTTCTACTTCCCGCTGGGGACGTCGATTCTGATCAGCGTCGTGCTGTCGGCGATTTTGTATTTGATTTCGCGGCTGCGGCGATAGGGGAGGATTTGCAATCGGGCGCAAACGCAAACATGCCGCCCAAAGGCGGCATGTTGAGAGAGAGCGATGGCTCGCAGCGCTAGATGCCGACGCCAAATTCACTGGCCTGCTGGGATCCGGCGTTGGAGTAGAAGTCGTAGGGTGTGCGCTTCTTGAACCTGTAGCGGTTGCGAATCTCTGCGCCGACATAGATGCCGACCGCGGCGACGGCAATTCCCACAGAAAACCAGGTAATGACACGGAGGGCTGTCGATCCGGTCTTTTCTTCCGGTTCGGAGGATTCAGGAACGTGCAATTCGGATTCAGGATCGGCGGACATCGAACTTAGCCTCCTACGCTTCCATGATAGCGCAGGTGGGGTGCGGCACTGGAGGGGCGGGGTGCGGAAAACACGGAAGTAATCATGCGAAAGTGTTAATTTGGGCCAGCCAAACGGATTTTTCATTTTCGGGAAGAAAACTGGCGCGAATGGAGTTGGCAGCCAACTGGCGGAGTTCGTCGCGGCTAAATCCCTGCTGCGTATGGGAGAGGAGGAATTCGTTGGCGAGATTGGAGCCGAAGAATGCGGGGTCGTCGGAGTTGATTGTGACGAGGAGGCCGCGATCGAAGTAGCGACGAAGGGGATGGGCGGCAAAGGAGGGGCAGACGCCGGTGCGGACATTGGAAGTGGGGTTGAGCTCAAGGGCTGCGCTCCGCGCTTTCAGGTCCTGGAGCAGATTCTCGTCCCGGATAGCCGATAAGGCGTGGCCGATGCGTTCGGAGCCGATTGCGAGGGCCTCCCAGATTGCTTGGGGACCTGTGGTTTCGCCGGCGTGGTTGGTGAGGCGGAGGCCGGCGGCCTGGGCGCGCGCGTAGAGATGGCGGAACGGTTCGGAACCGGAGAGTCGCTCGTCGCCGCCGAGGCCAATGGCGACGATGGAGGGGTAGAATTCCCGCAACTCGGCGGCTTTGCGGAAGACGCGGTCGGCTTCCTCGACGGTGAAGTGGCGCACGGCGTCGAAGATCCAATAGAGGGAGAGGCCCAGCTCGCGAGCGGCGCGCCGGCGGGCGCGTTCCAGACCCTCAAAGATGGGCTCGAAGCAGCGGGGATCGAAGTTGCGCCACATATAGATGACGCCAACGGAGATGAAGACCTCGGCGTGAACGACTCCCTGGGCGGCAAGTTGCTCCATCATCCGCCAGGCGGCCAGCTCGTAGTCTTCGGGGTCGCGCAGGCGGCGGGTGACGGCCTTGAAAGACTCAATGAACTCGGTGAAATCAGTGAATCGGTAGAGGGCCTCGGCTTCGTGCGGCGTGAGGGGATGGGTATCGTGGCGGGCGCTTAGCTCAACCAGAGTGGCGGGCGCAATTGTGCCTTCAAGGTGCAGATGCAGCTCGGCCTTGGGCAGGCCGCGGATGAATTCCTGGATTTCCGTCACAGCTCAAGTTTAGCGGGATGGGCGGAGCTGGGGAGGCGCGTGCGATCCCCGGTCCCCAAAAGCGAGGGACCGGGGGCACCCGGCTAGGTTTTCAAGGGTCCTTCGCTATTCGGTCGACCGGGGCCGGGCGAACTCGGAGCGGTGACGGCTATAGAAGAAATAGATGAACAGACCGATGACGAGCCAGATGAGGAAGCGATACCAGGTGATGATGGGCAGTCCGGCCATGAGCAGGAAGCAGAAGATGACGCTGAGGGCGGGGATGACGGGCCCGCCGGGAACAACGAAGCCGCGACGGCGATGAGGGTCACGGAAGCGGAGGACGATGACTCCGATGGAGACGAGGACGAAGGCGAAGAGCGTGCCGATGTTGGAGAGGTCGGCGAGGGTACCGATGTCGAAGAGGCCGGAGGGAATGGCGACGACAAAACCGGCGACCCAGGTGGAAAATGCCGGCGTACGGAATAGGGGATGGACGTTGGAGAAGATTTTGGGTAGGAGGCCGTCGCGGGACATGGAAAACCAGACGCGCGACTGGCCGATCTGATAGACGAGGATGGAAGAAATCATGCCCATGAGCGCGCCAAGCAGGACGACGAGGCGGACCCAGTAGAGCGGATGGCCGCCGGGGAGGACAGAGAGTTTCTTGAGCGCATTGACGACGGGAGCGGCGTCACCCACCATGGACTGCCACGGAACCAGTCCCGTTAAACAGACGGCGACGGCGACATAGAGGATGGTGCAGACAATGAGCGTGGCGATGATGCCGATGGGCAGATCGCGCTGGGGATTGCGGCACTCTTCGGCGGCAGTGGAGACGGAATCGAAGCCGATGTAAGTGAAGAAGATGATGGAGCCGCCGGTGAGCACACCCGACCAACCGTTGGGCATGAAGGGATGCCAGTTGCCGGGGTGGATGAAGCCGATGACGGCGAAGACAAAGATGAGGATGGCAACGAGCTTGAACCCCACCATCATGTTGTTCGTCGAGGCGGACTCGCGGATGCCGCGCACCAGAATGACGGTGAGAAACATGACGATGAGGAAGGCGGGGATATTGAAGCCGAAGTGCCAGCCAGGGTTGTAGAGACTGTTTCCGGCAAGATCCTGGAGGCCGTCGGGAAGATAAGCGGGTGAGATCCATCGGGCGCTTGGATGGAGGCCGAACCAGTCGAGCAGGTCGACGATGTGAGCGGCGAAGCCGACGCTGACGCTCATGTTGGAGCCGGCATATTCGAGGATC
>CAYYKV010000039.1:0-20180 GCA_964468605.1 uncultured Occallatibacter sp. | reverse complement strand
TGAGCAGAAACTCATTGAACTGAATCTGTTCGGCCGAAACCAGGTTGACCTGAAACCGCGTGCGCAGCCACGCCGCCAGGTTATGCGTGAGATTGCGCGCGAACAAGTCATTGAGCATGCTGATGGCGCGCAGCTGCTCGGTCGAGATCTGGCCCGCGGAGGAAAAGTTGTAGGGCACGACCCTGGCTCGCACGTCGGGGTGCGCGACCTCGGGCGCCTGGCTGCGCGCGGCTTCGAACAATGCGTCAATCTCATCCTGCTTGAGCGTTTTTTCCGCCAAGGTTTCCTTCCTTCAGGTCTTCTTCAGCCCGTTTGCCTTCGCTGCGCCACCTTCCGCTCTCATTGCGTTCGCTCTCATTGCCTCCGCCAGAGTTGCATCCGCTCTCTTTGCCCTCGCCGGAGTTGCTTCCGCTCTCATTGCGTCCGCCGGAGTTATCTCCTGCGCGCCTGCGCCCTTGTGCCGTTTCGCTCTCGATCGCCGCCGCCGGCCAGGTCGCGCAGCGCGGCGCGCAAGTGCACGACTGCCGAGGCGTGAATTTGCGAGACGCGTGATTCGACCACGCCCAGCGCCAGGCCGATCTCGCGCATGGTCATCTCTTCGTAGTAATAGAGCGTCATCACGAGGCGCTCGCGGTCGGGCAGGTGCGCGATGGCGTCGGTGAGCCGCTCTTCAAGCTCGCCGCGGAGACAGTGAAAGAGGGGATCGTCCTCGGGCTTGCCGGGCACGTAGGCCAGCTCGTCCTCGCCCGAGTTTTCGTTGCGCTCGACATGCAGCGTGCCGATCTCCAGGCCTTTCAGATCTCCCAGCAACTGCTGATACTCTTCAAGCCCGATCTCCATCTCGGCGGCAATCTCGTTTTCGCCCGGCGCCCGGCCCAGCCGCGCGGTCAGCGCACGAATCGCCTCCTCGATCGCGCGGCCCTTGCGGCGCAACTCGCGCGGGCTCCAGTCGAGCGTGCGCAGCGAGTCGAGAATCGCTCCCCGGATGCGGAACTGCGCGTAGCTGCGGAACTGCACTTTCTTCGCGGGATCGAATTTGGCGAAGGCATCCATCAGCCCCACCACGCCAGCCGAGACCAGATCCTCAATGTCCACGTGGTGGGGCAGCCGCTCGTGAATGCGGCGCGCCAGAAAGCGCACGATGGGCAGATGCTCGAGCAGCACACGCTCCTGTTCCGAGGTCAGAGTTTGAACGGCTGCCGCCTGCGGCGGATAACCGCTCCCCGCTCGGCGGCGCGCCGGCACCGACTCTCGTACCGCGGGCGCTGCTTCCATGACGATCCCTCTCTTCCCGCCCATCTGGGCTGGTCGCGTTTCCCCACCCAACTCAACGGACTGTGCCCACCGGGCGCAGACGGATCTCGGGTGGAACTTCACTGGCCGCAACCACCGCCAGGCGCGGCAGCACCGGGTCGAGCCAGCGCTTGACAAAGTAGCGGGCCGGACTGGGACAGAGAAGCACGGGCGGTGCCGAGGAGGAGGCGGAACCGATAAGGGATCTCACAGAATCGGTGAGGCGGCGGACCACGGATGTCGGCGGGTGCCCGCCAGAGGCCAGCAGCCGCTGTCCGGCGTCCGGCGCAACCGTGGCCAGAATCTCCTCTTCGAGCCCCGCGTCGATGAGAAGCACCGGGAGCTGGCCGTCGCCGTCGACCAGTGCTCGCACCAATCTGCGTCCCAGGGCAGCCCTCGCCGCTTCAACCAGCGCGACCAGGCTCTTCGTCGCCGGGGCGGTCTCGAGCAGCGCCTCCAGAATCGCGCCCATATCGCGGATCGACACCCGCTCGCGCAGCAACTGCTCCAGGACCCTCGCCACCTCGCCCAGGGTGAGCAGCTTCGGCACCAGCTCTTCGAGCAGCTTGGGGTGGCTCTCGTTCAGAGCGTCAAGCAGCCGCTTGATCTCCGCGCGGCCCAGCAGCTCCCATGCATGCTGGCGGATCAGTTCTCCGAGGTGTGTGGTGATCACGGTGACCGCGTCCACCACCGAATATCCCGCGGCGATGGCCTGTTCCTCGAGAGCGGGCGCGATCCAGATCGCGGGAACACCGAAAGCCGGCTCGCGCGTCTCTCTGCCCGTCAGCGGCCGCCGGCCCGGTTCGCCCGAAACAGCCAGCAGATGCGGCCCCTCGGTTTGCCAGCGGCCGATCTCGATCCCGCGCAGGGAGACCACGTACTCGCGCGGCTTCAGGCGCAGGTTGTCGGAGATGTGCACGGGCGGCACCAGAAATCCCATCTCCGACGAGAGATGACGGCGCAGCGAGCGCACGCGGCCGAGCAGTTGCCCGCCCTGCTTCTCGTCGACCAGCGGAATCAGTTGAAAGCCGATCTCGAGCGTCAGGTCTTCAAGCCGCATCAGCGCCGCAAGATCCGATCCCGGCGCGCTTTTTTTCTGGTCTGGGATGGGACCCTCGATAGGAAGAGCAGCCGGCGCCGCAGCGGCCATGCGCCTTCCCCCGACAAACAGGGCCGCAGCCACGGCGAGAAAAGCGATCTTCGGCAATCCCGGAATCAGGCACATTAAGGCCGAGACCGCGGCAGCCATATAGAGCGTCGCCGGCCGCGCCAGGAGCTGCTGCCGAATCTCGCCGCCCAGCATGCCGGCGGAGTTCGCGCGCGTCAGCGTAATCCCACCGGCCACCGAGACCAGCAGCGAGGGAATGATCGTAACCAGGCCATCGCCCACGGTGAGCACGGTGTAGGTGCGCGCCGCCTCGCCTAACTCGATGCCCTGTTGTAGCGTTCCGATCAAAAGGCCCGCCACAATATTGATGGCCGTGATCAGAATCGTGGCCAGCGCATCGCGTTGATTAAACCGCGCCGCGCCGTCCATAGCGCCGTAAAACTCCGCTTCGCGCGCGATGGCCTGGCGCCGCCGGCGCGCCTCGGACTCGTCGATCAGTCCCGCGTTCATGTCGGCGTCGATGGCCATCTGTTTGCCCGGCAGCGCATCCAAAGTGAAGCGCGCCGTGACTTCGGCGGTGCGCACGGCGCCGTGCGAGACGACCAAAAATTGGATCGCGACCAGCGCCAGGAACAGCACGAAGCCGACAACATAATTTCCACCCACGACGAATTGCCCGAACGCCTCAATCACCTTGCCCGCAGCCGCAGTTCCTTCCTGACCGTGCAGCAGAATCCGGCGCGTTGAAGCGATGTTCAGCGACAGCCGGAAGAGGGTCAGCAGCAACAGGAGCGTGGGGAAAACCGACAGCTCGACGGCGCGGCGAATCTGCACCGCGGAGAGGAAGACGATGATCGAGCAGGCCATTGAGATCGCCAGCAGCAGATCCAGCACCGGAGCCGGAACCGGCACCAGCATCACGAAGATCACGCTGATCGCGGCCATCGGCAGCATGTAGTCGCGCAGGCTGTGCCAGATGGAAGACTTGGCCGGCAATGTTCCTGCGGCAAGTGCCGTTGTACTCATCGCGAAACTCCTTCAAGAAGTGAATGCGCGGAGCGCCTCATCCAGGACCTCCTCCAAAACCTGAAACCACGGAGCCGCCTGAAGGCCTGGAACGCCCGCGCGCGGCGGCCTCACGCATCTGCCTTTCGCGTAACTCGGCCTCCACGCGCTGGCGGTACAGGTAGGCCAGAATCGCGGCCACTGCCGCATAGAGCTCCACGGGTATCGCCTGTCCCACCTCAACGGTGCGGTACAGGGAACGCGCCAGAGGCGGGTTCTCGACAATGGGCACGCCTGCCCAGCGCGCCTCGGCCTTGATCTCTTCGGCGAGCAAATTTCGTCCCTTGGCCATCACCTTGGGCGCCTCCATGGTCACGAAGTCGAAGCCCAGGGCCACGGCATAATGCGTGGGGTTGGTCAGCACCACAGCCGCTCGCGAGACATCGGCCTTCACGCGGCGGCGGCGCATCTGGCGCTGCAGGTTGCGAATGCGGCTGCGGATCTGCGGGCTCCCCTCGGTCTCCTTGTACTCGTCGCGCAGATCCTGCCGGCTCATTCGCAGGCGCGACTCGCGCGACTGCCACTCGACCAGGTAATCGATCGCCGACCAGCCGAAGAGCAGCCAGGCCGCGGCCAGCATCAATCCGTAGACATCCTTGCCGACCAGCTCCAGCCGCTCGGTTGAGAACGGCGGAATGCTCAACTGGTGCGCCATGCGCTCGACAGCGAAGACGGCCAGAAAGCTTGCCGGGAGCAGCGACTTGCCCAGCCGCGATGCGGCGCGCAGCGAGAAAAGGTTTTTCATGTTCGCGACGGGATTGATGCGCTCCGGCTTGAAGGCAATCGCGCTCGCGTGAACTGTCACACCTCCGGTCTGCGCGATGCCCGCTGCGAGCGCCGCTGTTGCCACCGCGGCCATCACCACCGCCGGGGCTCCGAGAACCGCAAGAATCAGCCGCCGCATGGCGATCAGCGTTGGCGCAAGAGTGGCTGGTTCCCAGCGTTCCGGCGCGCCCAGCAACAGAAATCCCTGGAACGCCTCCTGCCACGCCTCAATCGTGCGGCCGCCCAACATGCCGAGCGCAATCACGCCGGCCAGAGTGCCCGCCGCGGCCGTCAGCTCGCGGCTGTGCAGGATGTCGCCTTCCTTGCGCGCCTTCTCGCGGCGGTGCTGGGTGGCCTGTTCGGTGCGCTCGCCGGCCATCGTCTAGCCCCCCAATCCATGCGCGACACCGTGCGCCGCGCCCGGCGTTGAGATCAGCCGCTCGGCCATGTCGAGCAGGCTCGCAAAACGCGCCTCAATGAAACGCGGCCACAGGGCCAGCGAACCGGCCAGAATGACGAAGCCCGTCAACGTCTTCATGGGAACGGTCAGGGACATCACCGGCAGTTGCGGGCTGAGCTTGCCCACGAGCGCCACGGCGATCTCGACCAGCATGGTGCAGGCGAGAACCGGTGCGGCCAGCTCCAGCGCCGCCAGAAAGATTCCTCCTGAGGCGCGCACGATTGCCAGAGCTGTCGGCGGAGACAGCGCATACGTTCCCAGCGGCACCACGCGAAAGCTCCGAAAAACCGACGCGAGCAGAATCCTGTCGAGTCCCGCCGCAATCAGAACCAGCGTGCCCATCAGTTGAAACAGGTCTCCGAGCAGCGGCGTCTGAATCGCCGACTCCGGATCGAGCAGGTTCACCAATGAAAAGCTGAACTGCAAGCCCGCAATCTGTCCGGCAAAGATCAGCATCTCGCTCAACAAGGCCAGCGAAAGCCCGTAGACCAGTCCCACGGCGAGCTCGCCGACGATCGCCGGAAAGCTAAGCGTGGCCTGCGCGTTGGGCAGCGAGGCTACCATTGGCGCCACGAGCCACGCCACCGCGCCCGCGAACACGGCTTTCGCGCGCATGGGCAGCGCGGTTGAGGAGAAGAACGGAGCGAAGGCCACCATGCCGCTGACCCGCACCAGGGCCAGCGTCATTGCGCTCAGAAAGTTCGTCCAATCCTGCATCGCGTTCGCTCTTCTTGTTTCGCCCTGATTCGTGAATCGTGAATCGTGGTTCGTTCGCGGTGCGCGGTCCACGAGTCACCCCAAATACCGGTGAAAGTCGCCAAGCAGCAGCCGCGTGTACGCCGCCATGCGCTCCAGAAACCACGGCATGCCAACGAGCAGAATCAGCGCAATCGCCGCCAGCCGCGGCACCGTGGTCAGCGACTGGTCCTGCAAGCTGGTCAAGGTCTGCACCAGACTCAACACAAAACTCAGCGCCGCCGCCGCAATCAAAAGAGGCGCAGCCAGCACGATGGCCTCCCGCATCAGCTGGCGCATCAGCTCAGCAACCAGATCGGGCGTCATCCGCGTCCTTTCAAAAACTCTTCAAGAGCGAGTTGGCCAGCAGATTCCATCCGTCCACCATCACGAAGAGCAGAATCTTCAGGGGCGTCGACACCACCACCGGCGGTAACTGGAACATGCCGATCGAAGTCGTGATCGCGGCGGTCACCATGTCGATCAGCAGAAACGGCAGAAACAAGACCGCGCCGATGGCGAAGCCCGCCTTCAACTCCGAGAGAATGTACGCCGGAGCCACGACGCGCATGGGCAGATCGTCGGGCGTCTGGGGCCGCGGAATCTGGCCTGCCGCCGCGAACAGCGCCAGGTCTTTCTCGCGCGCATAGCGCAACAAAAAATGCTTCACAGGCACGGTGCCGCGATCGATTGCTTCCATACCGGTGATCTGGCCGGCGCGATAGGGCTCCACGGCCTGCTGGTCCACTTGGTTCAGCACGGGCGTCATCAGAAACCACGTCATCATCAGCGCCAGACCCATCAGCGTTGGATTCGAGGGCGCAGTCTGCGTGCCCAGCGCCTGGCGCAGAAAATGAAACACCACCAGCAGCCGCACCAGCGGCGTCATCGACATCAGGATCGCGGGCAAGAGAGTGATCAGCGTCAGGACGAAGAGAATCGTCCACGGCGTCGAGTCCGCTGGGTGTAATTTGGCATTCAAGTCGGGAAGCAGCGGCACATTGGCCGGAGCTGCCGCAGCCAGCGAGCCCAACCATCCGCCTATCGAAGCTCCAAACCAGCCTCCCAAACCGATCGTCACCATGAGATCCTCGGCTGGCTGCGCTCGGCCAGCCCGCGTCTGGCGCAGCGCCTCGCGCCAACTTCGCCCGCGCGCGCCGTCGGATGCAATATGAGTTTCTCGTCGAGCGGATAAAACGCCGGACCACCCTCGGCCGACGTCGCCACCAGAATCTTTCTCCCTTCGGCTTCAACCAGCGCGAGCGATTGCCGTGGCGCCAGCGCAATCCGCTCGAGAAGCTCGAGACGCCGCTCGGCGCGCGGCCTCGGGCGAAGCCTTGCGATTAACCACCCCGCGATGCCTCCAATCGCTGGCCCGCCGCCTAACCCTTCCATCGCCGACCCATCTTTTCTCTTCACGTCGTCCCTGTTCCCTGACCCCTGATCCCCGGTCGCCGCTTCTTAAGCCAACCGCGTCACGCGCACCGCCAACTTCGTTTCCAGAACCTCGAACTCGCTCCACGCCAGTCGCACATCTCCGGCAGCCAGCGGCAGGTCGACTCCGTGATTCCACTTGGACTCGATCAACGCTCCCGGCTCGAGCGCCAGCAGGTGCCGCACGCGAAACTCGCGCACCGGCACAGCCACGTCCAACTCGACCGGCAATCGCGCGATCAGCGGCCCGAACCCGAGTTCGCTCTCGCCTTCCCCCGCTTCGCCCGGCTGACGCGGCGAGGGAACCAGCGCCTGGCCGGGATTCGTTTGAGCTGCGCTCGGCGCAACACACTCCGGCGGAACAGCCGACCTCGCCGGTCCCGAGCCAGGAGGCGCCGCCGCCGCACCCGAACGCACGTTCGCCGCAACTGGAACGGATGAGGCCATCTCGCAGAAAGCCCTGCAGAAGCGGGTCCAGTGGAAGGAAGAAGGGATTGGAATGGATTAAGGAATGCGCGCTGACACCCCAGCCAGACGACTCCGCCGCAACATTCCATTCACTTCGCTGCTACACTTGAAGTTGGAAAGACTTTGCGGCTTCTCATCTGAATCGGCCGCCTTTCGAGGTCGAAAACCATGCCTGAACAGCCAGAAAACAAGAGTTTCACCGGTACCAGCCTGCGGCTTAAAGTCGGCCTCGCCGAGATGCTCAAGGGCGGCGTCATCATGGACGTCATGAGCGTCGAACAGGCGCGCATTGCCGAGGAATCCGGCGCCGTCTCCGTCATGGCGCTCGAGCGCGTTCCCGCCATGATCCGCGCCGAGGGCGGCGTGGCCCGCATGGCTCGCCCCAGCCTCATCAAGCAGATCATTCAGGCTGTTTCCATCCCCGTCATGGCCAAGGCGCGCATCGGCCATACAGCTGAGGCACAGATTCTCCAGGAGCTGGGCGTTGATTATATTGACGAGAGCGAAGTGCTCACGCCCGCCGACGAAGCACATCACATCGACAAGCACGCCTTTACCACGCCCTTTGTGTGTGGTGCGCGAAACCTCGGAGAGGCTCTCCGCCGCATCGCCGAAGGCGCGGCCATGATTCGCACCAAAGGCGAAGCGGGAACAGGCGATGTCGTCCACGCCGTCCAGCACATGCGCCAGATCATGCGCGAGATGCGCACGCTCACCGTGCTCTCCGAGCAGGAACTCTACGCCGCCGCCAAAGACCTGCAGGCTCCTTACGAGCTGGTCGCGATGGTCGCCCGCGCGGGCAAGCTTCCCGTGCCCAACTTCTCCGCCGGCGGCATCGCCACGCCTGCCGACGCCGCGCTCATGATGCAGCTCGGCGCCGAAGCCGTCTTCGTCGGGTCGGGAATCTTCATGAAGGAGCGCGCCACGCCGCTCGACGTCGAGAACTCGCCCAAGGAGCGCGAAGAGGCCATGTCGCGCGCCAAGGCCATCGTCGTCGCCACCACGCACTTCAGCGACCCCAAGATTCTCGCCGAGGTCTCTGAGCAGGTGACCGGAACGATGAAGGGCCTCGCCGCCGCGGCCATCGAAGAGTCACAGCTTTTGCAAACCCGCGGCTGGTAGCCACCTGCGGTGGGGGCAGCCGCGCGCTGTCCGCGCGCACGAAGGACCGCGACGCCCTTTGCGGAATCCCCTCCTCGAACGTGCCCGGCCGCCCCCGCAGGCGACTTGACATAGTCATATGACTAGTCATATGACTATATGTGGAGGCAAACTCCCAATGGTCTGGCAGGTCTACGACGCAAAAGCCCGCTTCAGCGAACTCCTCGACGCCGCGCTCAAAGACGGCCCTCAGGTGGTCACGCGCCGCGGAGTGGAAACCGCCGTCCTCGTCCCCATCGACGAATGGAAGAATCTGAAGGATCGTGCCAAGCAATCCATTCCGGACCCGTTGCTCGACCCAAATGGGCCGCACGACATCTATATTCCTCCGCGCAGGCGGCTAAAGCCGCGTCCATTCACCTTCGACGAT
The DNA here is from genome assembly GCA_964468605.1 of uncultured Occallatibacter sp. Taxonomy (GTDB): domain Bacteria; phylum Acidobacteriota; class Terriglobia; order Terriglobales; family Acidobacteriaceae; genus Telmatobacter. The sequence goes on along the minus strand of CAYYKV010000039.1, from coordinate 11,321 downwards.
GGTGAGTAGGCGTGACCTTCCTGCTCGACAATAACGTCGTCTCTGAACTGCGAAAGAGCCGCCCGCATGGAGCCGTTGTTGCATGGAGACGGTCGGTTCCCCTGCAAGAGCTCGCAGTTCCTGCCGTCGTCATCGGCGAAATCCAGGCTGGCATCGAGATCACCCGAAAACAGGACCCGGCCAAAGCCACGGAACTTGAAGGCTGGCTGCACCGGGTTATGAGCTACTACGCAATTCTTCCTGCGGACGGGGCAATTTTCCGCGAGTTGGCGCGCCTGATGGCCCGCACCTCCGATGACCTTGGTGCCGACGCCATGATCGCCGCTACCGCGCGCATCCACGGCATGGTCATTGTCACCAGGAATGTCAAGGACTTTGCAAGCTTCGGCGTACAGGTCTTCAACCCGTTTACCGCCAAATAAGACAAGCAGATTGCACTTCGTCCCGATATCCGCCCACAACCCACGCCGGTTTTGTTTTGCACAACCTCAGGCACCTTATCCGATTTTCGGTGCGTCCAAGCAAAAGGTGAGGTAAATTCATCCTCACAGGGTTCCCCATGCCCCCTATCTTTACTCCCATCCCGTCTGAGGTCGAACGCAAAGCCCCCGGCACCGGAGGCAAGCCGCCGGTTGACCGCCGTCCCACCGGCGGTGGCGGCGGAGGAGGCGACGACGACTGGCGCAGTCCGCGGCGCGGACCCCGCGACGTTCTGCACCGCACGCGCGCCTTCGTCTTCTGCGCCCTGGCCGGCGACATGATGTTCTTCTTCGCACTCGTTGCGGTTTTTTACGCGCGCCAGCTGGCCACGCACATGGACCCCAGAACCCTGCAGCAGATCGGCGACTGGCATCCGGTTCTCTTGCCGCGCATTCTCTATTTCAATACCGCGGTCCTGGCTCTGAGCTCCATCACCATGGAGCTTGCGCGCCGCCACATCTTCCGCGAGTTCGATGTTCTGGAGGAGTGGCTGGGCCTGGGCAAGCCGGCTCTTCGGCGCACTCTGCCCTGGCTCGGCGCCACGCTTCTTCTCGGGATCGCGTTTCTCGCAGGTCAGGTCGTGGCCTGGCGGCAGCTTACCGCGCAGGGATTTGCCTTCACCCGCGGAGCCACTCCGGCCAGCTACTTCTTTTACATCATCACCGGCCTGCACGCCGCCCACCTTTTCGTCGGCGTACTCGCGCTGATCTTCTGCCTCTCCGCGCTTGCCTTCCTCAAGCGCGTTGAATCCCGCCAGATCGCCGTCGACTCAACCGCATGGTTCTGGCACACCATGGGCCTCGCCTGGCTCATCCTGTTTGGTGTTTTGATCTTCGGACAGTAAGACAGGTTTCAGGGATCAGGAATCAGAGATCAGAAAAGAATCCTTCGGCCAGGACGCTCCGGCTCCTTTTCCCCCGCATCATTCTTGTCGCGCCCTTTTCGCTCGCTTAAGCTCAGCTTGGAGCCTGCCCCGAGCTTGCCAAAGGAACCTGACTACGTTAGTGCGAGGCGGAAAGCCCAACGGAGAATAAACCATGTCAGCCATTCAAGCTCAGATCTGGAAAGGCTCAACCTTTTCGATCGATCGCATCCAGGGCAAGACTCCCGGCACGGTCATCTTCCGTTTCACCGGACCCTTCACTGCACGCGACTTGGCTGGAGCCCTGGCCCCCGCCACCATCCACAACATCTTTGTATGCGAGTGGTCGCCGACCGAAGCTGCGCCGCAGACCAACATCTTCGACCTCACCGCAGTTCCCTATATGGACTCCGTGGGCCTGGGCATGATCGTCAGTCATTATGTCCGCTGCCATGGCAAAGGCGTTCGGCTCATCGCTGCCGGAGCCGGCCCACGCGTTCTTGAACTGTTCAAGCTGACCAAGGTGGACACATTCATTCCTGTGATCGCCACGGTTGAAGAAGCCGAAGCCAACTGAGTTGGCCACCGTGTCGTCCCGAGCGGGCCGGTTGGAAGCCAGATCGAGCGATCATTCCTGATTGTGCTCCACGAGCAGTGCCGTTGGGTCCGCCTTGAGCGCAGGGACGAGCCATTGAAATAAAAGCGTCGCGGCGAAGGCGCCAGCGAGTTGTGCCGCGACAAAGCCTGGAACATCGATCGGGCGAATTCCCGAGAACGTGTTTGAAACGGACCGAGCGATAGTGACGGCTGGATTGGCGAACGAAGTGGATGCAGTAAACCAATAGGCAGCCGTGATGTATGCTCCGACGGCATACGGGACGTCTGAGGGCCGTTTGCGCGCGCATCCCCAAATGACGGTGAGCAGGCCGAAGGTGGCCACGAATTCGCTGAAGAGTTGAGCGGGCCCGTTGCGCGCATGGGTCGATGCGGAAAGCACCGGCAAGCCAAACATGAGGTGAGCCGCGACAACCCCGGCAATGGCGCCGGCCAGTTGCGCAACGATGTAGGCCGGAGTCTCCCGCCAGGCAATACCTCCCTGCCATGCATCGGCCAATGTGACTGCGGGATTGAGGTGCGCTCCGGAAATCGGCCCGAAAGCAAGAATCAGCGCAACGAGCGCCGCTCCGGTGGCAATCGTGTTGGCCAACAGCGCGATGGCCAGGTTACCCGCAGCCAATCGTTCTCCCATGATCCCCGACCCGACGACGGCGGCCAGAAGAAAAAGAGTGCCCGTGAACTCCGCGATTACGCGGTGTTGAAGCGAAGATCTCATTGCCGTCCGATTTGGTCGAGCTCCTTCTGAAGCCCGATTTGTTCGAGCGTGGAAAGCGGCAGGGACAAGAAGTGACCGATGCGCCGGTCGAGAATGGAAAATGCGTCGCGGAAGGCGCGATCGATCTGCTCAGGCGTGCCCTTCACGGCGGCCGGATCGGGAACCCCCCAATGCGCGGTCATCGGCTGTCCCGGCCAGAAGGGGCAAGATTCCTTCGCCGCGTTGTCGCAGACGGTAAGGACGAAGTCCATCTTCGGCGCATTCGCGTTCGCGAATTCATCCCATGACTTGCTGCGCAGGCCTGCAGCGGAAATGTGCGCGAGCTCAAGCTGCCTGAGCGCCTCGGGCCGGACAGTGCCGGATGGGTGGCTGCCGGCGCTGTATGCAGTGAAGCTGCCGCCGCCCTTATGGTTCAGGATGGCTTCTGCCAGGATGGAGCGGGCCGAGTTGCCGGTGCAGAGAAATAAAACATTGTAGTGAGCAGGCATTCCGGTCAGCCTTTCACTGTTTCGGAAGCGGCTGAGCAGCACCCCGAATCGCAGCAGGGGCCGTGTGCCGAAGCCTGCGGCTTGACGGCGCGGATGAACGCGCTCATGAATTTTCCCTGCGTTTGCGCCGCAATTGCGTCCACATCGACGCCGGAGCCGGTGAGAAATTGACGCGCGTCCTCGATATCGTAGACACGAGTGGGCTCGAACTCCACGCGAGAGAAGCCTGCGGCAATCAGGCGACTACGGTAGTCCTGTTCCTCGAGGGCGCCAGCCACGCAGCCAACCCAGAGCAGCATGCTCTGCCTCACCTGCTCGGGCACTTCGCCGCGCACCACTACGTCGGATACGGCAAAGCGACCGCCTGGCTTGAGTACACGGAAGGCTTCGCGCAGAACACGATCCTTATCGGCTGAAAGGTTGATGACGCAATTCGAAATGACGACATCGAAAGAGTTGCCGGCGAGCGGAATGTTCTCGATTTCGCCCTTGAGAAACTCAACGTTTTCTACGCCAGCCATGCGCTGATTCTCGCGGGCAAGAGCCAGCATTTCGTCGGTCATGTCGAGGCCGTAGGCTTTGCCGGTTGGGCCGACGCGGCGCGCGGAAAGCAGCACGTCGATTCCCCCGCCCGAGCCGAGATCGAGCACCACTTCGCCCGGCTTCAATTCAATGAGAGCAGTGGGATTGCCGCAACCCAGCGAGGCCAAAACCGCCTTCTCGGGGATCAGGCCCTTCTCATCGGTGCTGTAGAGATTGGCGGTGATGGGGTCACAGCAGCGAAGCGCAGGGTCGCAACACGCGGCAAGACTTCCGTCCTGCGCAACCGCTCGCGCGGCGCTGCCATACTTCTCTTTCACTTCCTGTCTTACCTGACTCGGGGTCACTTCACTTGCTGCGTCCATGTGCGTCTCCTCATATACGTCAACGCAAATATATTCGGCCTGGACATATCTGTCAATGCGTATATTATTGAAGGATGAGTTCCCGGGCCAAACCGGCGGATCTGGCGCCATTGTTTCGAGCGCTTGCTGACCGAACACGGTTGCGATTGCTCAATCTGATTGCGGGGCGCGAGGTGTGCGTCTGCTATCTGGTAGAGATTCTGCACCAGAGTCAGCCCAAGATTTCGCGGCATTTGGCGTATCTGCGCAAGGCCGGAGTAGTGGCGGCCCGGAGAGAAGGCAAGTGGATGCACTACCGCATGGAACGTCCTCGCGACGCGGCATCCGCGCTGGTGCTGGATGCTGCGCTCGAGTCATTCAAGCTGGATCGGGAAATGCAGTCGGACCTGGCCTGCCTCGGCCGTGCGTGCTGCCAGCCTGGCCGGATTGTCTCGCTTCAGGGAGCGCCAAGGCCGATTCGCTTCAAGTCAACCGCGGCCTGACTCCGCTGAATTGCGCTCGGACTGATTTCATCGCCGACGCACGAGCTCTATGCCCCTCGCGCGCGCTTGTTCACAGATTCCTCCCCAAACCGGAATCGCAAAGAGTGTCTGCAACCAAGCTCACTCAGGCCGGTCAGCCGTCCTGGGCGGCAGAAGCCATAGCACTGCAACAATCCCGATGAGCGCGAGAGAGGCCGCGGGCCGGACGTAGGCCACGGGAACGGCGGCGAGATACAGCGAAACCGATGCGATCTGCTTGCCCCAGCTTGCGTGCGCGGGCGCGGCACTCTGCCGCCGTATCTGAATCCAGAGCGCCATATAGCCGAGGCCAGGAAAAATGCTGACTGCGGCATAGAGTGCGGTGGTGAACGACGAAAGACCCTTGACGCCGATCCAGTCGGTAGCGAAGGGAAACAGCGAGAGGCAGAAGAGAAAGATCAGGTTGGCCCACAAGATGCCGTGAGTGACCGTTTCGACCTCGTCGACGAGATAGTGATGGTTGACCCAGTAAATGCCGATCTGCACGAATGTGAGCAGGTAGAGAACGACGGCAGGCAGCGCCGCGCGCAAACCTGCGAGGCCGTCGGGGCCCGGAACCTTGAGTTCCAGCACCATGATGGTGATGATGACCGCGATGATGCCGTCGGAAAACGCCTCAAGACGTCCCGGACTCAGGCCTTTTGTGCGCATTCAGATATCAAAATAGCACGGGGTAGGTCGCGGGCTGAGTGCTGGAAGCAGGCCGCTGTCTCTCGGGGGGTTGGCTGTCCCATCCCTGGCCTCCGCCGCGGGCGGATTTGCGGTCAAGGACGGGACAGCACAAGTCAATTTCTTCTATCTATATCTAAGTCGTGGCCGGAGCGTTTGCGAAGGAAGCTGCCGTACGAACCACCGGGAAGCTCTGTCTTTCTACGCTGTGCGCAGATGCAGCAGCGCGCGACACCGCTCGCTGAGGCTCGGCGCCTCGGGACACGCAAGGTAAATCTGCCGGTTGATTCCCATCAGCAGTTGCACCGCTTCCACTTGCGCGTTGTGCGCGCTCAACGACCCTCCCGTGTGCGCGAACTCATCAGACAAGTATTCGATCGAGTGACCCAGGATCTCCAGAGCGCGGCCTGCCTCGGGCGAGATCCGCCGGCGGTGTTCGCGGCCTTGGTTGGCGGGTGAAACGGGAGCTGGAGCCGAAACCGGTAAATTACTCATCGTTGAACAGGAGCCCATGAATCAATCCTCAACCCGGTTCTTCGGCGCGCCTCACTGGATCGGACAGGGTACAAAGGTGCTGTCCCAAAATGGCGCACTTGTATTTTTGACGCATCAAACCGGGAAATCCTGTGACGAAGCGCACACAAGCTTCGCTAATGTCCCCGTCGGTGGTACGCGAAGCCGGTAGAATCGCCCATCCTCAGGGCAGGAAAGCACTTGTTCGCTCGCCGCCGCGCGTCACCTTGACGGGAGAGGCGCGAAAACCTAATCTCAAACCAGAGCATCATTCCTCCGAAGATGCCTTTTTCTTCGGCGATTCAGGCATAACGCTATCCAATTCATTCAGGCTGGGCGATGAATCCAACCCCGTATGACTGGCAGTATCTCCCTCTTCTGATGCAGATTCTTGCCGCCTTTCTTCTTGGGGTCGTCATGGTTGTGGCCTCGTGGTTCGTTGGCCGCCATCGCAACACCAAGGTCAAGCTGGCCGCTTACGAGTGCGGTATTCAGGCGGTCGGCGATGCGCAGGGCCGCTTCAGCGTCCGTTTCTACCTGGTCGCGGTTCTCTTCATTCTCTTCGACGTGGAGATGGTCTTCATGATGCCCTGGGCCGTCATCTACCGCCAGCTTCCTCAACTCACCGGCTCCCGCCTCTTTGGCTTTTGGGAGATGCTCGTCTACCTCGGCTTTGTCGCCGTCGGCCTCTATTACATCGTGCGCAAAGGGATCTTGAACTGGAGCCACGACAAAGCGGATCTGTAACCTGGTGGATCGTGATGAGTGGGTAGTGTTTAGTGATCAGAATTCCGCGAAATCTGCGGTTCAGGCGCATGGACGGTTTCTTGAAGAGCAGAAAGGGCGGACTGAGAGTGAGAGCATGACGAGCCAACCACCGACCCTCGCCGGCAAGCAAGCTGTCCTTGAAGGGCTGCCGGATCACGCCGCGGTTAAAGCCCTCCAGGCGTGGAATCCGCAGGCCTTCGTCGACGCACGCTTCGACTTCGGCGAGCTCACGCTCACGATTGCGCCCACCGAGATTCGCGCCGCCTGCACCACTGTGCAGGCCGCCGGCTACAACTTCTTTGAGGACATGACTGCGGTCGACTGGTTTCCCCAATCGCCTCGATTCCAGTTGAGCTATCACATCCTTTCATTCGCCTTGAAAGAGCGCATTCGCCTGCGCGTGATGCTCGACGAAACCGATCCGACGGTCGACTCCATCACGCCCGTTTGGGCCGGCGCCAACTATTACGAGCGCGAGGTCTTCGATCTGTTTGGGATCAGATTCGCCGGCCATCCAGATCTGCGCCGCATCATGATGCCCGACGACTGGCAGGGCCATCCTCTGCGCAAGGACTACCCGGTGGAGGGATACCGTTGATGACGGAGAATCCCGGCGCGCCCGTTCTCGAGCTCCCCGCTGCGGTAAGCAACGGCGAGCGGCGCATGGTCCTGAATATGGGCCCGCAGCACCCGGCCACGCACGGCGTGTTGCGCCTGGTTGTTGAACTCGACGGCGAAGTGATTGTCAGCGTCACGCCCGAGATTGGTTACCTGCACACCGGCATCGAAAAAACCTGCGAGGCCAAGTTCTACCAGCAGGTCGTCCCGCTCACCGATCGCATCAACTACCTCGATCCCCTCTCCAACAATCTTTGCTACTGCCTGGCGGTCGAAAAACTTCTCGGCCTCGAAATTCCCGACCGCGCCCAATGGATTCGCGTTCTGCTCACCGAGCTCAGCCGGCTGAATTCGCACCTCATCTGGCTCGGCACGCATGCCATGGATATTGGCGCACTGACCGTTTTTCTTTACACCTTCCGCGAGCGCGAAGAAATTCTCCGCCTCTTTGAAGCCGTCGCCGGTCAGCGCATGATGACCAGCTACTTCCGCATCGGCGGGCTCTCGATGGAGCCGCCGCTCGACTGGCTCGATCGCGTGCAGCATTTCATCACCACCTTCCCGGAAAAAATCGACGAATATTCGAACCTGCTCACGGGCAATCCAATCTTCATGAATCGCTTGAAGGGTGTTGGCTATCTCTCTCCTGAAGATGCGGTTGCACTTGGGGTCACGGGGCCCCCGCTGCGCGCTTCCGGCGTCGATATCGACCTCCGCCGCGACATGCCCTACTCGAGCTACGAAAAGTTTCAGTTCCACGTGCCCACCTCCACCGTCGGCGACACCTGGGCCCGGTACGAAGTCCGCCTCGTCGAGATGCGCGAGAGCGCAAAGATCGTCCAGCAGGCGCTCGACGGCATGCCCGGCGGTCCGGTCAAAGCCAATGCACCCAAGATCGTTTTGCCCGACCGCGAGAAAATGAAGACCGAGATGGAAGCCCTGATCCATCACTTCAAAATCGTTACCGAGGGCTTCAATGTTCCCGCGGGCGAGGTTTACCAGGGGATGGAATGCGGCCACGGCCAGATGGGCTACTACGTGGTCTCCGACGGAACTTCCAAGCCTTACCGAGTCCACATGCGCTATCCCTCGTTCGCCACACTGCAGGCGATTGAAACGATGTGCAAGGGCCGCCTGATCGCCGACCTCGTCGCTGTCGTCGGCTCCATCGATATCGTTCTGGGGGAGATCGACCGGTAAATTCCGGAGAAATTCCATGGTAGATTACGCCAAACTGATTGGGGAGGAGACAGCCCGTAAGGATTCAGCCATTTCGACAGCCGAGGCGCAATGGAAGTTGGAAATCGATCTGATCGCTTTCTTCCGCGGCGTTGAGATTGCTTTGGGAGAAGAGATGGCCAAAGCGAATGTAGAGCTGAGAAAGCGCGCCGCGCCAACCATCACTGGACCATTCCGCCCCATAAAGGATGAGGAGAAAATCGAGCTGGCATTTGGGACTCGGAGACCCTGCTGCAGGTTGACCCTTCAAAAAACAGTGCTGAGCACAGGAATGCCGTCGATTGTCGTCGAATTGTTCGACGACCTCGGCAAGAGAATGGGCAAGACAGAGTACGCCATTGGAACGGGGCCATTGGCGGTCAGGGCGTTTCGAACGCTTGTCGAGGGATTCCCCGACCATGCTGCGGAGATTACGGGCACTGAAATCGCGCAGGAAATTGTCTCGGGGATCATTCGTGGACGCTTTGCATAACCGAAATTCCGCTGTCTTTGCCGAGCTTTGGATCTCGTTCGCTTCCCTGCTCCGCAGCTATACCGCGGCGCATGGCCTCCACACGAAGCGCGAGGCCGTCGTCGAGCTGACCGAGAATAAAATTACCGTCTTCCACGAAGAAAAATGGCTGCGCCTCGAACGCAATTACGCAATCCTTACCTGGACGCGAGAAAATGGAAGTATGGGAACTATGGAGCTGACCGAATCCGGAACCTTGCGCAGTGGCACGCATGAAGATGCAATGGATCTGGCCGCGGAACAGTGGGCGCGGGACCTGATGCTGGAGTCGCCGCAACTCGAGTCGCACCGGAGATCATGAGATGAGCCCGAAGAAAGCCAAATCCGAACCCGCGTCCATCTTCTCGCCCGCGCTCGCCGCGCGCTTCGACGCGCTCGTTCAGAAATATCCGGTCAGCCGCTCCGCCCTCATCCCCATGCTTCTCTACGCGCAGGATGAGGTTGGCTATCTCTCCGAGGCCGTCGTCGCCGAGATCGCCCGCCGCATCGGCATCACAGAGCTGGAAGTGCGCAACGTCGCAACCTACTACTCCATGCTTCGCTTCAAGCCGGCCGGTGAATTCAACATCCAGGTCTGCACCAACATCAGTTGCATGCTCCGCGGAGCCCACGAAGTCTACGAGCGTTTTCGCGAGGAACTTGGCGTTGGCCCCGACGGCGTCACCGCGGACGGCCTCTTTTCTCTCGAAGAGGTTGAGTGCATCGGCGCCTGTTGCTGGGCCCCCGCCATTCAGGTCAACTACGAATTTCACGATGAGCTCAAGCCCGATCTAGTGCCCGGCATACTGGGCGCATACCGGAAGCGTGTCGAGGAACGCGTCGAGGACAAAGGAAAAAATGCCTAGGCTCGTCTCCCATCCCGATGAGGTCAAAATCATCTCGCGCCGCTTTGGCATGGGAGCAACGAACATTGACCGCTACATCGAGCTGGGCGGCTATGAGGCCGTAAAGAAATGTCTCGCCCAGGGCCCTGACTGGATTGTCGATGAGATGAAGACCAGCGGCCTGCGCGGCCGTGGCGGCGCGGGCTTCTCCACCGGCATGAAGTGGTCCTTCGTTCCCAAACAGGCCGCCAAGCCGAAGTACATCCTCGTCAACGGCGACGAGAGCGAGCCCGGCACCTGCAAGGATCACCTCCTCTTCCTGCACGATCCCCACTCCATCATCGAGGGCACCATCATCGCCGGCCTCGCCGTCGGCTCGAAGATGGGCTTCATCTATTTGCGTGGAGAATACCGCTATCTCCTCGAGATCACGGAACGCGCCGTCGCCGACGCCTACGATCGCGGTTTTCTCGGCAAGAACATCTTCGGCACCGAAAACGAATTCCAGATCATCACGCAAACAGGCGCGGGCGCCTACGAAGTCGGCGAGGAATCGGCGCTGATGGAATCGCTCGAGGGCAAGCGCGGCATTCCGCGCATCAAGCCGCCCTTCCCTGCCGTCGTTGGCCTTTACGGCGGTCCCACGGTCATCAACAACGCCGAGACCATCGCCACGGTGCCTCACGTCATCCAAATGGGCGGCCCGGCCTACGCAGCCGTCGGCACACCGCGCAACGGCGGCACGCGCCTCTTCTGCATCAGCGGCCACGTCGAGCGTCCCGGCGTCTACGAGCTGCCCATGGGCTATAGCCTCAAGAAGATGATCTACGACGTTGCCGGTGGCATCCGTGGTGGCCGCAAGTTGAAAGCTGTCGTTCCCGGCGGATCGTCCACGCCGGTTTTGCTGCCTGAGGAAATCGAAAACCTCGGCATGGACTTCGATCAAGTGGGCAAAGCCGGCTCCATGCTCGGATCGGGCGGCGTCGTTGTGATCGACGACCAGACCTGCATCGTGGAATTTGCCCTGCGCACCATCAGTTTTTACGCGCACGAAAGCTGCGGCTGGTGCATTCCATGTCGTGAAGGCACTGACTGGCTCAAGAAATCGCTCACGCGCTTCCACGCGGGCTTCGGCTCGGCGGCCGACATCGACAATATTCAGTACCTTGCCGAAAATATGCTGGGCCGCACCTTCTGTCCGCTCGGCGACGCTGCTGCCATGCCCACCATCGCTTTCGTCAAGAAGTTTCGCCAGGAATTTGAAGATCATTTGAACGGCAAGCCCTGCCCTTTCGCGAAGGAAGGCGTGCCGCAGTTGACAGTTGTGTAGTTGGCCAACAGAGATTTGCAGTTTTGAAAGGGCACGACTTCAGTCGTGCCGCTGACCGAATGAAATGATTGGGGCTTCACCCCTGAGGGACCGCAAACAAGGAATGCCCGACGTAACCTTCACAGTCGACGGAAAGAAGCTGACCGCACCCGCGGGAACGCTCCTCATTGACGCCTGCCGCAAGGCCGGCATCGAGATTCCGGCGTTCTGCTACTATCCCGGCCTCTCGCTCCAGGCTGCCTGCCGCATGTGCGTCGTGC